>CAYYHA010000110.1:0-12423 GCA_964471535.1 uncultured Myxococcia bacterium | reverse complement strand
ACCCCAACCCCATCCCCTCACCGCCGCTCCCCGAGGTGCCGGACGTGGACCGCCTGCGCGCCGGCATGCGCCTCGAGCTCAAGCCCGCCAAGGCGGTCTTCCTGCCCGAGGAGCACGTGCCGATTCGGGTCGTCTTGGTGAACGGCAACCGCGAGGCGGTGACCGTCTACGAGCTGCGCAAGGCGTTCATGCACTTCTCGCTCACCGACACGGCGGGCCGCACCCGCCGCTGCCCGCCGCAGGGCCGCCCCGGCCGCCTGCGCCCCGACCGTTTCTACGGGCTGCCCGTGGCAGGGCGCCTCGACAAGAGCGTCTACCTCGACGGCTTCTGCGGGCGGCTCGAGCCGGGGCGCTACCGGGTGCGCCTCGAGTACCGCATCCCGTATACCCACGACGGCAGCGCCTTCGGCATGTACGCCATCACCGGGACCTTCGTCGCGGAGACGGAGATCGAAGTGGTCTCGCCCCGTCCCGACGCCAACCTGGCCCTGCACCTGGCCCGGCCGAAGTACACGCGGGCCGATGCCCCCCTCCCCCTCGACCTCACCCTCACCAACTACGGACCGGAGCCGGCCTATGTCCTGAAGCTCCAGGCCGGCGCGGTGCACTTCGAAGTCCGGGACGCCCGCGGCCGTGCGGTCCGCTGCATCGAAGCGGCCCGGCGGGGCTTCGGGCGCGCCGACTTCGTCTTCCTGCCCGCCGGCCAGAGCCGCACCGAGAGCCTCGATCTGGCGCGTTACTGCGACATCGGCGCCCCGGGGCGCTACACCGTCCTCGCCCGGTACGAGGTGCCGGAGGTGGCGGTCCGCACCCTAAGGCCGGTGGACCGCCGCCGCGCCTTCACCGGCACGGTCGAGAGCAACCGCCTGCCCTTCGTCCGGGAGGCACCCCAGGCCCGGGCCGAGGTGCGCCTCGAGGCGCGCCCGGTCCGGCAGCCGTTTACGGCCGGGCGGCCCATGGTGGTCACCGTCACCGCGCGGAACTTGGGTCCGGATACGGTGGCGCTCGCCCCGCCCTCGATTGCGTGGGTCGATCTCGAATTCCTCGATGAGAGCGGCCGCCCCCTCGCCTGCCGTCCCGGCCACTTCGACCGCCGCCTCTCGCCGGCGGCGGTGGCGCAGGTCCGCCGGCCGGGACAGGGGCTGACGGCAAACATCGACCTCTCACTCATCTGTCCCGAGCTGTCGGCGGGCCGATGGAGGGTGACCCTCGTCTATCGCCTGCCACGCACCTCGGATCGGGTGCCCGGCCCCTGGGGCCGCGACTTCCCCATCTGGTCGGGAGAGGCGAGAACGACGCTCCCCATCACCGTCGCGCGGGGGCACGCCCCGCCCCCGCTGCGGCGCCCGCCGCCACCCGTGGCCCTTCCTGCCGCCACCCTCATGCACAAGGGGCGCTTCGAAGTGGGCGGTCCCATCGAGGTGACGCTCCGGGTGGGCGTCTACGGCCGGACCGGCCGCCTGCAGATGCCTCGACCCGAGCCCTGGATGATCCGCTGGACCGTGACCGACCGCTACGGGCGGCGGGTGCCCTGCCGCGTCCGCCCTGCGCCGCGGCGGCTTCCCTCACCCGCCGATTTCGTCACCCTAGAGGGCTCGCAGACGATCACCGTCAGCGACGATCTGGGGGCGCTGTGCCGCCTCGATCGCAAGGGCACCTACTTCGTCTCGGCGGAACTCCGGGTGCCACCGACCTGGAACGGGCGGCGCTACGGGCTCGATGCCTGGACGGGGGCGGTCGCCACACCGCCGGTGCGGATCAAGGTGAAGGAAGCGAAGCACGCCCGCGGCCACCGCCACTGGGACGACGACGGCGACAGCGACGGATAGGGGCAGACATCCCCCAACGACTCACCGGTCCGCAGCTCACCGGGCGCCTCGGGCCCGCTACCAGGCGAGGACGATCTTGCCGACGTGCGCCCCACGCGCCATCGTCTCATGCGCCTCGGCCACCTGAACCATGGGCAGAACCAGCTCGACGACGGGCTCGAGCGTCCCCTCGTCGAAGCCCGGCAAGACCTGCCGGGCGAAGTCCTGCGCCAAGGCGATCTTCTCTTCCAGCGGCCGAGCGCGCAGCACCGTGCCGAAGAGCCGGACTCGCCGGCGCAGCACGACCCCTAGGTCGAGGCTGGCCTGCCGCCCCCCCAAGAGCCCCACCAGCACATAGCGCCCCGTCGTGCGGATGAGCTCCAGATTGTCCGCAACCGCATCGCCGCCGACCAGGTCCAGGATGAGGTCCACCCCTTCGGGCGCGATCTCCCGGACCGGTTGCACGAAGCCTTCCTTGCTCACCACCACGCGGTCGGCCCCCAGATGCTTCAGCTTGCCCGTCTTGGCCGGTGTCCTGGTGGTTGCGATGGACCGTGCCCCCATACGTCGCACGATCTGCACTGCGGCGGTACCGACCCCGCTGGCTGCGGCATGGATGAGCACCCACTCGCCGGAAACCAGAGCGCCTTGGCGGACCACGGCATCCCAGGCCGTCATGAAGGCCTCGGGAATGGCCGCTGCGTCGACCAGAGAGAGGCCGGCGGGTACGGGGACGAGTTCGCGCGCGTGCACCGTCACCGCGCGGGCCATGGCTCCACCCCCCACGATCCCCATGACCCGGTCACCCGCCTTCCACTCGCGCACCCCGGGGCCGACGGTCTCCACCACCCCGGCGAACTCGAGCCCCGGCACATTGGGCGGCACACCCGGCGGCGCGGGATAGCGGCCCATGCGCTGCAGGAGATCGGCCCGGTTCAGCCCAGCCGCAGCGACCTCGACCCGCACCTCCCCATAGCCAGGGTCGCGTACTTCCACCGTGTCGATGGAGAGCACCTCCGGTCCCCCTGGCGCCTCGATGACCACCGCCTCGTACCGTGCCATGGCGGGAGGATAGTCGGCCGTGGCTTCGGAGCCAAAGCCCGGCCGGCGGTGGCCCACGGGCTCGAGCCTCCACCACGGGTGCGTGGTAGCAAGACGCCATGGATACCGCGCGCTACCGCATCACTCCGGGGACGAAGGTTCGGCTCTCCGAGATCGACCCCCGCGAGAAGACGCTCTTCCCGCTCGGAAAGATCCCAGCCCGCTCGCTGCTCGACTCGCTGAACGCACGACTTCAGGCGTTGCAGGCGCTGCTCTATGCGGACCGGACCCAGAAGGTGCTCGTCGTCCTGCAGGGGCGGAACGCCAGCGGGAAGGACGGAACGATCCGCCACGTCTTCGACGGCGTGAACCCTCAAGGCGTGCGCGTCGTCTCCTTCAAGACGCCCTCTGCCCATGAGGCCTCCCACGACTACCTCTGGCGCATCCACGCGCAGTGTCCCGCCGCCGGGGAGCTGGTGATCTTCAACCGCAGCCACTACGAGGACATCCTGGTGCCCCGCGTGGCGAGGACGCTCCCCAAGCGGACGTGGAAGCGGCGCTACCAGCAGATCGTCGACTTCGAGCGCATGCTCGTCGAGGAGGGAACGACGATCCTGAAGTTCTTCCTCCACATCTCTCGCGAGGAACAACGCGAGCGCTTCGAGGCGCGGCTCGAGCGGCGCGAGAAGCGGTGGAAGCTCGACGCCGCGGACCTCGAGCAGCGCGCCCAGTGGGACGCCTACACGGACGCCTACGAAGAAATCCTCTCGTGCACGAGCACCGAACACGCCCCCTGGCACGTGATCCCGGCGGACCGGAAGTGGTACCGGAACCTGGTGGTCTCAAAGGTGCTGGTAGACGCGCTCGAGGCGCTCGAGATGCGGTGGCCCGAGCCGAAGCTGGATCCCTCCAAGGTGGATCTGGGATGACCCATTTCGCGGGGCAGATCCTGGAGGAGGCGGCGCGGCGGGAGGGCGACCGCCCCCTGTGGTGCGACGCCAGGGCGGGGCGCTGGTACTCGGCACGGGAACTGGCGCGCTGGGCGGCGCGCATCGCTGGCGGCCTGCGCACCGAGGGGGTCGCGCCGGGGATGCGCGTGGGCCTGTGCGCCGAGGCGAGCGGCGCCTACGTTGCCGCCTTCTTCGGCGCGCTGCGCGCCGGAGCCACGGTGGTACCCTTCTCCACCCGCTCCGTTCCCGTTGAGATCGCAAGGCGGGCCGACGCGAGCGGGGTGCGGCACCTCGTCTGCGATGGGGCCACCCAGGCCACATGTCGCGAGGCCGCGGCGCTCTCGGAGGCGTCGGTGCGGCCGAAGCCGCTGCGCCTCGACGCGCTCTCAGGTCCCCCGCTGCAGGGTGAGGTGCCTCCGGCCGGCGACGCGCTGCTCCTCTTCACCTCGGGTACGGTGGCCCGCCCCCGGGCGGTTCGGATCCCCCACCGCTCGCTCGTCGTCCACACCGGCCACCTCGCTCGCCACGCGTTGCCCCTCGGCCGGGAGGACGTTCTGCTCTGCGCCCTTCCTCTCTCGCACTCCTTCGGCGCCCGCCTGGTGATGCTCCTCGCGCTGGCCACCGGGGCTCGCGTCGTCTGCCTGCCCCGGTTCGACCCCGAGGAGAGCCTCGAGGCGGCGCGACGCCACCGCGTGACCTGGATCCCCGCGGTACCCACCCTCCTCTCGGACCTGGCGGAGGCGGCCCAGGCGCCGCTGCCGGATCTCCGTGGCTGCCTCTCCGCCGGGGCACCGCTGCCCGGCGCGGTCGCCGAGACGGCGCGGCAGCGGCTGGGAGCCCCGGTGAGACAGGGCTATGGGCTCACCGAGGCGAGTTTCTCCGCCCTCGACGCCCCGCCGCTGCCCCCCGTCCCCGCATCCGTGGGCCGGCCGGTCCACGGCGTCGAGATCCGCATCGTCTCCCCCAACGGTGAGGTGCTGCGACCCGGCCAGACGGGGGAGATCCACATCCGGGGCCCGCACCTGTGCTCCGGCTACGAGTCGGACGGGCACCTCGAGCCCGCCACCGACGCCCATGGATTCCTCCACACCGGGGACGTGGGGCGCTTCGACGAGTCGGGGCGCCTCTACGTGGTGGACCGACTGAAGGACGTCATCCTGCGCGGCGGGTACACCGTCTATCCGTCGCTGGTGGAGAGCGTGCTCTGTGAGCATCCCGCGGTCGCCGCGGCGGCGGTAGTCGGCGCACCCGACACGCGGCTGGGCGAGGAGGTCGTCGCCTTCGTCGTGCTGCGGAGACGGGCTGCCGTCTCGGCCCCCGACCTGCTCGCGTGGTGTGGTCGCCGGATCGGCGCACACCTCTGCCCTCGCGAGGTGCACTTCGTGGATGCGCTCCCCGTGGGCCCCTCGGGCAAGGTGCAGCGACGGACCCTCCGCGCCCGCCTTGGCGAGAAGGTGTCAGCGGCAAAGGGGCCTTGAGGGCCCCTGGCGGACCCGGCTCCCACCTGCGGTAGACTGCCGCAGATGGCCCAGCCCCGAAGCGAGGTCGACGCACCGCTCCTCGCCGAGCCGCCCGCGGTCCCTCCCAACGACGACCGGCGAGGCTCTGCCGTCCGGCGCTACCTCAGCAGCCGTGGGCTCGCGGTGGACGAGGACACCGCCCTGCACTTCGAACGCGAGCGCTTCCGGGTACGCGCCCGCGCGCTCTTCTATGCGCGGCTCGCCTTCCTCTTCATCGGGCTGGGCGTGCTCGCCATCCCCGGCTGGTCGGAGGCCTTCGGAATCCGCTCGCTCTGGGCCTTCGCCGTCTACTTCCTGATGGTCGGCTACAGCACGGTCAACTTCATGGTACTGGACCGGCCGAAGCTGGGCCCGTGGGTCACCTTCGTGACCCTGTGCCTCGACCTCCTCGTCATGGTGTACATGATCGCCGCCAGCGGCGGGCTGGGGTCGCCTCTCTTGGCGACACAGCTGATGTTCACCACGCTCTTCGTCATCCTCTTTCCCAAGCCGCTGGCCATCCTGCCGCCGCTCTTGACGCTGCCCATCGTGGCGAAGATCGACCAGCTCCTCTACGGCCACTCAGTGGCGCTGCTCGATCTCTTCGTGCTCCTCTGGTACTCGGCGATCAACTTCATCATCGTCTACGTCATCGTCTACCTGAACGAGCGGGAGAAGGCGTACCACAAGGAGGTCGTGGGCCTGCAGCGTGGGCTGAAGGAACTGGCCGTGATCGAAGAACGCAACCGACTCGCCCGGGAGATCCACGATGGGCTCGGAGCCACCCTCTCCTCCCTGATCATTCAGGCCGAGTTCCTAGACAACCTCTCGCAGCAAGCGACGACCGGCGAGAAAGGGCGGATGCTGCGGGAGGAGATCCGAGAGCTCAAGTCAGCGGCAGAGGAGAGCATCGACGAGCTTCGACGCAACATCTCCATGATGCGGGATGACTTCGAACTCTTGCCCGCGATCGAGGACTACTGCAAGACATGGCAGCAGCGGGCGCACATCCCCATCGACTTCGAGCATACAGGTCGGCCCCCCGACCTCGGCAGCGAGCGGCAGCTCACCATCTTCCGGGTTTTGCAGGAGTGCCTGACCAACATCGTCCGTCACGCAGAGGCCAGCCGGGCCCAGGTTCGCCTCGTATGGGACGCACCGACCCTGCGGCTCGAGATCCAGGACAACGGCAAAGGCTTCGACACGCGTGCCCCTCGCCGCAGCCACTACGGACTGACGAACATGAGCGAGCGTGCGCGGAAGGTGGGCGGGCAAATCCAGATCCAGAGTGCGCCGGGAGAAGGAACGACGGTAACCCTCAAGATCGATACATCGGGGGACTTGCCATGAGCATTCGCGTGATGGTGGTGGAGGATCAACCAAAGATCCTCAAGAACCAGCTCAAGCTTCTCTCCACCTTCCCCGAGGAGATCGAGGTTGTGGGCACGGCACCCTCGGGCGAGACCGCACTCGAGATGCTGGAGGAACTCGACCCTGCGCCAGAGGTCCTGCTGCTCGACCTAGGGTTGCCGGGAATCGATGGCATCGAGGTCACCCGTCGGGTGAAGTCGCGGTGGGAGGCGATGGAGATCCTCATCTTCACCATCTTCGATGAGGAGGACCGCGTGCTCGATGCGATCAAGGCGGGCGCCTCCGGCTATCTGCTCAAGGGAACGGAAGCCGATCGCATCGTCGAGGCCATCAAGGAGGTCCATGCGGGTGGCAGTGTCATCCAGCCCTCATTGGCCCGGCGCCTCCTCCGGCACTTTCGCGTGACGCCTGAGGACAGCCAGGTCGGACCGGCGCCGGACGCACTGGAGGAGGAGCCCGTACAGCTCACCGACCGGGAGATCGAGATCCTGCAGCTCATTGCCAAGGGCCTGTCCAACTCGGAGGCGGCAAAGGTGCTCGAGGTATCGAAGGCTACCGTCCGAACACACCTGGAACACATCTACCAGAAGTTGGACGTGACCAATCGGGTGGAGGCGGTGACCGAGGGCATCCGCAAGGGCCTCATCGACCTTTAGCGAGGCCGGTGCCGACGGTGTCCATGCGCCTCCTTCCCGCGCTGCTGCTCGCGACCGGTGCGGTTGCGTGCATCCACGCCCCCGTCCGGGGGACGGGTCCCGGCGCTACGGTCGAGGTGCAACGCTTCAGCGAAGCCGGCGCGCGCTTTCGGATCGAATATCTCGCATTGGACACCGAAGCCGCCCAACAGGTAGAGAAGGCGCTGCGGCAGGCGGCACGACGCGTACGCCCTTGGGGTGACTTTTCCGATCCGGTGGTCGTGCGCCTCTATCCGTCGCATGCCGCGCTCGAGGAGGCCGTGCATCGTATCGGCTATCCGTGGCTGCGGGCGTGGGCCCGCTACGACGAGATCTTCCTGCAGTCGCCACGAACCTACGGGCCCTTCGAGGGCGGTCTGCGGAACCTCGCCGAGCTGCTCACCCACGAGCTCACCCATTGCCTGATGTACCAGCAGGCTGGGACACGATCGAATTGGCTCTGGCGCGACCGACAGATCCCCATCTGGTTTCGCGAGGGGATGGCCAGCTGGACGGCACAGCAGGGCCGACGGCGCATGAGTGAGGCCCGCCTGACCGAGTGGATGCTCCGAAGCGGACACGATCCCCTCCGGGAGGCGCCCGCCCTTTATCAGAAGGAGGCCGAAGCGGTGTACGCAGCGGCGCATTGGGCCTTCACCTTTCTCGTCGAGCGCTATGGGGCAGGCGCCGTGCGCGGGCTCCTCGACCGCATGCAGCGGGGCGGCTCCTTCGACGGAGCCTTCGAAGCGGAGATGGGGCTGTCCCTCCCCGCCTTCGAGGCGGAGTTCGTGCGCTACCTGCGCTGGCACGGATGGGTGGACCGACGCCACCTCGCTCCCCGAGAGGTCTTCGGCGGCGCCCCGGCAACACGCGTGCGAAACTCTGGCGGCGATCTCAGTGGGCCCAGGGTGGTGGCAGCACCGGCGGACGCTCGGCCTCCCGGCGCTGTCGCTGCAGCTCGACCTCGGTGATCAGAGTTGCCGGCGCCACGGTGGACACGGGCACGTAGCCCGATTCCGCTCCGCAGTAGCCGTTGAACACGTCGGTCTCATTCGAGGCCGCGACGATCTTGTTGATCACGGTCAGCGGTGTGCCCACCAGCTCCACGCCCCGGACGAGTTGCTTCTCTCCTGTCTCGACGTCGATGCGGTAGACCAGGGTCGGCTTGCCTCGGAACGCTTGGTACCCGTAGCCCGACGTGTTCGTATCGCCGCCAGCGATGTCGGCGATGATGAGCGCGTAGCGCTTGCCCTGCCGGCGCGCCTCCTCGAGGAGCCGTTTCTCGAGGGTCCTGCGGTCCACGACCTTCTGCGACTTGGGGTCCGCGCGCACGATGAGGTTGGCCATGCGCGCCATCGGGTCGCGGGTGCCCTGAGAACGCCCGTGGCCATTGCTCTTCGGTGGTACACCCTTCACGGGACTGCGGGAGAGCAGGTAGCCGGTCAGGACTCCATGCTCGATGAGCTTTGCCCGCTGCGCCGCGACGCCCTCGTCGTCATAGCTGTAGTAGCCGTTGAGTGGCCGGCCCTGCCAGGAAGGCAGGGTGGGATCGTCGTACACGGAGAGGAACTCGGGCACGACCTTCACACCGATCTGCCCCTTGAAGGTGCGACCGCTCTCCTCGTCGTCCTGCCGCTCGCCCTCGAGCCGATGGCCAATGGCCTCGTGGAAGAGCACGCCGGTGGCCTCGGGCTCGAGGATGGCCGGACCCGTATAGGGATCCATCACCGGAGCCTTCCGCAGGGCGAGCAGCTCCCGCTCGAGGCGGTCGACCTCGGCTCGGAGGCGCGGGCCATGGGGCAAGTCGTCCTGACTCCGCCCGTAGAAGGAGCGCGAGTGGGTCAGGAGCATCCCGTCCTCCGCCCGTGCGACCGCCGTGATGTGCAAGGAATAGAGCAGATCCTCGTCGATGATCCGGGTGCCCTCGGTATTGGCGATCCAGCGGATCGTCTTGTCCGCCCCCACCCGAATGAAGTTGTCGAAGATCTCTGGGGCGCGCGTCAGCTCCTGACTGGCCTGCCGGATCTCACTGCGCCAGCGTGCCCGGTCGAAGTCGAGGCGCTGCCTCGGCGCGACGTAGTGAACCGGCGTCTCCCGACTGAAGGACGGCGCCCGCTTCTCCTCGGGGTCGTAGACCCGGTCGCCCCGTTTCTTCAGGTAGTCGGAGAGCGCCTCCTTGTACTTCTCGTCGGTAGAGAGCCAGAGGCTGGCGCGCAGCGCGGTGACGTCGTTCTCCAGCGGGGCCGATTTGTCGGAGATGTAGGTCGCTCGGCTCGCACTCCCGAAGAACCCCTCGTCCTTCTTTCCGCTGTTGTCCAGCTCGTAGCTGCCTACCCGAACCTCGACGTAGGTGGAGCGCTGCCGGTCGCGATCGTCACGGAAGATCGCGCCGTAGCGGGCCTGCAGGTCGATGGACTCGGTTTCCCGAACGAGGTAGCCAACGAAGTAGGGCGGCGGATGATCGCCGATTTTTAGCTCCTTTGCCGCGCGATCGAGTTCGGCCTCCATCGCCTGGAGCACCACGCGGCGTGGATCCTGGGCCGGAGCCGGCCGACGCGCCGCCGCCGGCAGACACAGGGCTAGGGACGCGGCGACGAGGACGCCGCCAAGTGCGTGTCTCGCGTGCATCGACCAAGCAACCATCGAAGACGTGCTCCTATTCGAGAAAGAGGATGCGGTCACCCCATCAGCCGGCGCATCGATCCGGAAAGCAGCGGCCTGAAGCGTGGGGAGAGGAGGACCCGGAGCCACAGGGGCCGGTGGGTGAGAACCACGCGTCCCTCCTCCACCAGCCGTGCGAGGAGATCCAGGTCGAGGCCACTGGCCACCAGCTCCAGGAGGGCGCTGAGCTCTCCGTAGCAAGCCAGGTGGATGCGACCCACGTGCTCGGTGATCCAGGCGTCGACCCGCGTCAGATCCTCCCGCCAGCAGTCGACGTCGAGGCCCTCGTCGCCCAGGTAGGCGTCGGTGGTGATGAGATCCACCCCGCCCCGCTTGCCCTGCCGGCAAATCAGGCTTGCTGCGACACGCCGCTCTCCGTTGTGCTGCTCGATCGCGTAGAAGACGGCGACCCGACCGGGCGGGAGGAGCCACTTGAGCAGGCGACGCAGCAGGCCGGGGGTGGGCACTCCCAACGCCGCAAAGGGGCCGGGGGGGTCGAGGTGGATCCGGGTGCCGATCTCCGCACGGGTCGCGCGCAGCAGAACGAGGGCCTGCTCGAGAAAGGGCGCGTCGAGTTCGAGTTCGGCCTGCGCGCGGAAGAGCACCTCGGAAAGCGCATCCCGCGTCATGGAGAGGGCCACCGTCGCGCCCACCTGCTCCCGGATCCGCGGCAAATCCTCGGGTCCTTCGAAGCGCAGGCCAGCGGGCACGAGCCGCTTGCCCGAGAGCGTCGCCTTGAGCACCTTCGAGCCCTCGTGGACGATGACCAAGAGCTTCGTCTCCGGGATCGGGCCTGCCTCGTGCTGCCGCGGCGCGAGCAGCTCGATGAGCCGGCGGAACTGGTCGTCCTCGAGGTAGACGACCTCGATGTCCGATTCGATCACGAGAGCACCTCCAAGAGGCGCGCCGAGCCAGGAGCCAGGGGAACAGAGCGGTGATCGAAACGCTCGCCGCTGGCCAGGTCCCGCAGCTGAAGGTCTTCGAGTTCTCCGGCAGCAGCCACCGCGCGTTCACTGCGGTTGACCAGCCCGATCACCCGATGGCCGTCGGGGTGGACGTGCCAACTGGCATCGACCCGGGCCCCCGCCTCTATCCGAGGCTCACGGGGCAGCCCCAACTGCGTGGCGAGCCCGTCGAGGAGCGAGGCCACGGCATCGGGCGGTGCCTCGTGGAGGCCGGGCACCTCGATCAGCCGCCCACGCCCCACCCGGTGGACGAGGTGTGGCAGCGGTGCGTCGACGCGCTGGGTACTTCGGACCGCGTCGTGGAGCAGTGGCCCGGCGCGGCCGGCTTCGAACTCCTTCGGCACCTCGGGGCCGATGACCACCGTGTCCCCGGCCTCGAGCTGCGCGAGCACGAGGCGCTGCGCCTCTTCCGAGAGGAAGCCCGCGGCAGCGATCGCGTAGAGGTGCACGCCCTGGAGGCGATCGGCCTCCACGTTGGTGTCGGCGAAGAGGTGGGGAATGGCAGCGGCGGAGAGCGCGCTCTTGAGCACGCCGGCGGCGCGGGCGGCGTCGACTGCCACCGGGCGCCCATAGCCCCACTGGGCCTCCCCGGCCATTCCGTCCGCCTCGAGGCCCAACAGGCGCAGCAGCCCGCCCGGCAGCGGATCCCAGGGAGAGGAGGCCACCGCCAGACGGGCCATGGCCCGGTCGGTGAGCAAGGCCGCGGCGCGCAGGCGGCGCATACGGTGGAACTCGAGGCGCGCGAGCGCGCCGTGCACGCGCTCGTAGAAGCGTGCAATGTGGTCTCGCGGCTTGCCTCGGGCGGAGATGGGTGAGCCGTACCAGCGGTCCCGCTCCACGAGCATGTAGAGGTTGAAGGCCCGCGCCCCATAGGCGAGCGAGGCGAGCAGCAGCGTGCGGCAGTCGGCGACCGAGAGCGCGGGCATGTACCACGGCGCTCCGATCCCCAACTCGGGGATGAAGGGAAGCCGGCTCGTCCCCACCAGCTTCAGCACCGACTCGCGGACCAGGTGCAGCTGCGAGCGGGGGTGGTAGAGGTCGATGCCCACGAGATCGACCGTGCGCTCCATGCCCGCCAGGTTGTGTGGGGGCGCCCCGTCGGTCATCGCGAAGTTGTGGTAGATGGGCACCCCACGGAGCCCGGCCTCCCTCAGTGTGCTCGCCACCTCCCCCACGAAGTTCTCGATGGTCCACTCCTTGAACGCGATCCAGTCGAGCTGGCGAGCGAGCACGCGGCGATCGACCACGTCGAAGCGGGTCGGAGGTCGAATGGCGGCGAAGCTGGGCCAAGCCGACCCGTGAGCCTCGTTGAGAGCGTAGATGTCGTCGCCGTAGCGCTGCGCCAACCAACGCCGCCACAGGCTCAAGGCATCGGGCGCGTAGTCCTGGTCGAAGGGAGCGGTGCGAAAGAAGAGGGCCGCCTCGTTGTCCGCCTGCAGCGCCACCACCGGACC
>CAYYHA010000109.1:0-12532 GCA_964471535.1 uncultured Myxococcia bacterium | reverse complement strand
GCCTAGGGCCGCGCTGAACACCTGCGAGTCGTCCGCCCCGCCTGCCGTCCAACCGATGGTCACGTCGCTGCCGGTCGTGACGGTGAAGGTCCCACCGGCCAGTGCGTCGCTGCCGTCGACGGTGAGGCTCACGAAGTTGGGATGGCGCTCGATCTTGAAGACCTGCGAGGCCATGCCGCCGGGCCCGCTCACCTCGAAGGAGACGCAGGTGTCGGCGGTCAGGCTGGGAAGGGTCACGCTCCCCGTCAGTGCGAAGGTGACGCTCGGGCCGGGGTTCCACATGGTGACGGTGCTGCAGTCGCCCGCCGTCGGCGCGGCCGCCGCCGGTGCCGTCTGCACGGCGATCGTGGTGCCGTCGGTCACCGTCCAGTTCAGCGCGGCCTCGTCCGCGGTCACCGCCGCCAGGTCGTCGGCGAGGACGTCGTCTCCACCCACGTCGAGCGCGGTGATCATCGGGGCGCCCTGCACGTCGACCGTGGCCTGTGCGGTGGCCTCGCCGTAGTCGTTGGTGGCCGTGAGGGTGAAGGTGGTGTCGGCCTGGATGTCCATCACGGTGTACGTGTCGGTCGCTGGGCTGCAGGGGTTGCCCGAGTCGCAGGTGGTCATCCCGCTGACCACGATGTCGGCCGATCCATCGTTGATGGTCACGCTGTCGGCGTTCGTGGTCCAGGAGAGGGTCGAGCTTCCGTCTGCGGCGATGGCCGCCGGGTTCGCGCTGAAGTCCGCGATGTTCGGCGCATCGCCCACCATGAGCACCAGGGTGGCCGGCGCGCTGTCGCCGTTGGCGTTGGTCGCCGTCAGCGTCAGGGTGATGGTCACCGTGCCACTGCTGGTGTCCGCGGTCACGGTCACGTCACAGGTGCCGGTGGCGCCGGTGCACTGGTCGAGGCCCGTGACCTGGTTCGGCGCCATGGCGTCGGAGGTGATCGCGACGCTGTCGCCGGTGGTCTCCCAGGTGAGGGTCACCGTACTGCCGCTGGTGATCGTGGTGTCGTCGGCCTCGAAGCTGACCACCTGCGGGAGCTGGTTCACGTTGATGGTGAAGGTCACCGCGCCCGGGGGCACCGCGTCGAGCTCGTCGTCGGCACCGTTGTCGGCGAGACCGGTCACCGTGTAGCTCTCCTGCACGTCGGGGAAGGTCGCATTGCCCTCGGTCTCAGGCTCGCCCGTGGGATCGCCGTTCATGTCGGTCGCCTCGGGCAGCCAGCAGATCTTGGGGTCGGTGACCTCGGGGTCGTCGAAGGCCGACTTGAGCAGGCAGGGCACGAAGTCCATGCCGCCCATGCCGTCGTCGACGATGACCCCGATGGCCCAGTTCTCTGCGTCCACCGTGTAGGGCACCTCGACGTTGGCGCCGGCGTTGACCTCGACGCTGTTGTTCATCGGGTCGCTGCCCAGCGTCAGCAGGGCCGGTGGGACGACCGTGACCTCGCCGGCGAGGGCCTCGTCGCACTCCTCCGGATAGAGGACCACGGGCATCTCGGTGACGGTGATGTCCGGATCCTTGTCACAGCGACCTTCGCCGCGCAGCGCCTGCACCAGGTAGGTGGTGTCGACCGTCGGCTGGTGGGTGAACGTGAGATCGTCCACGCAGCCGTCGGAGCAATCCTGGGTGGCGATGACCTCGGTGCCCGCCTCGGTGACCGCGACGACCTGCACCTTCTCGGCGAGGCGGACCTGCGTGCTGATGGTCACCGTGCCCTGCACCGCCTCGCCCGCGTAGTTGGTACCGGACGTGACGACGCCCATGTCCGCCGCTGCATAGAGGATCGAGGGCTGTACCTGCGGCTTGATCTCCGGGCACCCCACGACCAGTCCGGCCAACCCCGCACACACCACAGCGATCGCATTCCGCTTGAGATTCATGATCCCCTCCTCGATGGGACGAAGCTGAAAAGACGTGCGCAGCGGCGATAGGCGCTGCCTCGCCGTCGCATCGGCGGCGCGGACGTTATGGGGCGCCCCCAGGGCTGTCAACCCTCCGTCGGAGGCCCCGTGGTGCGCTCGAAGGGGCGGGCGGCGCGCTATCACCGCGCCCGTGGTGGTGGCTGGTGTGCCGGGCGACCATCGCTTGACGTGGTGCGCCATGGAGGCAATAGTCGCCGGCCGCTCGTCAGAGCGGCCCGTGCCCTCTGACGCGCAGTGCCACGGCCTGAAGGCCTTGCCCTTTGCTGCCCCGCCCGGAGCCACCGGACCCAGATTCTCCTGACGCGATTGCACGGACATCCAGCGGTGACCCGAACGTCATCGCACGGGACTCCAACCGACATGGCCAGCTTCCTCTCTCGATTCAAGCGGACCCACTCCTGCGGCGCGCTGCGCGCCGAGCACATCGGACAAGAGGTCGTCCTCTACGGCTGGATCCACCACCGCCGGGACCACGGGGGGTGCGTCTTCGTCGACCTGCGCGACCGCGAGGGCCTGACCCAGGTGGTCTTCGATCCGGCCTTCGACGAGACGGCGCACCGCCGCGCCCACGCGCTGCGCAGCGAGTACGTGATCGGGGTGCGGGGGACCGTGCGGTCCCGGGGCGAGCAGGTCAACCCCAAGCTCGCGACGGGGGAGATCGAGGTGATGGCGCTGGAGATGGAGATCCTCTCCCGCGCCGAGACCCCGCCGTTCCAGATCGAAGATCGCATCGAGGCGAGCGAGACGACGCGCCTCACGTACCGCTACCTCGACCTGCGGCGGCCGGCGGTGCAGGTCCGCTTCCTTCGCCGCAGCCGCATGATGCAGGCGACTCGCGCCTTCCTCACCGAGGAGGGGTTCGTCGAGCTGGAGACCCCGGTGCTCTCCAAGAGCACCCCGGAGGGCGCTCGGGACTACCTGGTGCCGAGCCGGGTGCACCCGGGGAAGTTCTACGCGTTGCCCCAGTCGCCACAGCTCTTCAAGCAGCTGCTGATGGTCTCCGGCTTCGATCGCTACTTCCAGATCGTCAAGTGCTTCCGGGACGAGGACCTCCGCGCCGACCGGCAGCCGGAGTTCACGCAGATCGATCTGGAGATGAGCTTCGTGGAGGAGAACGACGTCATCGACCTGGTCGAGCGCATGATGGCGCGCATCCTCGAGGCCGACGGTCACGCGGCGCCGAGTCTTCCCATGCGCCGCCTCACCTACGCCGAGGCGGTGGGCCGCTACGGGTCGGACAAGCCGGACCTGCGCTTCGAACTGCCGCTGATCGACCTCTCGGAGATCGTCGGCCGGTCCGAGTTTCGGGTCTTCCGGGAGACGGTGGAGCAGGGGGGGCTGGTCAAGTGCCTCTGTGCCAAGGGGGCGGAGCTCTCGCGATCGGCCCTGGACGGCCTGGCGAAGGAGGTCGCGCCCTACGGTGCCAAGGGCCTCGCATGGGTGAAGGTGAACCCCGACGGCTACCAGGGCCCCATCGTGAAATTCCTCGGGGAAGAGGTCATGCGGGAGATCGCCGTGGCGGCTGCGGCGGAGCCGGGCGACATCCTCTTCTTCGTCGCCGACACGCCCGAGGTGGTCCACGCGGCGCTGGGGCACCTGCGGGGCGTCTTGGCTCGCCGCTTGAACCTCATCCCCGACGATGCTGGTTTCTGCTTCGTCTGGGTGACAGAGTTCCCGCTCCTCGAGTACGACGAGGAGGCGGGCCGCTACGTGGCGCGCCACCACCCCTTCACGGCGCCTCACCCCGATGATCTCCACCTTCTGGAGACGGAGCCCGGCAGGGTGCGGGCGCGGGCCTATGACCTGGCGCTCAACGGGCACGAGATCGGCGGCGGCTCGATCCGGATCCATACGCCCGAGGTGCAGACGAGGGTGTTCGAGGCGCTCGGCATCGGCCCGGAGGAGGCACAGGAGAAGTTCGGCTTCCTCCTCGATGGGCTGCGGTACGGGGCGCCGCCCCACGGAGGGGTGGCGATGGGGCTCGACCGCATCGTGATGCTCCTCACCGGGACGGATTCCATCCGCGACGTCATCCCCTTCCCCAAGACGCAGAAGGCCACCTGCCTGATGACCGACGCGCCCAGCGCCGTCGCGCCCGAGCAGCTTGCCGAGCTGCGCCTCCAGGTGCTCGGCGACGCGTAAAGCGAGCAGGCAGTACGGTGTACGATCTCATCGTCATTGGGGGCGGGATCAACGGCACCGGCATCGCGCGGGACGCGGCGATGCGCGGGCTCTCGGTGGCGCTCTTCGAGCGCCACGACTTCGGGGTGGGGGCGAGCGGCAACAGCTCCTGGATGATCCACGGCGGGCTGCGCTACCTGCTCACCGACCCCTCGGTCACGCGGGAGAGTTCCACCGACTCGGGCTACATCCAGCGGATCGTGCCCCACCTCATCTTCCGGATTCCGTTTCTCTATCCGGTGCTCGAAGGCGGGCGGGGCAGCCGGCTGGCGACGAAGGCCTACCTGTGGGGCGCCGAGGCCTACGTGGGCCTCTACGACCGCTACCAGCGGCTGAAGCGCGGCAAGCCGTCCACGCGCCTCTCCGGTGAGGAGGCCCGGCGTCTCGAACCGCTGCTCCGGCCAGATGTGGCCGGTGCGGTGACCCTCGACGAGTGGGGCATCGACGCCTACCGCCTCTGTGTGCTCAACGCGCTGCACGCGCGGGACCTCGGGGCGCGCCTCCACACCTACACCGAGGTGCTCGGGCTGCTCCGCGGTGCGGGAGGGCGCGTGCGGGGCGTCCGCGTTTGGGACCGCCTCGAACGGCGGGTCTTCGAGGTCGAGGGGCGCTACGTCTTCAACGCCACCGGGGCCTGGTCCCCACGCCTGGCCCGCCGGATGGGGGTGGAGGTGAAGATGCGCCCGGGTAAGGGCGTGCACCTCGTCCTCGACCGGAAGCTCTCCAACTACGGCATCATCTCCGAGGCGATCGACGGACGCGAGATCTTCATCATGCCCCTCGAGAACGCCTCGGTGATCGGAACCACCGACGACGACTACTTCGGCGACCCTGCGGACATCGAAGTGCACCACGACGAGGTGGAATACCTGCTGCGGGGCGTGGAGCACATGGTGCCGCGTGTGCGCGAGGCACGCGTGGTGCGAAGCTACGTGGGGGTCCGACCGACCCTCTATGCCTATGGGCCGATGGAGAGCGCCCTGTCCCGGGACCACCTCATCGTGGACCACGCCGCCGAGGGGGCGCCGGGCCTCTTCTCGATGATCGGGGGGAAGCTGGCCGCCTACCGGCTGATGAGCGAAGAGGCGGTGGATCGCCTGGAGGCGGCGCTCGGCCGCGAAAGGACACCCTGCCGGACCCACCTCGAGCCGCTGCCCGGCGGGGACGAGACGCCCGATGCCGCGGCGCTTGCCCGGCGCTACGGCACCCCGCTGTGGGAGACGGAGCGGCTCGTGCACCGCCACGGGTCGGTGGCGCCACGGATCCTGGAACGCACCCGGG
Organism: uncultured Myxococcia bacterium; assembly: GCA_964471535.1. GTDB lineage: Bacteria > Myxococcota > Myxococcia > SLRQ01 > SLRQ01 > CAYYHA01. The sequence continues at coordinate 7,162 of CAYYHA010000109.1, read as the reverse complement.
AGGCACCGGCCCTGCGCGCTGCCGTGTGCCAGTGCGAGGGGGTTCTGGGGGCGGAACTCGCCCACTGCATCGAGCACGAGATGGTGCGGCGGCTCTCCGATCTCTCACGGCGCTGCCGCCTCGGGCTCGGCCCCTGTGCGGGGCTGAGATGCGCCCGGCCGGCTGCCACACTCTTCGCACGGAGCCGCGGCCTCGACGGGGATGCCGCCCGCGCCGAAGCGCTCGAGTTCCTCGAGACCTTGTGGCGTACCCGCCGCCCCGTGCTCGACGACGAACAGCTGCGGCAGGAGTCGCTCCTGCGTGCGGTGCAGCTGGGCGTGGAGGGGCTGGGCAGCGGGCCCGGCGGACCGGGACGGGGGCTCTCGTGAGCACGGTGGTGGTCGTCGGCGGGGGCATGGCGGGCACCATCGCGGCGCTGGCCGCCCGGGAGGCGGGGCACGAGGTGACGCTTATCGCTCGGGCCCCCGGGGACACGGCGCTCTCGTCCGGGGCGATCGACGTGGCGCGGGATCCCGGGGAAGGGCCCGGCGCGCCCTTCGGGCGGGGCCGCACCGTCGCGGAGAACGTGGAGGCCTGCGTGCGCATGCGGCCGGAGCATCCCTACGCGGTGGTGGGCAGCGACGGGCGGGCCCGCCTGGGAGAGGCGCTGGCCTTTGCCCGTGAGCGCCTGGGCGGGGCGGGTCTTCCACTGTCCGAGTTCGCTCTCAACGCGCCCAACCGGTACTTCGTGCCACCGGCGGGGTGGCCCAAGGGGACGGCCATGGTGCAGCAGAGCCAAGCGGGCCCGGACCTGGCTCGGGAGCGGGAGGCGCGGGTGGCCGTGGTGCGTTTCGCGGCGGTCGCGGCGTTGGACCCGGGGCTGACGGTGCGGGCGTTGCGCGCGCGGGGCGTCCCGGCAGTGGAGCTGCCCGTGGCCTGGCCGGGGGGCGACGACGCGCCCTTTCTGCAGGCGGCCGACCTCGCCCGCCGCCTCGCGGATGCGGCGGCGCGCAACGACCTGGTGGAGGCGCTGCGGCGGGCGCTTCGGGAGGTGAGCGCCGACGCCGTGCTCCTGCCCGCCGTCGCGCCGCTGGACGGCGCCGCCGAGGTGATGGGCGATCTCTCCGCCGCCTTGGGCCTTCCCGTGCGGGAGATGCTCGGCGCAGAGGCCTCGGTCCCGGGGCTGCGCCTCCACCAGGCGCTCGAGCGCGCGCTGGCCCAAGGGGGCGTCTCGGTGCTGCGAGGGGTGGCCCGCGCCGAGGGGGACCACCTCTGGGTCGAGGGCCGTGAGGCGCTGCGGCTCGAGCCACGTGCGGTGGTTCTCGCCACGGGGCGCTACGTGGGCGGCGGCGTTCGCAAGCAAGGGGTCTTTACCGAGCCCGTCTACGGCCTGCCGCTTTGGGCCGGTGCGCGGCCCCTCGGTGAGGTGGCGGCGACGGCGCTCACCGAGCGCCGGTTCGCAGCGCCGCAGCCGCTGCTACAGGTCGGGGTGCGTGCGGACGCCCGTCTTCGTCCCGTGGGCCTCGACGACGCCCCGGTGAGGGCGTGCCTCTTCTGTGCCGGGGCGCTGCTTGCGGGCTACGATCCGCCGATCGACGGGACGGGGCTCGGCGTGGCAGTGTTGACCGGCTATCTGGCGGGACACTACGCCAGTGAGGCAGCACGGTGAGACGGTGGAAGAAGAAGCTGTGGGCCTGGTCGATCTTTCTGTGGCAGGCGCTTGTGGTGCAGCCCCTGCGGCGCCTGGCGCACCTCGGCACGACCGGCGAGCAGCGCTTCTTGAAGAGCTACGCGCCGGAAGGCCTCCTACCGGAGCCGCCCGAGCGGGTGGGCCGGCGCTTCGACCACGACGGCTGCATCCACTGCGGCCTCTGTGATGCGACCTGCGACCTCCTCGCGCGTGTCCGTCGGGTGGAAGTGCCGGCGGTGAGTGCGCTACCCGTCGCGTGGTCGCGCTCCATGCCCGAGTACCCGTACGTGGAGCCGGCGTTGCGCCACTTCGAGGCCTGCGAGGCGTGCCAGGCCTGCGAACGCATGTGCCCCACCGGCGTGCCGCTTCTCGACCTGGTGCAGGAGCTGCGCGCCTGGCTGCAGCAGGAGCACGCGGCGGGCGCGGTCGTGCCGCGGGGCGAGACGAGCCGAGGCGAAGGAGCGCAGGGATGAGCCCGGAGGTCCACCCGTGAGCGAGGTAGTGGCACGGCTCGAGGCGATCGTGGGCCGCGATGGCGTCAGCACGAAGGCCTCGCGGCGCATCGCCTACGCGCGGGATGCTTGGCCGCGCCTCTTCCTGCTGGTGAGAGAGGGGCTCACGCCAAGGACGCCCGATTGTGTGGTGTGGCCGCGCACGACCGAACAGGTCGCCCAAGTGGTTGCCCTGTGCCACGAGACCGGGACGCCCATCGTCCCCTTCGGGGCGGGCAGCGGCGTGTGTGGGGGAACCTTCCCGCTGCGGGGGGGCGTGATCCTGGATTTGAAATGGCTCGATCACGTCGGCCGGGTGGAGCCCGTGGACCGGATCGTGACGGTCGGAGCGGGTGCCATTGGTCAACACCTCGAGGATGCCCTGAACCGGCAAGGGTACACGCTGGGACATTTTCCTTCTTCCATTCACTGCTCCACCGCAGGGGGGTGGGTGGCGGCGCGGGGCGCGGGACAGAACTCCTCCCGCTACGGAAAGATCGAGGACCTGGTCGCGGGGCTGACCTTCGTGGATGGGACCGGGCGGGTCCATCGCCTCGGATATGCGCCCGCGGCCGGGCGGGGACCCGATGCGGTGCAGTGGGTCATCGGCAGCGAGGGGGTCCTGGGCGTGGTGACGGAGATGGATTTGCGGGTGCGCCGGCTCCCCCGAGTGCGGCAGATGCGGGGACTCCTCTTCCCGTCCGTGGCCAGCGGTGTCGAGGCGATGCGGGAGATGATGGCCTCTGGGCTGCGCCCCGCCGTGCTCCGTCTCTACGACCCACTCGACACAGCGGTGAACAAGGGAAAGGGTACCGGTGGAGGGGGGCTGTCGATCACCGAAGTCTTGACCGGCCGCGTGGGCGCCCTCTTCGGTGCGATGGGCCTGAACCTGAAGGATGCGATGGTCCGGGCCGCCTTGTTCCGGCCAGGGCTGACGAACTTCCTCGCCGACCGCATCGGTGGTCGCGCGCGAATGATCCTGGGCGTGGAGGGTCAGGAGGAGCGCCTCATCCACCACGAGATGCGCCGGTGTCTCGAGATTGGCGCCGAGTACGGTGCCCGGGACCTGGGGGAGGGCCCGGGCCTGAACTGGCTCGCGCATCGGCACGCGGTCAGCTACAAGATGTCGCCCGTGCTGCTTGCCGGGGCCCTGGTCGACACCTTGGAGACCGCGACCACCTGGGACCGGCTCCTGCCCCTCTATAAAGGGGTGCGCGAGGCGCTGCGCCACGAAGCCTTCGTCATGGCGCATTTCTCACATGCCTACGAGGATGGTTGTTCCATCTACTTCACCTTTTCGGCGATGGCGGATTCGCTGGAAGAGCGTGAGAAGAGATACGACCGCATTTGGCGCACTGCGCTCGATGCCGTGATGCGCCTGGGCGGTACGCTCTCGCATCACCACGGTGTGGGGATGCACAAGCAGGCCTACCTGCAGGAGGAGCTCGGAGGAGGCTTCGAGCTGCTGCGCGCGATGAAGCGTGCACTGGACCCGGCGGGCATTCTCAACCCCGGGAAGCTGGGTCTCTTGGGTGGGCCGGCCCTTCCCGGCGCTCCGGTCGATCTGCGCAACCCGGAAGAACTGCAGGAGGTCGCATGAGCAGGGCCGGAGGCGACCGTGCTTCGGCCAGAGCCGCCTTGGCGGAAGCGTTCGGGGCCGACCGGATCGACGGCGATGCGCCCCTCGTGGCTCGCGTGGCCGACGAGGAGGAGGCGGCCTGCGCGGTGCGGATCGCCACGGAACATGGCCTCTCGGTGGGCCCGGCGGGAGCGGTGGGTCGCTGGGACCTTGTCTTGGACCTCAGTGCCCTCGCCGACGTCGCGGTGCACGCAGACTCCCACCTAGTGGAGGTTGGCGCCGGGGTCAGCCCGGCGGCGCTGGAAGCGCGACTCGGGGACTCCGGGCTGACCCTTGGGTGGTCGTGGCTTCCCGAGGTCCCGATGGGGGTGCTGCTGGGGGCGGAGGAGCGGGGGCCCGAGGGCAGCCATGCGTTTCCGGGCTGGAGCCCAGTGGCCGCGGTGCGGGCCGTGCTACCGGACGGGCGCCTCTTCGCATCGAAGTGTGCGCCTCGTTCGGCGGTGGGCCCGGACCTGAAGGCACTCATCGTCGGGTGCCTCCTAGACGACCGCACGCAGGCCGCGATTCTCACGCACGTGACGCTCCGGGTTCGTCCGAGGCCTGCGATGATCCGGCGCCTGGTCTTCGCGTTCCCGGAGTATGGGGCAGCGGTGGGCGCGCTCGCCGAGGCCCTGGCGCGTGACCTCGTACCGGATCGAGTGGGGCTCCTCGACGGCGGCTCGCGGGAGAGCATTCTCACGTGGGAGAGCCATGGAGAGCCGCGGGTGGCAGCGCTTCGTGCGGCGGTGGTCGACGAGGTGTGCGGGCTGGCGGGGGGCCGGCGCCTGTCTACACAGGCGCGCACGCGTCTGGAGCGGATCGCAGGGAACGACGAGGGGGCGGCGGGCTCGGGCGAGGTGCGTGCGAAGGCGGCAGAGGCCACGAGTCTGCCCGAGACGGTACTGGCGAGCTGTCGCTGGTCGCAGCTCGCCTCCCTGCGACGGGCCCTCATCGAGGCGTTTTCGGGGCGGGTTCGAGTTCACGTGGAGCGTGCGCTTCCCGAGGGGCCCGTTGCTCTTGCCTGCGTCGCTGCCGGAGCTGGGGGCACGGCGCGCGCGCGGATCGTGCAGGCGGGAGGGCGGGTGGGGCCGAGCAGAGTGGAGGAGGAGATCCTGACGCGGATTCTTCGAGATGCGTGACCGCCTCGTCAGCCTCGGCAGCTTCGAGCGCGAGCGAAGGACCTGTAACCTCTGTCCGAAGCTCTGCCACCACGCTTGCCCCGTCTCCAACGCGGCGCGTGACGAGAGCCTCACACCCGCGGCGAAGAACGGCGCGGCGGGGCGTGTGGCTGCGGGGATGGAAGCGCTCGGTGCGCAGGTGACCGATCTCTTCTACGCGTGCACCGGGTGCCGGCAGTGTCAGGCCCACTGCGAGCACGGAAACGACGTGGCGCTGAGCCTCTTTGCCGCGCGGGGGGAGGCTGCGGCGCAGGGCAGCGTGCCGGAAGCGATTACGCAGATGCTTACGCGGTGGGATGCCTCGGGGAACCCGTATGGGACCGATCTTCGCACCGCTGTGGACTCCGTTCCAGAGTCGAGGCGCGTCGGAGCTAGCGGGCGCGTGGCCGGGGAGCGCAAGCGTGCAGGCGTCCCTCCCGGCCGTGGCATGCAGGTGCTGTGGCCCGGCTGCGCGACGCTGCACGAGTCCCCGGGCCTCGTGCAACGGGTCCTCGCGGTGGCGGACATACTCGGAGAGGCGGATCTCTTGCTCTATGCGGGGCCCGTGCAGTGCTGCGGCTATCCACTCGTAGCGGCCGGCCAGATGGAGCGCTTTCGGCGACATGTCGACGAGGCGGCACGGGAGCTGCGAGGCCTTCGCCGAGTCGTCGCAGTCGCGCCAGAGTGCGCTTGGGTGATGACCGAACTGTGGCCACGGGTGACGGGAGTCAGCGGGCCGCGTGTGGTGCCGTTGATCAATCTTGTGGTGGAGGGTCTGCACCATCTGCCGGCAGGTAGGCCGGTGCGGCAGGCCCTGGTGTGGCACGACCCCTGTTATCTGGGCCGGTTCCTACAGTGCTATGACGCGCCGCGGAAGGTTGGAGCACGCGTCGCAGCGCAGCCACTTCAAGAGCCCCGGCCGTGGACCCGTGAGCACGGTTACTGCAGCGGTGGCGGGGGATTGCTGCCGTTGACGCATCCCGAGATCGCCGACCGGATCACACGGGCGCGGGTAGCCGACCTGACGGGAGAGAGCTTCGGGCCTCCGGCGGAAGGTGCCGTGGGTCTGCGTTGGATCGTAACGGCATGCCCCACCGCCGCGGCGCGCTTTCGTCGTGTTGGCGCACGGGCAGTGGACGTGGTGGATCTCGTTGCGGCCTTCCTGGGGCTCTGTGATCTGCGGGAGGTGCAGGGTGGGTGAGCACTTTCGGACGATTCTCATCGTAAACCCGAGGGCGGCTGGCGGCAGCACCGGGAAGCGGGTCGCCCGCATTGCCGAGCAGGTGCGGGCGCATATCGGTGACTTCGAGATGGTGTTCACCGAGCGGGCCGGCCATGCCACGGAACTGGCGCGTCGGGCTGTCCTGGATGGGTACGAGATGGTGGTCGGTGTTGGGGGTGATGGCACCTTCAACGAGGTCGTCAACGGCTTCTTCGAGGGCCGAGATGCGATCAATCCGGAGGCGGTGTTCGGCCTCATTCCGCAGGGCACGGGCGGCGACCTACGGAAGACGCTGGGCATCGAGAACGATCTGGCCGCGGCGGCTCGGCGGTTGGCGGGGAAAGATACGCGCCGAGTCGATGTTGGCCACCTCGATTTCATAGACCATGGGGGATGCGCGTCGGAGCGTGTGTTCGTCAACATCACGAGCTTCGGCGTCGGGGGTGCCGTGGTGGACGAGGTGAACCGGAGCAGGAAGCTCTTCGGTGGGAAGGTCACCTTCATGGTCGGTTCGGCCAAGGCGCTGCTGCGGTATCGCGATCAGCGGGTACGCCTGCGATTCGATGATGGGCCGGAGGAGTGTCTGCAGATCACCAACGTGGCCGTGTGCAATGGGCAGTACTTCGGCGGGGGCATGTGGGTGGCACCCAAGGCGCGCATGGACGATGGTCTGTTCGATGTGACCATCTGGGCGGGGTACAGCTTGAAGGACTTCGTGCTGAAGCAGCGGATGATCTACAACGGCACGCATCTGGACGATGCAAGGACCCGCACCCTGCGGGCGCGCACCGTTCATGCGGAGAGCGACGAGGTCGTGTTGCTGGACGTAGATGGAGAGCAGCCGGGGCGGCTTCCGGTGACCATTGAAGTTCTTCCTTCCGCCTTGCGGGTGAAGGTCTAGGCCACGACTTTCCGCGTTCAGCGTGCCCTTTGGGTGTCCTTGCGAGGCCGCACCCCTTCGTGAGGTGGCACCCGATTGCACCCTCACCCTTCGTGAGGTCGCAC
>CAYYHA010000108.1:0-12536 GCA_964471535.1 uncultured Myxococcia bacterium | reverse complement strand
CCCGTCGTAGAGCGAGACGAGCCGGTCGCGGCATGTGGCGTACTCCGTGTCATCGAGGGGGAGCGCCGAAGCGGAGGAAACCGCGGGGGGGAGCGCACCCGCCCCGGGCGGCGCCCCATTCGACGAGGAGTCCTCGAGCGCACGAACCACCCCGACGAAGTAGGCGGCGATGCCCACGGCGAGCAGGCCTCCGACCAGGAGGTAGAGGGCGAGACGGTAGGCAGGGTAACGCTTGGGGCCAGGCATCAGCAGACCGCCATCACTTCGCCCGGAGCTTCTCGAGCCGGCGCCTCAAGTTGGCGGCGGTCGCGCCGGTGGATTCGACCCGCAGGCCAGCCTCGTAGGCGGCCGCCGCCTCCTCCTTGCGTCCGAGGGCCTCGAGGGAGTCACCGAGAAGGAGATAGGCGTAGGCCACACTGCTCCGCGGTCCGCCGGTCTCCACGTAGGCGCGCAGGTAGCTCACCGCCGCCTCGTCGTCGCCGAGCTGGTTCCGCGCCACGCCGAGGTAATAGGACGCCTGCGCCCGGGTCTCCTTCTCCCAGTTGGGAGAGAGCCCCTTCGCCGCGGCGAAGAAGGCATCCAGCGCTTCGGCCGCCTCCTTCATCTGCTGCTTCTTGAACGCCTCTCGCCCCCGCTCCCAGGCGGCCCGCGCCCGGGCCTCGAGCAGCTGCCGCACACGACGGCCCACCGCCTCTTCGGCGAGTGGCCCCGCCTTTGCGAGGTCGAGCGCGGCCGCCTCCTCCAAGGCCGCCTCGCGTTCGGCGGGGTCCTCGCTCTCGAGGCGTCGCCACAGCGCGAGCGCCCGCTGCACCGCCTCTTCCCGCGCCTTCTCCTCCGCCACCACCTCGGCCTCGCGCGCCTTCGCCTCTTCGGCCGCCTTTCGGGCGGCCTCGAGCGCCTTCGTCGCCGACGCGCGCTCGGCGGCGACGGCGAGGGTCGTCGCCAAGTAGGCGCCTGCCCCGGCGAGCACCGCGAAGAGGATCAGGGAGACTACGTGGCCCACGAAGTGACGCCGCTCCGCCTCCTGCTGCTTCTTGGCGATGGCCTTCAGCTCCGCGTGGAGGTTCCGGAGGAGGTTGTCGCTCTTGATGATGAGGCCACGCGCCTCGTAGACCTCCTGACGAAGCGCCGCGATCTCCTTTTCCACGTTGTCGCCGGCCATGCGTCTACCCCACGGTCGGGCCTCTCCGCGGGCCCGTCCTGCGATTCGGCTGCACCCGGCGGATGGGATCAGCGGGAGAGGGGTGGCTCCGCCGGGAAGGTCACCACCACCCCCAGCACGATTTGGAGGCCTGTCACGTTGACCGGAGCCGCCTGCCCGAGGACGGCACCGTCGATGACGGCATAGCCGAAACGTCCTTCCAGGAACAAGCCGTAGCGGTCGCCGAGGGGCAGCCAGGCACCCGCCCCCGCGTGGAGGCCCGTCGGGGTGACCTCGACGTAAGCTCCGTCGGATCGGGTCACACCGACCAGGTGCTGGCCCATTCCCCCCAACAAATAGGGAAAGAACGGCCCCAGGCGGGGGCCGTGCCAGGCGAGCGAGAGCCGAAGGTCGAAGACGGTGATGGACTGGTAGCGCTCAGCCGGCGGGAGGTACTGGTAGCCGAGATCGATCCCCAGCGAGAAGGTGCGCGACATCTGCCAGGCGAAGCGCGCGGTGCCGAATGGCCCGGCCGCCTCGCCCACTCGAACGCCGGCACCGAGATCGATGCGGCCCCCATCGACGGGGACGCCGGCGCCCTCCGCCGCCCCGCCCGCCACAGCAGGCGTGCCCCACGCAACAGCGACGAGGAGGCAGACGAACACAAGGCCACGTCGCGGGGACGGCGTGCGGCGGCAGCTCGCGCCCCACCACCGCGCGGGCTGCCGGCTCACCATTGGCGCCAGTCTTCCTCGTGCGGCGCCGGCCGGCGCGGCTTGGGGCCCGAAGGTCTTGCCCCCACGCGGGGCGCTCCGTCCGGACTCGGCTCCGCGGACACCGCCGCCGGCTGCCGAGGCGGCGGCGCTTCTCGGGGCCTCGCTCCCTGCATACGCGCAGCAGGCTCCGAGGTGGCGACGTCCAAGCGCCGCGGCTCATCCACGACTTGGGGCCGAGCCCACCCCGGCGAAGGTGGTGGTGGTGTGGGCACCCGCCGGCTCGCCGCGGCTCCACGCCGCCAGGCCGTCGGGGCGCGGCCATGGGCTGCGCTTCGGACGGCTGGCGTCGGCCTGCCCTGGATCGCGGCCCCTGCCGGCCCGCCGGGCGCGACGCCCTTCCCTGCGGCGGGCGCTGTGCGGCGCGGCGGCGGCGCGGTCGCAGCGCGCGGCTGCTTTGCCACGGCCGGTGCCGCGGGCGCCCCTGCCGCGCTCGTTGGGTCCGGGGCTGCCTCGGCGGAGGTGGCCCCAGGTCGCGAGGATGCGGAGGCCTGCGGTGTCCCCAGCGCCACCAGGAGTGCCTCCCGAGCTGCTTCGGGGCCCGCCGGTGCCTGCGTACGCCGTGCGCGGAGATCGGGGCCGCCCCGGCGCCGCAGCTCCGCTTCGAGCAACGCGACGTACGCCTCGAGTTCCACCCGCGCCTGCCGCTCTTCGAGGAGGCGCCCCTTCAGCTCGACGATGCGCTCCTTCTCGGCCATCAGGTCCTGATGGAGCGCCATCAGGGAGTTCATGGCCTTCTCGGCGTAGTCTGCGGGCACGTAGACCGGGGCCCGCAAGGCGACCGATCCTCCGCTGGCCGCACCCCGGTGCAGCAGGCCGTCCTCCGGCGCGGTGTCATCCGTTGTGGCGCCACCCGGCAGGGGATCGGTTGGCGCGGCGTTCTGCCGCGGGGGGCCTGCGCGCCTCGGCGGCTCGGTCGTCTCGTGGTCCTCGACTCGGTCGTGCGTCTCGTCCATGGGCCTCCACCTACGCCACGGGCCTGCCAGCGCGTCAACGAGACGGTGGCTGCTCCTGGGACCACGCGCATGATTTCCGCTTGCGATTCGGGGATGTACGTGGTCAGCGGCTCGGGCTAAGCTCGGGCCATGTTCCGCGCATCCTGGCCTGTCCTGCTCGCCCTTCCGTGGCTGTTGATCGGGTGTCCCGAGTCGCCGCCGGCCGATCTCGTACCCACGGCCTTGGCCTCTGCCGACCGCCTCGCCGGCGAGGCGCCGCTCACGGTGGCCTTCGAAGCCGAGGCCCTTGGGGGCGATCCCCCCGTGATCTTCCGCTGGCGCTTTGGTGATGGTGAGGAGAGCACCGAACGCGCGGTGACCCACACCTACCTGCAGCCGGGAACCTACACGGTGGTCCTGCGGGCCACCGACGCCGACGGCGACTGGGACGAGGACACCCTCACGGTGCAGGTCCAACCCGGGCCGCTGGCCGCGCGCATCGACGGGACCCCGCTGTCGGGGAAGGCGCCGCTCGAGGTGCAGTTCTCGTCCTCGGTTTCGGGCGGTGTGCCGCCCTACGTCTTGGCCTGGGACTTTGGCGACGGGGCGAGCAGCAACCTGGGCGCGCCGGTGCATACCTATGCCACCGGGGGTCAGTACACCGTCACCTTCACGGTGGAGGACGCCGAGGGGACGCAGGCCACCGAGCAGCTCCGCGTCACGGTGGCCGACAACGAGACGCCCGCCGCCACCGTCTCTGCGAGCCCCACCAGCGGCATCGCCCCCCTGACCGTGGCCTTTCAAGGGGGCGCCGTCGGCGGGAACCCGCCCATCACCTATGCGTGGGACTTCGGAGACGGCAAGACCTCCACCACCCAGAACCCGAGCCACACCTACCAGATGCCCGGGACCTACACCGCGGCCCTCACGGTGAGCGACGTCGATGGAGACACGGACACCCGCATGGTGACCATCACCGTGCAGCCCAACGATCAGCCCACTGTGTCCGCCTCGGCGACCCCCGCAAAGGGCATCGCGCCGCTGCAGGTGGCCTTCACCGCGACCGCCAGCGGCGGGGATCCGCCGCTCACCTTCGCTTGGACCTTTGGCGACGGCGAGAGCGACACGCAGCAAAATCCAGTCCACACCTACGTCGCAGCCGGGGTGTACACCGCCGAGGTGAGCGTGGCAGACGCCAACGGCGACGTGGCTCGCGCAACGGTGACCGTGGAGGTCGGCGACGATCAGATTCCCACCGTTTCCGCGGCGGCCACCCCCACCAGCGGACGCGCGCCGCTCGCCGTCGCCTTCACCGCCACCGCCAGCGGAGGCAACGCACCACTCACCTTCCAATGGGACTTCGGTGACGGACAAAGTTCGACCCTGCAGAACCCGAGCCACACCTATCAGCAACCGGGAAGCTACATTGCGACGGTCCAGGTCACCGATGCCAATGGGGATCGGGACAGCGATACCGTGACCGTGCAGGTGACCACGAACGCACAGCCGGTGGTCACCGCCTCGGCCAGCCCGGCCTCGGGCCCTGCCCCTCTGACCACACAGTTCTTCGCCTCGGTCCAAGGGGGCGATCCCCCGATCTCGTGGCAGTGGACCTTCGGCGATGGCGGGACCAGCACCGAGCAGAATCCGGTCTACACCTACGCCAGTGCGGGCACCTACACCGCGCAGGTGGTGGCAACGGATGCGGACGGAGATGCAGACAGCCAGACCCTCTCCATCAGCGTCTCCAGCAACAGCCAGCCCACCGTCTCCATCTTCGCCGACAAGACCCAGGGCATCGAGCCCCTCAAGGTCTCTTTCAGCTCCCAGGTGACGGGCGGGAACGCCCCCATCACGTACAGCTGGGACTTCGGAGACGGTCAAACGGGGTCACAGCCGTCCGTGGAGCACACATTCCAGACAGCGGGGAGCTACACGGTGATCCTCACGGTCACCGACGCCGACGGAGACACCGCCACGGACAGCGTGCAGATCCAGGTCGCGAACAACCAGCTGCCGGCCGTGAGCGTGAGCGCCACCCCGACGAGCGGGCCCGCTCCCCTCACCGTCGCCTTCGACGCCACGGCCAGTGGCGGCGACGCTCCCCTTTCCTTTGCCTGGACCTTTGGAGACGGCGCGACGTCGAGCACCGAGGATCCCTCCCATACCTACGCGGCCGAGGGGGTCTACGACGCCACCGTGGTCGTCACCGACGCGAACGGGGATTCGGCCAGCGCAACCGTCTCCATCCTCGTGCAGCAGGCCCTGCCCGACCTGGTGGTCTCTGGGCTGCAGGTCTCAGTGCAGGGAGAGGTCGTCTCCTACAGTGCCACCGTCTCCAACCAGGGCAATACGGCCAGCCCCAGCTTCTGGTTCGACCTCTACGCCAACCGCTCCGGTGCTCCCGCGCCCGGGGACCTCGGCGACACCTACGAGTACGTCTCCGGACTGATGCCGGGGGAGAGCACCACGGTCAGTGGGGCCTATCGGATCGGACCCGGCAGCTACCAGGCCTGGGCTCAGCTCGACACCTTCGGGAACGTGGCCGAGCTCGACGAGAGCAACAACGTGGATGGGCCCGTCGCCTACGACGTGTACGGACCGCTTGTCATCAACGAGGTCTACTACGACACGCCCGGCGCCGATTCGGGCTGCTTCATCGAGCTGCGCGGTCCACCGGGCACCGACTTGAGCGGCTACACCCTCGTGGGCGTCAACGGCGCCGATGGGAGCGACTACGTGACCATCGACCTCAGCGGACAGACGCTGCGATCCGATGGTTACTTCGTGGTCGCGCAGGACGGCAGTGTGGACCCGACTCAGGTGGACCTGGTCGATCCCGGCGCGGATCTCCAGAACGGACCCGATTCGCTGCAGCTGCGCTACCAAGGCTCGGTGATCGATGCGGTGGGCTACGGTACCTTCTCCGCCACCGACACCTTCGCGGGCGAGGGCAGCGCCGCCCCCGATCCCTCGGGACAGTCCATCGGTCGCGACATCAACGGCTCGGATACGGACGACAACTCGGTCGACTTCGGCGTGCTCGACTATCCGACGCCGGGAACGCGCAACCCGGTGAGCGGAGACACCTGCGCCTATGCGATCCCCATCCTCGCCTCAGGGACCATCCAGCACACGACCGAGGGGGCGGTCGACAACTACCACGCGGCCACCTGCTCCCAGTCCACCTCTCCGGCGACCCAGGAACCGGACGTGGTCTTCGCCATCGACCTCACCGCGGGCCAGACGCTCACCGCGACGATCACGAACGCACCGAGCAACTTCGACACCGTGCTCTACCTGCGCTCGAGCTGCCTGGTGCAATCCAGCGAGGTCGCCTGCGACGACGATGGCGCGGGGATGAACTATTGGTCTTCGCTCACCTACACGGCGATGGCGGATGGCACCTACTACCTCATCGTGGACGGCTTCGGGCTCCCGGGTGAGGACTTCGGTGACTTCACCCTCGATGTGAGCATTCAGTGAGGCGCGGCGCGGGCTCCGCCGCCAGCGCCACCTAGGCGGCGCCGGGATCCCTGCGGTGCCGGTCCCATCGCGCTCTGCCGAGGTCGTCACCTGCGCGACCCAAAGGCGGGTCCCTAGAGCGAGAGGGTGTACTCGCGGAGCACGCCGCCGACCACGTCGACCTTCACCTGCGCGCTGGTCACCACCGCGCTGTTCTTCAGCGCCCGCACCGTGACCGTCACCTCTTGCATGGGCGCCTCGAGCACGATGGCCAGGGTATGGGGAAAGGGCGTTTCGAGCGCCTTACGCTCCTCCTTGGCGGGATGCCGATCGCTTTCGATGCGCACCAAGAGCTCGTCTACGTCCCGTGGCACCTGAAGATCGCTCTCGATGGTGAGCAGCGCGCCCGTCGCACCCCCGCAGCCGGAGGCGGAGAGGAGCCCACCGAGTATCAGGCCTAGGAGGAGGGCCACGACACGGGTCCGTCGCACGAAGGGGCTCATGGGTAGGTCACCACGCCGAGCGAAGTGGAGGGGACCGAGGGGCGGCCCGAGGCATAGAGAATGCCCGCCGTGGCACCCACCACGAGCACACCGCCCACCACCCAGACCCACGGTGGCAGCCCGGCGCGCGGCTCCGGGCTCCGCCGGCCGCGCGTGCGGACGGCTTCGCGCTCGCCCGCGTCGACAGCAACCGCCGCACCGAGGGCCTCGACGCCGCTCTCCTCCGAGGCCGTCACTGGAGGGCCCGCAGGAGCGACGGCGGTGATCCGGATGGGGCGCTCGGCGCTCCCCGCAGCGTCCAGAATCTCACCGTCCTTGGAGACCGCCTCCAGGTAGTACTCGACCTCGTAGTGGTCCACGCGGCCGGCCAGCGGCGGCAGGGGGATCTCGGCCACCCAGGTGTCGCCCTCCCGACGGCCTGGGACCACCGCGTAGGTGGGGGCGCCCGCCCGGCGCCAGTAGACCAGCACCTCTGCCACACGCCCTTTTGGATCCTGCAGGGAGGCGAAGAGCTGCAACGGGCGGCCAGCGAAGGCTGCCGGGGGTGTGAGGTGCTCGAGGACCACGGTGGAGGCTTCGACCTCCTTGTAGGCGGCAACGGCTGCCTCCGAGATCCCGCCGGGCAGCGGCAGATCCGGTGCCAGGCGTACGCGCTGCTCCCAGACCTCGCGCGCCTCTTCCTCGTGCCCCAAGGCGTGGTGAGCCGCCCCCAGCCAGGCGAGGATCTCGACCCGCTGCTCGGGGGGAAGGCCCGGGAGACGCAGCGCCTGTTCGAGCTCCTCGATCGCCTGCTCGAAGCGCCCCTGCGCGTACCGCCGCTTCCCCTCCTCCAGGTAGAGGTTCCGCCCTTGGGCGGTGGCCGCGTGGGCCAGGATCGAGGCCGCCAGGGCGGCAGCGACGGCGGGGAGGAGGTGTGGACGCATGACGAGCTGCTCTTGGGGCGTTCTATCACGGCTGTGGGGCGCGCCTCCAAACCGATCGCCGCGCGCCCTGCCTCGTTCAATCGGGGCGCCGGCCCAGGAAGGTGGCGTAGGCGACGCGACGCTCGGGATCCTCGACCTCCTCATAGAAGCGTTCCTCGAGGTCACCGAAGAGCGCTCGCAGCTCCCCGGGCTTCAGGCAGAACTCCTCGCGAAAGCCGGGATGGAAGCGGCGATGGGCAGTGGTATAGGTCTGGTAGAGCAGCACTCCGCCGGGCTTGAGGGCCGTGTACAGCTTCGGGCAGACCTGCCGGGCCAAGAAGCGGAAGACGAGCACCACGTCGAAGGCGTCCGTCTCCAACGGCAGCGTCTTCACGTCCCCATGCTGCAGGTGGATCCGGTGCAGCACACCCTCCGCCCGCGCGGCGCGCCGCAGCCGCTCGAGCGCGACATCGGAGAGGTCCACTGCGCTGACCTCGTAGCCGCGCTTGGCCAGGAAGAGCGCGTTCTGGCCGATGCCGCAGGCGAGATCCAGGGCCCGCCCCGGCGGCAGCTCCGAGATCTTCTCGGCGAGAACGAGGTCGGGCGCCCAGTTGGGCTCGAAGGCGGGCTCGGAGTACTTTCGGTTCCAGCGGATGCGATCTTCACTGATGCCCATGCCGCGCCGATGATACCCGTCAGCGCTTGCAGAGGACACCTTCCACCACCACCGGACCCGGGCCGACGACGCGCGTCTGGCAGGCGAGCCGCACCTCGGGATGGAAGGAGGCATGGAGGCCCCGCCACACCCGCATGAAGGTCGACTCCCCCTCGAGGCTCTCGGAGCCCGCGAGGACGCGCACGCGGCACAGGGAGCAGGCCGCCTGTCCGCCGCAGGGATAGTAGAGACGCGCTCCCACCCGATAGGCGGCCAAGAGGAGGCTCGTCCCCGGCTCCACTTCGCCGGAGTGCCCATTGACCGTCACGGGGATGCGCGCTTCGCTGCGGCTCACGGCCTTCTCGGCACCGCGGTAAAGCGGAGCTTCTCCGGTCCCGGGGTCAGGTGCGCCGGCGCGTCGACGACCTCGAGGGGCGGCGCATCGCCCCGTAGTGCCGCCGCGAGCTGCCACTTCAGCGTGGGCTTCGGGCTCGGCTGCATATCGGCCGTCAAGCGAGCCTCCCACCGCCAGCTTCCAGAGCCCGGCTGAACCACACGTTCGAGCCGCGCGCCGGCGTCGCAGGTTCCCGAGAGCACGAGCACGGCGTACTCCTTGCCCCAGGCGACGAGGCGCAGGGCCTCCTCCACCTCCGACGCATCCGGTCGCTGGTCGGTCGCATGTCCCAGCGCCGCCGCCCGATCGGCGAAGCCTGGCCCGAGGGCGCGGCGCAGCGCCTCTCGGCTGTCGAGGACGTCGACGGAGAGCTTGCACGCGTCCCCTTTGTCCCCCGGCACGGGCACCTCGCCCGAGACGTACCCCCTCAAGGGCACGGGCCAGTCCCGGGTGCAACCGACCAGGCCGAGGAGCAGGCAGGCGGGCAGCAAGCGCTTCATGGCTGCCCCACATAGGCCCCACGCCAGTGCGCGGTCAAGCGGCGGCCGCCGCGTCGTCTCTCGACCGTCCGGGGACTCTGGGCCCCGCCGCCCCCGGCGCCGGCGCGATGGACCCACGCGCCAGGCACGGGGGCGGCCTCGTGCGGCGCCCGGCGCGTGGTGTGGGACCAGGTGTGATTGACCGCCGCTCGCCAAACGCGCCACGATGGAGGCAGGAGAGGGGTGAGCCACTGCTCGTCACGTGCTTCGAGCCCTTCGGTGGGCGCCAAAGCAACACCAGCCTCCGCGTGCTGGCGCCGTTGCTCGATCGGTCGCCGCCCGGGCTCTCCACCCGTGTCCTCCCGGTGGACTTCCAGGCGCTGCGCCGCCTCGTCCCCCGCATCTTGAGAACTCGCATGCCCAGTGCCTGGCTGATGCTCGGGGAATACGGGGAGGGCCCCGAGCTGCGCTGCGAACGGGTGGCGGTCAACCTGGTGGATGCGACGACGCCCGACAACCGGGGCGTGGTGCTGCGCGGGGCAAAGGCGGTGCGCGGCGGCCCGCTGGCCTACTTCACGACCCTGGACCCGAACCTGATGCGAGCGCACTTCGAGGCCCGGGGCCTTCCCGCCGTACTCTCGGACAGCGCCGGCACCTACGCGTGTAACCTCGCCCTCTACCTGGCGCTGCACCACGCGCAGTCCCTGCGCGTGGGCACCCGGGTGGGCTTCGTGCACATCCCCCGGCACTACCGGCAGACCGGGCGGACCCTGCGGGAGCTGCGCGCCATCGTGCTCGAGCTGTTGGAGACGCTGCAGCTCCTCCATCTCCCAGGGAACGCGGCGCCCGGCGCCGAGCTCGAAGCGTGAGCGGCGCGCCGCGCCCCGTGGATCGCGCCGGTGCCTCCGTGCGATGCTGCCGCGCCATTGCCACCGTAGGGTGCTTGGGCTAAGAAACCGATTGACGAGTCAATCTAGGAGGTCACCATGGGAGAGAAGATGCGACAGGCGGTCGCCGACCTCGAGGCGCGCCGCGCCAAGGCCCTGGAGATGGGTGGACCCGAGCGCGTCGCCAAGCTCCGTGCGCGGGGGAAGCTCGACGCGCGCACCCGCCTTCGCCTGCTCCTCGACCCGGGAACCTTCGTGGAGCTGGGGATGCACGCGCAGCACCTCGGCCGGCTGCCCGAGGAGCAGCCCAAGCCCTCGCCCGCCGATGGCTGCATCACGGGCATCGGGGAGATCGACGGCCGGCCGGTGGCCGTGGCGGCCTACGACTTCACCGTCTACGGCGGATCCATCGGGGAGGTCGCCGAACACAAGGTGACTCGCCTGCGCGATCTGGCACTGAAGGAGCGCATCCCCATCGTCTGGCTCATCGATTCGGCGGGGGCACGGCTCTCGGCGGACAGCGGGATGGATCCCCGCGCCATCAGCGAGTTCGCCCACTCCGGCTTCCTCTTCCGCGAGCAGTCGATCATGAGCGGGGTGGTGCCGCAGGTGGCGGCGATGGTGGGACCGGGCGCGGCGGGCACCGCCTACATCCCCGGCCTGGCCGACTTCGTGCCCATGGTGAAGGGCACGAGTTCGATGGCCATCGGCGGCCCCTACCTTACCAAGAGCATCGTCGGTGAGGACGTCACCGAGGAAGAACTGGGCGGCTCGAAGGTGCACACGACGATCAGCGGGGTGGCCGACCTCGAGGTGAAGGACGACGAGGCGTGCATCGAGGCGATAAAGACCTACCTCTCCTTCTTCCCCTCCTCCTGCACCGAGAAGCCGCCGCGCCGCGAAGCGACGGTCAAACCGGGTGAGCGCATCGACGACGCCATCCTCGACATCATCCCCGACGAATCGCGGCGGGCCTACGACGTGCGCAAGATCTTGAGGCTCGTGGTCGACGACGGCGCGCTCTTCGAGCTGAAGCCGAAGTGGGCCCGCAACATCGTCACCGCCTTGGCCCGGATCGACGGGCGGCCGGTCGGCCTCGTCGCCAACAACCCCCAGTACCTCGGCGGGATCCTCGACGTGGACGCGGCGGACAAAGCGGCACGTTTCGTCAACCTCTGCGACGCCTTCAACCTCCCCCTCGTCTTCTTCCAGGACGTGCCCGGCTTCATGGTGGGGACGAAGGTGGAACGGGCCGGGATCATCCGCCACGGCGCGAAGATGCTGCAGGCGGTCAGCTGCGCCACCGTCCCCAAGCTCACCGTGATCCTCCGCAAGGCCTACGGCGCCGGCTACTACGTGATGAACGGGCGGGCCTACGAGCCTGACCTCATCGTGAGCTGGCCGGGGGGTGAGATCAGCGTGATGGGGCCCGAGGGGATGGTGGCCATCGCCGCGCGGAAGATGCTCGAGGCGGCCGAGGACCCCGAGGCCGCCAAGGCCGAGCTGGCCGACGCCCTGCGCCCCTACATCAACATCTACCAGGTCGCCGCACTGGGCCACATCGACGACGTCATCGACCCGCGCGAGACGCGCTGGGTGCTCGCCCGTGCACTGAAGTACTCGGAGAACAAGACGGTGGAGCGCCCCTGGCGCAAGTCGCCGGTGCGTCCCGTCTGACCGGAGCGGCCTCGGAGTCTCACCCCGCGCCCCTAGGGCGCGGTATCGACCGTGAGCGCGGCGTTCTCGGCGCCGGCAAGCCCATGCTGCAGGCCGATCGACCCCGCCGCCCGCAAGAGCGGCGTCGGATCGGCGGCCGCGGCCGCCGCATGGAGGAGCGCCCGCACCTGCGCGCGCGCCCAGAGCGTCTCCACCGCCGGATGCCGCCGCACCTCGGGCACCTCTGGGATCGCACGGAGCGCGACGGGCACCGCGCCGCGGCCAAGGACCACCCGGCGCTCCCCGGCACGCACCTCGTGCACCTCGGCCGGCGCGTCTGCCTCGGCCCGGGCGGCCTCCTCGGGGGGTAGGAGCACGGCCCCGGGGGGTAGGAGCACGGCCCCGGGGGGTAGGAGCACGGCCCAGGTGTGGCTACCCTTCGGACCCCGCAGCCATGCCCCGCCGGGCGGGACCCGCCAGGAGAGCACCCAGGGGTGCCCCGGCCGCGGCGCCTCGTCGACCTCGAGCCACACCCCATTGCCCTCGCGGTGCACCTCGCCAGGCACTCCCTCGAGCCGGTGCACCCCTCCAGCAGCGGCGAGGTGCACCGTCGCCGCAGAGGAGGCCCCGCTGTCCCCCTCGATCCCCGGAAGGCGCAGGCGGTAGCGACCTGCCTGGATGGGGACCGGGCGGTCCCAGGTGAGCTCGAGGCCCACCTCCTCGGGCCCCTCGAGGCGGTCGATGCG
>CAYYHA010000107.1:0-12587 GCA_964471535.1 uncultured Myxococcia bacterium | reverse complement strand
CACGGAGAACCACCCCACCTTTTCGCCGATGCCGAAGACCCGCTGGAAGGTGGTGAACGGCACGAAGACGGTAGAGAGCTTGCGCTCGGCGTGGCCACCCTGCTGCAGGGTGTCGAAGACGCCCACCACGCTGAAGTCGATCCCGCGGATTCGGATCCGCTCCCCGATTGCGCTTTGGCCTCCGGGGAAGAGCGTTTCATAGACCCTGCGGCCGATGACCGCCACCTTCCGCCGTTCGTCGATGTCCAGCTGGTTCAGGAATCGTCCCGCCACCATCTCGACCGGTGAGATGTACTGGATGGCTGGGAAGTCGCCCATCACCGAGAAGCTCCCCGCTTCCGTGCCGTGCACCACCGTGGCGCCGGACCGCCATCCCCCGAGCTGGTTGCGTGGCGCGAAGTAGCGGATCCCCGGGAGACGACGAACCGCCTCCAGATCCCCGTTGTCGAAGTCGATGGGGCGTCCTGCCTGCAGGCCCGCGTACGGTTTGGAGGTGCGCTGTCCCCAGATGAAGAAGCTGTTGGCGGCCAGGCCCCGCATGTTCTGCCGAACGCCCTCCTCCAGGCCGCTGCCGAAGCCCAGCATCAAGGTGAGCATGAACAGACCCCAGAACACCCCCAAGGCCGTGAGCACCGTCCGCACCTTGTTGCCGCGGAGGGTGGCGAGGATCTCTTCCCAGCGGTCGAGATCGAGCATTCAAGCATCCCTCAGGGCGGCGACGGGTTCGATGCGGGCCGCCCGCCGCGCCGGGAAGTATCCGGCCAGGACGCCAGCGGCGACCAGGAGGGCCCCAGCGGCGAGGGCCATCCACGGCTCGATGTGCGGGTCCCGCACGTAGTCGTTCTCGGGGAGGTAGCGGCCGAGCACTTCGACCACCCCGATGCCGGCGACCATCCCCGCATAGCCGCTCGCGCCGGTGATGAGGAGTGCTTCGGCCACGACCAATCGGACGATGGATCCTGGCGTTGCCCCCACTGCCTTGCGCAGCCCGAACTCACGGGTCCGCTCACGGACCGAGATGAGCATGATGTTGGAGACACCGACGATGCCTGCGACGATCGTGCCGAGGCCGACGATCCACACGAAGTACTGCAGCCACCGAAAGACACTCGCGATGCGCTCGTAGCGTTCGTAGTTGTTGCGCACGTAGATGGCGCGGCGGTCTTCTGGATCGAAGTCGTGGAGCTTGGCGAGAAGCGCCTTCGTCTCCCGGGCGACGGTCTTGGACGCCTCCGCATCGATCTTTGGGTCGAGTGTGAAGAGCGTCTGGTGAACCCTCTCTCCCCCGCCGTAGGCGGTCAGGGCGGTGGTGATGGGGACGTAGATCTTTCGTAGCTCGCCCTCGCCACCCTCGTCGTCGAAGACGCCGACCACCTGCCAGGCGATGTCCCCGATGAGGATCCACTTGCCCAGGGGATCCGCATCGCCGAAGAGGCTCCGGGCGATGTCCACCCCGATCACGGCCACCTTCCGGCGTTCGGCGAGATCCTCTTCGTTCAGGAAACGGCCTCGCGTGATCAGGGTCTTCTCGATGTAGCGGTGCTCCGGATGGGTCGCGCGCACCTCGTAGCGCGCAACCTTCTTGCCGTAGCGCACGGTGAGGTCCCCGCGGAGGTAGAAGCGCGAGGCCACGCGCTGCGCGCCCGCCACGTGCTCGCGGATCACCTCGTGATCGCGCAACGTCATCTCGATGGGGCGGCCAGGCGGGTGGCCCTTCCAGGGGCGCGTCGTCTGGCTCGGGTAGAGCCAGATGGAGTTGATCGCGTCGTCTCGAAAGTTG
This sequence comes from uncultured Myxococcia bacterium, assembly GCA_964471535.1. GTDB lineage: Bacteria > Myxococcota > Myxococcia > SLRQ01 > SLRQ01 > CAYYHA01. The sequence continues at coordinate 10,807 of CAYYHA010000107.1, read as the reverse complement.
TAGGCGACGCTGTTTTGCAAGCCCCGTCCCGTTCCCAAGAGGACGATGAGCATGAAGAGTCCCCAGGCCACGGCCAGGGCCGTGAGCGCGGTGCGAAGCTTGTGGCGAAACGCACCCTCCCAAATCTCCTGCAAGCGGTCGACGAGGATCACGCGGCGGCCCTGTCCTCACCGATGATGCGCCCGTCTCGCAAGCGGATGATCCGCTGGCAACGACCGGCGACCTCCGGCTCGTGGGTCACGACGAGCAAGGTCTTGCCCTCTTGGTGGATCTCGGTCAGCAGCGACATGATCTGCTCGCTCGTCTCCGAGTCGAGCGCGCCCGTCGGCTCGTCGGCCAAGATGAGCTTGGGATCGCTGACCAAGGCCCGGGCGATGGCCACCCGCTGCTGCTGCCCGCCCGAGAGTTCGGTGGGCAGGTGGTGGAGCCGATCCCCGAGGCCCACGCGCTCGAGGAAGGCCTCGGCGATGGCTCGGCGACGGCGGCGCGGCACGCCCTGGTAGTAAAGCGGCAGCGCGACGTTCTCCACTGCATCCTTGAAGGGCAGGAGGTTGAAGCTCTGGAAGACGAAGCCCAGGTAGCGGCTGCGGTAGTAGGCGGCCTGCCGCTCCGAGAGGTCGGCCATCGAGTGTCCGTCGAGGAGGTAACGCCCTGAGTCGAAGCCGTCGAGGAGGCCCAACACATTGAGGAGGGTGCTCTTACCCGACCCCGACGAGCCCATGATCGCCACCATCTCCCCCGGCTCGATGCGAAGGTCGATGTCCTTCAGGACGTGCAGGCGCCCTTCGCCCATGCGGTAGGACTTGTTGAGCTGGAGGAGTTCGATCATGCCGCTGTCCTGGCTGGGCCGTGGCCCGGGGCTTTCACATAGGCCCTATGCTCCCTCCGATCCACTCTCTCGCGCCGTGGATCTCGCTCCGGCGGCGCACTCGGGAGCCGTCTCGCGCAGCGCCCGCGGGGAGGGAGACTCCGGCCGCCCCCCACAGAGCGCTGGAGTCGCCACGGCGCAGCCTAGATCTTGTCCTCTTCTGCTGCGATGGCGTGCAGGATGGCCTGCGCGTCCGGCGCCTCCATCAGGGCCTCGCGAAATGCAGGGCTTTTGAGCAGCCGCGAGATCCGAGCCAGTGCCTTCAGATGGAGGGCGGCGGCGTCCTCGGGCGCGAAGAGCACGAAAAAGAGGTGGGCTGGCTTGTTGTCGAGGGCGTCGAAGTCGATGCCCCTCTTGCTGCGGCCGAAGGAGGCCAAGAGCTCGGTGGCGCCGGGAAGCTTCCCGTGGGGGATGGCCACCCCTTCACCGATGCCGGTGCTCCCGAGCCGCTCCCGGTCGAGGAGCACACGCACCATCGCCTCCTTGTCGAGGGAGGCATGCTTCGCCGCCAGCGGCTCACACAGTTCGGCCAGCGCCGCTTTCTTTTCGGTGGCCTGCATGTCCGGGACGACCAGGTCGGCGTCCAGCAGATCGATGATGCGCATGACAGGCCTCCCTACTCTCCCGGTTCATCCTTTTCAACCCCGTGTCCTCGTTCAGGACATATGGGACTGGGGGGCACGATCCGCGCGGTGCCAGCGAAGGGGGAGGCCGGAGTCTCTCGTTGCTGCGGGGCCTCCCCGTTGCGAGTCGCAGCGCCGCTGTCGGCCGGAGCATTCGGAAGGGTGTTCTGCGCTCGCCTCCGAGGTGGAGCCGCCCCGGGCGACGCCACAGGGGGCCAGGCCACCACGGGTCCGAAGGCTTCAGTAGAGCCGCTTTCGCTTCGACGAAGGAAGGATGCCGAGCTGGTCCCGGTACTTGGCGACGGTACGACGCGCGATCTCGATGCCCTGCCCCTTGAGGATTTGGACGATCTTCTGATCCGAGAGCGGTTTCTTCGGGTCCTCCTCGGCGATGATCTTCTTGATCTTCGACTTGACGGCCTCGCTGGCCAGGTCCCCCTCGCCGCCGTGGCGCGTGATGGCCGAGTTGAAGAAGAACTTCAGCTCGAAGATGCCTTGCGGGGTGTGGACGTACTTGTTGGTCGTCACCCGGGAGACCGTAGATTCGTGCATGCCGATGTCGTCGGCCACGTCCCGGAGAATCAGCGGCTTCAAATGGCCGATGCCATGGTCGAGGAAGTCGCGCTGGAACTTCACGATGGATTCGGTGACCTTGTAGATGGTCCGCTGGCGCTGGTGAATGGAGCGGATGAGCCAGACCGCGCTGCGCAGCTTGTCCTGGATGTACTCCTTTGCCTTCCCCTTGGCGCCGTTCTTCAGCACCTGGCGGTAGGCGTTGGATATCCGCAGCTTCGACAGGCCGTCGTCATTGAGCACGACGGTGTACTCGCCGCCGAGCTTGTAGACGTAGACATCGGGGGTGATGTACTGCGGCGCGTCGCCGGTGTACTGCCGCCCCGGTCGCGGCTCCATCTCGGTGATGATCTTCACTGCGTCCACCACCATCTCGATGGGCACGTCGAGTGCCTTGGCGATGGCCGGCAGGTTGCGTTTCTCCACCTCCTTCAGGTGGTTTTGGATGATCTCGCCCACGAGGGTGTCGTCTTCCTCGATGGCGCGGGCCTGGATCATCAGGCATTCACGCAGATCGCGCGCCGCGACGCCCACCGGATCGAGCTGCTGCACCTTGCGCAGGGCACGCTCCGCGACGGTGAGGGAGACGCCCGTCTCCTTGGCGGCGACGATGAGAGGGTCGCCCTCGACCCCTTCGATCTTGAAGTATCCGTCGTCGTCGAGGTTCCCGATGATGAAGATCGCCGCGCGCTCCTCCTCCTCGGTGAAGTGAGAGAGGCGCAGCTGCCAGAGTAGGTGCTCGAAGAGGTCGGTGGAGCTGCTCAAGGTCTGCTCCACGCCCGGCAGCTCGTCGTCGCGGTTCATCGGCCCGCTGCCTGCGGCCGGTCCGAGCTGCTGGTAGTTCTCCAGGTAGCTCTCCCAGTCGATGTCCTCCGACTGCTCCTGGGCCTTGGGATCCTCCTCGGGGCGCGCCTCCTCGCTCGGCTTGGCGGTGACCGCCTCGTCTGCGGCCGCCTCTGCCTCGTCGATGGTCCGCGGCTCTCCCTCGGGTCGTGCCTCCTCCTCGGGCACCTCCTCGAGGAGGGGGTTTTCCATCATCTCCTCGCGGATGAGGTCGACCAGCTCCATGCGGGAGAGCTGTAGGAGCTTGATCGCCTGCTGCAGCTGGGGGGTCATCACCAGCTGCTGCGACATCTTCAGCGATTGTTTCAGCTCCAGCGCCATCGTGACTCTCCTTCCACGCTAGTTCACCTGGGGACGAGGTTCCAGCCGATCCAGCGCGAAGCGATCGCCGAGGTAGAGGCTGCGGGCCTCCGGGCTCGCCGCGACCTCCTCGGGTGTGCCGGTGGTGAGGACCCGCCCGGCGACGAGGATGGTCGCCCGATCGCAGATCCCCAGTGTTTCCCTGACGTTGTGGTCCGTGATCAGCACGGAGATGCCGCGGGCCTTCAGGCCCACGATGAGCCGCTGCAGCTCCGCGACGGCGATGGGATCGACGCCGGCGAAGGGCTCGTCGAAGAGGATGACCCGCGGACCGGGAATCAGACTGCGCGCCACCTCTGCCCGCCGCCGCTCACCCCCGGAGAGGGTCTCTCCCCGGGCGCCGGCGACGTGCCCGAGATCGAACTCCTCGATGAGGCGTTCGACGCGCGCGGCCCGCTCCCGCCGCGGTACCCCGCAGATCTCCATCACGGCGAGGAAGTTCTCGCGAACGGTGAGCCTGCGGAAGATCGAAGCCTCCTGGGGTAGGTAGCCCAGACCGGCCCGAGCGCGGCGATGCATGGGCAGCCGGGTGACGTCGCGACCCTCGAGGAAGACCCGGCCGCCATCGGCACGCACCCGGCCGGCGATGATGTTGAAGGTCGTGGTCTTGCCGGCGCCGTTGGGCCCGAGGAGCCCGCAGATCTCGCCTGCATGGACCTCTAGGGAGACTTCGTCGACGACGCGCCGGCGCCGGTAGCGCTTGACGAGTCCCTCGGCGCGGATCACCGGTGGGTTCATCTTTGCCCCCCGTCTCGGTCGAGTGACTCGACCTCGATCTGCGCCTCGACCTGCTCGACTCGCACCTCGTCGCGCCGCAGATCATAGGTGATCACCTCGCCGCGGAGGACGTTGCTTCCCTCGACGACGGTCGGCTTCCCTTTGAGCGTCAGTAGCTCGCGCTGGTTGTCGAAGTGGGCTTCCTCTGCTGTCAGTGTGCGCGTTCCCTGCACCACTTTCACAGAGCCGGTAGCGACCAAATTCGTCACGTGTCCCGATTCGTCGTATATAACAACGAGACGATCGCAGGTGAGCGTCCAGTCGTCACGGCGCACCGTCACCGATCCGCTGAAGACGGCGCGGCTCTGCTTTCCCTGCAGGACCAAGGTGTCCGCGTCGATGTCGATGGGGCGCAGGGTCCCGCCCCCGGCGGGAGCGGCTGCGGGCAGGAGGGCGAGGAGGAGCAAGGCGATCATGGCGCCTCGGACTCCGCGCCTGTGCCGGTGGGCGTCGCCAGGACGGCCTGCCCGTGCACCGGCCCGTCGATGTGCACCGTCTCCTCGCCGAGCTTCGCCACGAAGCGCTGCCCGCGGATCTCGAAGTGCTCGCCCTCGATGCGCACGCCCCGGTCCCCCGAGGCCACCAGGGTCCGGGTGTCGAGCACGAGGCGGGGCGCCCGCAGAGTCAGGCCTGCCCGAGGGACGGTGAGCGCGGCGTCCTCCAGGACGGCCTCGGTTCCGCGAGGATCTACGGTGAGGACGCGCGCCTGCGCCCGGGCGGCCAGCCGCGCTTCGGTGTGCCGGGCGGCGGTGACCGCTTCGAGGCGGACCTCGCTCGGGGGCGGCTCCTGTGCCGGCGCCTCCGGGCAGGCGGCCGATAGCGCGGCTAGGAGCAGGGCGGCAAGCAGCGTGGCCGGGGCGCGGCCGCGGCCGGCGCGCCCGGGAGGCTGCCCGTCCCTTCGAAAGCCGTCACCGCGCACCATCACCGTCTAAGCACAGGAAGAGGGGTTGAAACGAAGGAGGGGCTCCAGAGGATACCCGGTGGGCCCCGGCGGCGCAAAGCGCCGTGGCGCTGTGGCATGCGCCTTGCTACTACGAGGTGCGCGCCCGGGCGGACGGAACAATCGGGTGCGACCTGCCCCTGGGTGCGACCTGCCCCTGCAGCACCTGCCCCTGCCACCTGGCACTTGGCACCCGACACCCGCATCGCGGGGGTCCCCGGTGAAGGCCCCCCGCCTCGTCGGCCCCGTCCGTCCGCCGGTCCCGAGGACGGGCGGAGCTAGGCCCGCCGGCCCGGCCTAGGCACCCGGCGGCGGGGGGGTGCGCCACCTGCGGTGGAACCAGACCCAGTCGGCGGGGCGGCGGCGGATCTCCGCCTCGATGGCCCGGTTGATCGCCTCGGTCAGCTTCACCGCGTCCCGCTCCGCATCGCCGCTCCGCGGGGCCTCGATGCGCTCGAAGCGCAGCCGGTGGCCCCCCTCTCGCCGCTCGATGAACCCGGCCACCACCGGGGCGCCGAGGCGCAGCGACAGGTCCGCCGGCGCCCGCGGCGTCTTCGCCAGGCGGCCGAAGAAGGGGGCGAAGAGGCTGGGCACGTCGGTGTCCTGGTCCACCAGCATGAACAGCGCCCCGCCCCGCTTCAGGTGCCGCACCATGCGAAAGGGCGTCGACCGCTCCCCCCGCAGCAGCGTCTTCACGCCGCCTTCGGCGCGGTGTCGCTCCACCAGGCGCCCGAGCCCCGGGTCGTGGAAGCGCCGGGCAATCGCCACCACCTCCCGCCCACGGGCCACGAGGGCCCGGGCCGCCAGCTCCCAGTTGCCCAGGTGGGCGGTGACCACGATGACCCCCCGCCCCTCGGCCAGCGCCGCTTCCAGACAGGCCTCGCCCTCGATGGCCACGTACTCCGCCAGGCGGCCGTCGAGCCGGTGGGCCACCACGTTCTCCATCAGGTTCTCCCCGAGGCCCCGGAAACACGCCCGGAGGGTCCGGCGCACGAAGGCCGCGTCCGCCTCGGGAAAGGCCACGGACAGATGCCGCTCCCCCAGCCGCCGCGTGCCGCGCGCCAGGTGGTAGGCGAGCCCGCCGGCGGCCCGGCCGAGGGCGCGCGCCCACCCCAGCGGAAGCCACCGCAGCACCTGCAGCAGCGCGGAGAGCAGCTTCGCGCGCAGCCAGCGCTTGAGCCGTTTGCGGAGGGGCGGGGCGGACACGGCGGAACTTAAGCGCGGGGCCCCGGCGACACGCAAGTTGGCCGGCGCGCGCCGCGGATGCTAGAGGCGCACCATGCGGATCCTGGTGGTGGGGCCCACGGGTGAGATCGGCCGGCGTCTCGTGCGCCGCCTCCTCGAGGCGGGGCACGAGCTGACGCTGCACACCCGTCGCGCCGACCGCCTCGACCTCCCGCCGGGGGCGAGCGCCCGCGTGGTCGAGGGCGCGGTGACCGCTCGGGACACCGTGGAGGCGGCGGCCGAGGGCTGCGAGGTGGTCTACCACCTCGCCGGCTGGCGCCGCGCCGACTTCCGCGTGGACGCGGGGGAGGTCGAAGAGATGCGCCGCGTCGTCGTCACCGGCGCCCGGGTGGTCGCCGAGTCGGCCCGTGCGGCAGGGGCGCGGCGCCTCGTCTACACGAGCAGCCACCTCGCCGTGGGCGAGCCCCGCCTCTCGGCCGAGGGGGACTACGCCCTCGCTCGCCGCCTCGCCGAGGCGGAGGTCTTCCGGGTGGGTGCCGCGGGCCTCGGTACCGAGCGTCTCGAGGTGCTGGTGCTGTGCCCCGCGCTCGTCGTGGGACTCGAGCGGGGTCCCTTCACCCGCCTGGTCGAGGACCTGGCTGCCGGCCGCGTGCCCGTCTACCCCGAGGGCACCACTTTGCCCCTGGTGGCCGCCGAGGACGTGGTCGAGGCGCACCACCGGGCCCTCCGCGGCGGCGTGCCCGGGGGAAAGTACCTCCTGATGGGGGGCCGGATGGGCTGGCGGCAGCTCGCCGACCTGGTGGGGCTGGCGACCGGCTGGCCGGTCGTGCTCCGGCCGGTGGGCGCCCGCGCCGCGCGTTTGGCCGCCTCCTTCGATGCGGCGCTGCTCTCGCGCCTGCGGCGCCGCGATCCCATCGCCGGACCCGAGCGGCTGGCCGCCTTGACCCACGATCCGGGAGAGGACGGCCATCGGGCCGCCCGCGAGCTCGGCTTCGAGTACCACGATCTGGCAGCTGCCATCGGGGCGCAGCTCGAGGCGATGGTCCGCGCCCGGCGGATCGGCGGCGATTGATCGCCTGCGTCCAGCACCGCCGCGCCGGGCGTCTCCCCAGCGGAGGCAGAGGACGGCGCTACTCGATGACCGCGAAGCCGTGCTGCCCGCGCAGCGACAGGTAGGCCCGCTCGCCGCTCGGATGGAAGGTGATCCCGGTCACGAGGTCACCGAGGTCCACGCCGAAGGAGAGACGGGCCAGGCCGTCGGACGTCCTCGGACGCTCCAGCAGGCCGACCCATCGTGTGTCGGTCCACACCAGGTGCTGGCCACCGGGGGTGCTTCCGGCGAGGTAGGTTTCCCGCGGAAGATTGGCGCGCCAGACCTCCCGTGCCCCCGTGTCGAGGTCGACGGCCATGAGCAGGCCCGACCACGGATCCTCGTCATCGTCCATTCCAAACGCGAGATAGAGACGGCCGTCCACGAAGGCTCCACCTGCCACAGCGCCGCAGGTCGCACCTTCCGGGCAAGCCACCGTGGTGAAGGCAGCCGAGTCGGCGCCTGCAGGAACGATGGCGACGTCCATCTCCGACGCCTTCTCCGGCGCAAGCACGACCACCAGATGCGACCTGTCTCCGGCAACGAGGACGAGGTCGTCGATCGGGTGCCGCTTTTTCGACGACGTTTGCTCTGGCGGTCTTTGCGGGAGGGAGAGGTCGATAGGGCTCGGCCCCTCGCGTCGAACGAGCCGCAGCGAGTCTGGGGTGGGCGCCCAGGCAACGGCGACCCACCCGCTCTCGTCGATCACCGCAGCGATGGGTTCGGGATCACTTGCGGGCCCCTCGGGTGGGGGAGAGACCACCTCCGCGCTCACCAGGGCGACGTCATAGGGATCGATCTCGAAGTGCCCCAGCCAGAGGCCATCGGAGCGCAGGGCGTAGAGGGCGTTCTCCAGAGTGGGGTGAGACCAGAGAGCGGCCAGCTCCTCCCCGGGTGACGAGGTATCGACCCAGGTTTGGCTCACCTGGGGGTCTCGTGGGTCGAAAAAGGCAATCCCGCCGTAGGTCTGCTCCACGGTGGCCACCCAGAGCTGGCCTTGCGACCGCACGGTGGCCATGGCGGTGGGCAGGAGGAGCGTGTCGGTCCCCAGACGCACCGACAGGGCAGCGACCCGCCGGGTCCGCCCACCCTCGCTGGGGAGGATCTCTGTCACGAGCCGCGTGTGCGCGTCGGCCACCCAGAGGCTTGTCCCCAAGCCCGATGCCACGGGGTTCGACAGCAGCGTGGGCTGCGTTCCCGATACCTGCGACCACCGGAAGCTCCAGCCGGGCATCGCGTCGGGATCGAAGTCCATCCCGACGACCAGGCCCTGATCGGGTAGGGTTGCCACGACCTGCAAGGCGCTGCCTCCCGCGTCCTCAAGCACTTGGAGGCTACCGATGGGCGTGTCGACGCCGGTCGCCGTCGAGCGCATCGCCGAGTGGTTTCCTGCGGGGATGGCGTGGAGGGTCCCCTCGGTGGTGCCCAGGATCACGAAGACCTCGCCGCCGGCCCGCGGATCCCGCGCCAAGGTGACAGTCGTCACCATATCGGGGGGCGGTGGGCAGGGCCCCCCGTCGCGTGGGTCGCAGTCTGAAGGGGAGATGCACTCCGACACCGGCGGGTCGCCGGGATCCTCCCAGCTCGAAAGCTGCACGGCGCAGGTCGCTTCATCCTTGAGGTCGTCGCTGGCGATGCGGGCTAGAGCGTACAAGCGCCCCGCTGCTTCGAGTGCCATGAATTCCTCGACGCGAGACCCCAGGATCGATCCCGAGCGCGGCTGGAATGTGCCCAAGTCCGGGTCGAAGGAGAAGAACGCATAGGAGGTCATGGAGTCTTCCCCACGCCCTCGGGTGTCGTCTTCCTTTGCGAGTACGAGGAGGTCCGGGCCCACCGCCGCCGCATCCACCATCACGTAACCAGCCGGCGCCGGATCTCCTGCGTCGCAGCTTCCGGCGTGGGTGAGGGCCTCCGGGCGGACGATGTAGACCTCCCCATCGGCTGCCGCGACCGTCGCGCCGCCCCCACAGGGCAGTCCAAAGTCGTACCCGGGGGCTCGGCCCTCCAGCGGTGCCCAGAGCACGCCGCCTGCCACCTCCGAATGCAAGTAGAGCGCGGAGGGGGTTGCCACGAGACGCCGCGGCTTCAGGGAGGAGGCTGCCCGTCGTGCGAGGATGCCCCGTCGCAGCGTACCGAAACCCAGGTAGTCGAAGCCCTGTTCCCCTGCCTCGTCGAAGAAGAAGGGCGGGCCGACGCCTTCGCGGGTCATGACCCCGAGGGGGCCGTCCTGGATGTCGGGGGGCACGAGCGCCTCCGCGCGGCCCTCCGCATCGAAGGTGATGCGTGACTTCCCACCGACGAACAGCAGCCACGGGTCGACCTCGGGAGCGATTCCCGTGCCCTCCACGCGCAGGGTCTGCCCCGCGTAGCCGGCGGCCGGCTCGACGTGGGTGAGCCTCGGCTGGGAGGAGGACGCCCCGGGCAGATCGAAGTCCCGAGCACAGCCCGGTCCGATGAGCAGAACCGCCGCAACGAGCCCCAGCGCGGCGCCCGGGCTCCCGTGGCGCGTCGTGGCATGCATGGAAAAAGATGTATCACGATCCCACACGGGCAGTGCTGATCGCGATCACGCTCCGGTGCGGCGCCTGGCACACGCGCCCTCTTGACACACCTATGGCCTGGCCTTGGTGGCGCCCGCGGGGGCACACTCTCGAAGTGGCCTCCCCATCTCGGCGCCTGCCGGCCAACGTGCCCGGCGACTTCTACGTCGACTCCACCTGCATCGACTGCGGCGCCTGCCGCTGGATCGCGCCGGCGGTCTTCGACGCGACCGAGGGCAGTGCCTACGTCCACAGGCAGCCGTCGGAGGCGGACGTCCTCGACGATGCGCTCGCAGCGCTGATCTCCTGTCCCACCGGCTCCATCGGGACCGAGGGGGCCCATCCCGTCGCCCAGGCAGCGCGGGGCTTTCCGCGTCCCATCGACGACGGCCTCTACCACTGCGGGTACCACGCCGAGGCCAGCTTCGGCGCGGCGAGCTGGCTCCTCGTCCGAGAGCGCGGGAACGTGCTCGTCGACTCGCCCCGCTACAGCGAGCCACTCGCTCGCAACATCGAAGTGCTCGGCGGCGTGCGCTACCTCTTCCTCACCCACCGGGACGACGTCGCCGACCATCGCCGCTGGGCGCGGCGCTTCGCCTGCGAGCGCGTGCTGCACCGAGACGACCTGACGAGCGAGACGAAGGACGTGGAACACCTGCTCACAGGCGATGCGCCGGTGGCCCTCGAGCCCGACCTCCTCGCGATCCCCGTGCCCGGGCACACCCGAGGCTCCATGTGCCTTCTGGCGGACGAGCGTGTGCTCTTCACCGGCGACCACCTGGCGTGGAGCCTCCGTGAGCGCCGCCTCGTCGCCTTCCGCCGCGCCTGCTGGTACGACTGGCAGGCCCAAATCCAGTCCATGGAGCGCCTGCTTCGCTACCGCTTCAGCTGGGTGCTGCCAGGGCACGGTGCTCCTGTTTTCCTGCCACCGGCCGAGATGCACGCTCAGCTGGAGTCCCTCGTTCAATGGATGCGTGCCCCCCATTGACGCGTTTTTCGTTCGCGCTC
>CAYYHA010000106.1:0-12611 GCA_964471535.1 uncultured Myxococcia bacterium | reverse complement strand
GGGCGCTGTGTGGAGTGCACCACCGACGAGGAGTGCGGGGCCGGTCTCACCTGTGACGTGGTCGCGGGGCGCTGCGCGGGACAGAGCACCTGCTTCACCGACCGGGACTGCCTCCGTCCCCTCGTCTGCAACCGCCTCACCGGTCAATGCACCGAGTCGGTGCCCCCCTGCGTCAGCAACGACGACTGCCTCGCCGACGAGGTCTGCGACATCCGAAGCGGCGTGTGCGAGCCCGCCGCCTGCCTGCCCGACGCCCTCGAAGAGAACGAGACCTATGAGACGGCGGCGACCATCGAGCCCGGCCTTCTCTCGAACCTGACGCTCTGCGACCGGGAGGTGGACTGGTACCGCATCGCGCTCGGCGAAGGCGATCGCATCAGCTGCACGGTGAACCCGCCGCCCTTGGCCGGCACCAACTTCAGCGTCACGCTCTACGAACCTGGGGGCGAGCGTGCCCTCGCCACCGGGAACCTGGTCGTGGACTTCACCGTGAGCACCCCGGGGGACTACGGCCTCCTCGTCACCACCACCGACGTGCGGGCCGAGTACTCCATGCAGGTCTTGGTCTCACGGGGCATCCCCTGCGAGGACGACCCGTTCGAGGAGAACGACGCCTTCACCGCCGCCGCGCTCCTGCCCGAAGGCGAGACCTTCAACCTGCAGAAGTGCCCGGCGGACGAGGATTGGTACCTCATCGAGCAGCCTCGGGGCGAACGCCTTCGGGTCAGCCTCACCCACGATCCCCTGCAGGGAGACCTCGACCTGTGGGCCTACGACTCGGACGGTGCCTCGGTCATCGCGCGCAGCGAGACCACTGAGGCGACGGAGACGGTGGAGATCGCCACGACCAGCGCCGGCCGCGCGTTTTTGCGCATCGTCGCCGACACCTCGGTGCGAAACACCTACGATCTGAAGATCGAATCTTTGCCCTAGAAGCCTCGGAAGGGGAGAGCGACGATGGCTCTTCTGAAACGTAACGATGTTCGACGCCCCCGCTTGCACCTCGCCGGCGTGCTAGCGCTCCTCCTGCTGGCCACCGGCGCCTGCCAGTGTGGGGGCGGCGGGGCGCCCGATGGCGGGACAGCCGACGCGGCGGATGCCGGCGGCCCCGACGCAGGGCCCAAGGACGGTGGCCCCGACGCAGGCCTCAAGGACGGAGGCGACGATGGAGGTCCCGACGCCGGCGACGGAGGCATGGCAGTGGACTTCCGCATCGACGAGGTCGTCCCCGTCCGCGGTCCCGCGGCTGGAGGCACGCGGGTGACCCTGCGAGGCCGCGGCTTCGTCGAGCCCTTCGCCAAAGTGGGCGATGACGTGGACGGGAAGACCGCGATCCTCTTCGGAGCCAACACGGCGATCGAGTTTACGGTCATCGACGACGACACCATCGAGGTGGTCACGCCGCCGGGGGTGGTGGGGGCGCGCGACGTGCGGGTCCAGAACCCCAACGGCGAGGCGGTGTGCACCGGCTGCTTCACCTACTACACACCGGTGGAGGCCTCCTCGTTGAGCCCCGATGCCGCCCCCCTCGACGGCGGGGTCACCGTCACGGTCACCGGCGACGGCTTCACCGAGGACACCCTCGTCCTCCTCGGCGGACGGGCGGGCATCGACGTCACCCTCCTCGACGCCCAGACGCTTACCTTCGTCGCGCCGCCCCACCCACAGCCGGAGACGGTGGACCTGCTGCTCTTCAACAGCAACGGCGAGGCGAGGTTGCGGCGGCGCTTCACCTACTACGCGGCCCCCCGCCTCGACCGTGTGGATCCGCCGGTGGGCGACGCAGCGGGCGGGCAGATCGTCACACTGCGGGGAGAGGGGCTTGCAGGGGCCACCGAGGTGCGCTTCGGCGGGGCGCCGGCGACGAATCTCGCGTCGAGCGGCCCCGATGCCCTGGTGGCCACCGTGCCCCCCGGCACTCCAGGCACGGTGGTGGACGTGAGCGTCGTCCATCCCCGCGGGACCACCACGCTCCCGCGCGGCTTCGCCTACGTGGACCCCGATCTCCGCGACGTGACCCTGCTCTCCGTCTCGCCGGCTCGAGGCCCGACGGATGGGGGCACCGAGGTGATTCTTGTGGGAACGGGCCTCGACCATCCGGGGCTGCAGGTCCGCTTCGGAGAGACCGACCTCTCGGGCGCGGTGGTCGTCGATGCCCATCAGGTTCGCGTGCAGAGCCCGCCGGCCGCCAGCGCCGGCAGCGTCGACGTGCAGGTCAGGAACGTCCGCGGCGGCGCGCGGCTGCCGGCCGCCTTCACCTACTACGAGCCCATCCAAGTCGCCGGGGTCGATCCCGCCTCGGGCCCGGCCGCTGGCGGCACGGCGATCACGGTCACGGGAAGTGGCTTCGCCCCCGGGGTCGAGGTGCGCGTCGGCGCCTTGCCCGCCACCGACGTGACGGTCGTGGACCCGGCGACCCTCACCGCCGTCACCCCGCCGGGCTCGCCGGGACCCGCCGACGTGGTGGTGGGCACCGGCAGCGGGGTCGAGCGGGTCGAGGGCCGCGGACGCGGCGCCTTCGTCTACGTGGACGAACTTGCCCTCGCCCAGGTGGAGCCAGCGCGTGGCGCGCAGGCGGGCGGCACCTACGTGGTTCTGAAGGGCAGCGGCTTCGGTGACGATGCCATCGTGCGCTTCGGCGGCGCCGCTGCCACGGTGGTGCAGCGCACCGGACAAAACCTCCTCGCCGTCAGGACGCCGCCGGGCAGCCCCGGTCTCGTGGACGTGGAGGTCGAGAGCGGCGGCAGCACCGCCGTGCTGCCCAAGGCCTTCCAGTACTACGACCCCACCAACGTCCGCGGCGGTGCCAGCGGCGGGCCCATGGCCGGCACGATCAACATCACCCTCCTCGACGCGATCGTCGGCATCCCGGTGGACGGCGCCACCGTGGTCCTCGGCGACGGCAGCGTCTTCTCGGGCCAGACGAACGAGAGAGGGCAGGTGACCTTCAGCGATCCCTCCCTGGTGAAGCCCGTCGACGTCAGCGCCTTCAAGGCCGGCTATGAGGCGGTGACGGTCAGCCGCATCGACGCCCGCGATCTCACCCTCTATCTCACCCCCAACGAGGGGGAGCCGGGCCCGCCTCCCGTCTTCCCCCCGCCCGCCTTCGTCGGTGGCAGCGGCCCCGGCGGCTCGCTGGGCACCGTCTGCGGCTTCAAGCTGCCCCCGGGCATCGAGCTAGGCCCCAACCAGGTCGAGGAGGCGCGGGTCTTCGTGACCACGCCCTCCGTGACCCGCCTTCCGCCCTTCGGAAGCCCGCCCTTCTACCAGGTGGTGAGCGAGGACTGCGGCACCTTCATCCTGCCCTCACGGCCCGGCAACGTCGCCGTCTACGCCTTCTACGGCATCAAGACGACGACGACCGACGCGACGGGGCAGGCGGTGGAGACCTTCGAGCCCATCCTCATGGGGATCACCCGGGGCATCGAAGTGCCCGCCATCGATCCCCCCATCTGCACTCCGAACCGGGCCTGCCCCGGTGGCTTCGAGTGCCAGAAGGGGCCCAGCGACTGGGATCCAGAGAACCCAAACGACTTCGCCTACTGTCTTTGCACCGTCGACGCCGCCTGCGATGCAGGAGAGATCTGCAACCAGGCTGGCGGCTGCCAGCCGCCGCTGCGCGGCGACGTGGTCCTCTCGATGCACATGGACCTCTCGGTCCCCATCCGACTGGTGAACCCGCCGCAGCCGGACCTCGGTCCCGTGCACCTGACCTACAGCTACCTGGAACTCGGCGGGGAGGGCGCCGCCTACATTGGGCAGGTGCAAAACACCACCAACACCTTCCTCTTCGAGCGGCACCCCAGGCTGCCCGGAGACGGCTTCGTCTTCCTCAACATGACCACCAACGGAGGCAGCTATCCCCTCTCCCTCTATTACCGGCGGCAGATCGGGGACCTCGAGCAGGGGGTGGACATCGGCCCAATGCAGCCGATGACGCGCCTCATCTCGCCCGTACCGGGCGGCGCGCTCACCGGGGGGCGGGTCCAGTGGGCCTACGACGGCACGCCCGTTCCCGACGTGGTCCTGATCTTCATCGATGAGCCCGGCTTCGTTCCCAAGCCCCTGTGGCAGATCATTCTTCCGGGCACCGAGACGCAGGTGGACGTGCCACCGGCGGTGCTCGAGGTGCTACGCCAGAGCCCTGCCCTCTCGCTCACCCTCATCACCGCCCTCTCCGCCCGCTTCGACTTCGACCACTTCTCTTACGGACAGCTCGGACTCGGTGCATGGAACTCCTTCACCCTGGACAGCCAGAGCTTCGTGGTGCCTTGATGCGCTGGACTGCTCTCCTCGCCGGCGGCTTCGCTTTGCTGCTCCTCTCCGCTTGCCCCGAGGATCCGGGCTTCGTGGGCGGCTGCGTCAACGACGCACAGTGCGTGGAGCAGAACGGTCCCGGTTTCATCTGCTCCAAGGACTTCAATCCGCCCCTGTGTCTGTGCACCACCGACAGCGCGTGTGCCGAAGGGGAGTTCTGTAACGCCGCGGGCACCTGCCAACCTCGGGTGGGCTGTTTTACCAACGACGACTGCCCGGAGGACCTCTTCTGCGATCGCAACAACGATCAGTGCATCGAGAAGAACCGCTGCACGAGCGACCTGCACTGTCCCATTGGAACCCTGTGCAATCTCGTGACCTTCCGCTGCGAGCCGGGCTGCCGCGTCAATGGGGATTGCCCCCTGCGCCAGGTCTGCCGCTGTCCCGAGGACGATCCAGAGTGCGAGGTGGGACGCTGCAAAAGCGATCTCTGCGACGATCAGAGCTTCTGCGGGCTCAAAGAGCTGTGCGAACTCGATCCGGAGATCGGGGATACCGTCTGTGTCGAGGACACCCGTGGCCCCTACTGCCGCCAGTGTGAGCGGACGCCGGGCCAGGGCCTCTCGGGTGCCTGCGATGCCCCCGCCAACTACTGTCTGGTGGACACCTCCATCCCCGGGGGCCGCGGGAGCTTCTGCGGAGTCGACTGCTCCGAGGGTCAGCCCTGTCCCAACGGCTTCGGCTGCCACTACGTGGTCATCCTCACCCAGGCGCTGTGCAGCCGCGACGAGGAGTGTCCTGCGACGGGCGCCGCCTGTGAGACCGACGACGACTGCCCTGGTGGACGATGCGACGCCCAGTCCGGTCGCTGCGCAGGGCGCTGCATCGGGAGCGAGGGCGGGGCCGGCGGCACCGGCTTCTGCTCCTGTGTGCAGGACCTCGACTGCCCCCAGGACACCTGTGATGTGACCGATCGGGTCTGCGGCCTGACGCGAAAGCCCTGCCAGGTAGACGGGAATCAATGCCGAGGACAGCTCTCCTGCGTGAACATCAACGGCGTGGGCGGCTGCGTGATCGGCCGAAACTGCGCCCCCGACGAGGGCATCACCTGCGCCGAGGTGCGCGCAGCACAGTAGCCACCTTCGGACAGCGCGACCGGAGCCGGCGCGGGTGCTATCGTAGGCGCGCATGCACTTCGGCCGCTACGAACTCCTCGAGCCCCTCGGCCGGGGTGGCTTCGCAGAGGTGTACCGGGCGCGCCTCGCCGGCCCGGAGGGCTTCGCGAAGGAGGTCGTCGTCAAACGCCTCCGGCGCGAGGTCTTGGGCGAGGAGAGTGTCATCCAGATGTTCCTCACCGAGGCGCGATTGACCGCCGCGATCGCCCACCCCCATCTCGTGCAGGTCTTCGACTTCGGCGAGGTGGAGGGGGAGTACTTCCTGGCGATGGAGTCCATCGATGGGTGGACCGCCCGCGCCTGGTGGCGGAAGGCCGGAGCCGAGGGAGTGGCGCTACCGCTCGAGGTTGTCCTCTGCATCGGCCTTGCGGTCAGCGACGCCCTCGCAGCGCTCCACGAAGCCCGTGACGAATCGGGACGACCCCTAGGGATCGTGCACCGGGACATCAGCCCCCAGAACATCATGATCTCACGCCATGGGCAGGTGAAGCTGCTCGATCTGGGCGTCGCCAAGAGTAGGGTGCAGACAGAGGCCACTCGGGCCGGGATCCTCAAGGGAAAGTACGCCTACATGTCTCCGGAGCAGATCGCGCAAGAGCCGCTCGACGGCCGGAGCGACCTCTTCTCTCTGGGCGTCGTCCTGCACGAGCTGGCCACCGGCCGGCGCCTCTTCAAACGGAAGACCGACTACGAGACCCTGGCCGCCATCCACCAGGTCGAGGCGCCACCGCCCTCGATCCTGCGCCCCGACCTGCCCCCTTGGTTCGATGCCCTGGTGGACAGCCTCCTGCAGAAGGATCGCGGCGCCCGGCTGCCCAGCGCACGGCACCTCCACGAGCGCATCGAAGCCCATCTCCCCGAGGTCCTGCAGGGCACCCCGGCTGCTGCGCTGCGTGCCTTCGGCAAGACACTCTTCGGCGCCAAGGCGCTCGCCGAGGATTCGGTACCGCCGGTGGCCTCGGACGCGCCCGACACGGTGGCCACGGGCCGCCTGCCCCGCGGCGCCAGTGCGCCGTCCGCCGCCGCTTCCGGTGCAGGCGATCAGCCGCCCTCACCGGAGGCTGGCCAGACCGAATACGAGACAGATGTGGACGCAGGTCCACAGCGGGTGCACCAGCCTCGGCGGGGGACCCGCTCCGCCGAGCGGCTGCTGCTCTTCGCACTGGTCGGGGCCCTGGCCGTCGCCGGCGGCCTCCTTCTCTCCCTTCATCCGTTCGGTGCGCCCCGGGTGCCCGAGGATGCCCGCATCGTCGAGCCCTTCCCAAGCGCCGATCCCCGTGCGCCGGCCACTCAACGGTCCACTGCCGAGAGCGAGCCCGACCGAGGCCCAGGGGCCACGCCGCGGGCCCGACCGAGGGCCCACCCCACGGAAAGCGCCAGGACCCGGCCCGCGGCCGCGGCGACCACCGCACGGGCAACGAAGTTGCGGAGTCGAGGGGGTCAGGCCCTCCGGCAGCGGCCGCGAGCCAAGCGGACCGTCCCTGCCACTGGCCCCAACCGCGCCGGCACCCTGTTCGTCGAGTGTCCTCGCCCCTGCCGCGTCCGCGTCGACGGCCGGGACCTCGGTCGCCATCGGGACGCCAAGGCCTTCGAGCTGGCCATGGGCAGCCACCAGCTCGAGATAGAGGAAGAGGGGGGCGGCCGGCGGCTGGCCCGCACCGTGCTCGTCGCGCCGGACCGGGTGCGACGAATCCGCTTTGGCGCCGGCTCGAACGAGGCCACTGGGGGCACGCCGAGCTTCAACACGCACACGGGCACCGAGGGATGGTGAGAAAGGGCCGGGGGCGGGGCGGCTACTTCTTTCCGCCGCCCACCACGCCGCCGCGCTTTCGCCTCCGGCCCCGCGGACGGACGCCCGATGCATCGGGCCGCACCTGCACCCGTGGCCGTGGCGCCGTGGGGGCGCGCTCCTCTTCGAACTGTTCCGCTTCCGCCTGAAAATCCTCGGCCAGCTGGATGGAGGGCTCGTCCTGCACCTCGTCGGGGGCTCCTGCCTCCGCCGCCGCCAGGGCGGCTGCGATGGCCGCTTCCTCGTCGTCGGCGCCTGCGTCGTCGGGGAGGACCACCGACGCGGTGGGGTCGCCGTCCTCGAGGGCCACCTCGACATTCGGGGTGGGCAGGGGCGCGACGCGCGTCTTGCCATCCTCCGCGGGAATCGGCGCCATCTCCGTGGAGGGTTCGAGGCCTGGATCGGTCCCCTCGTCGTCGGCGAGCTCGTCCTCGAGGAGCGCCGCGGCCAGGTCCACATCGTCGGTGCGGTCCGCCGGCGGTGGAGGCGGCGGTGCCTCGGGCTCAGTCGCGACCCGGCTCCGGGTCCGCGCCGGTGCGGCTGGCGCCTTGGCCTTCGGTGCCTCCTCGGACTTCTTGGCGGCGCCCGGTGCCCGGCGCATCTTCACCTTCACCTTCGGCACCTCGGGAGGAGGGCCCGCCTGCTCGTCGGGGATGCCTTCCTCCCGGTGACGCAGGCTCGGCGCCCATCGCTGCTTGAAGTCGCCGCTGGCCGTGTACACCGGCGGGGGCTCGAGCCCATGGGCGCGGGGATCGAAGAAGGTTTCGTCGATGTCGTCGAAGCCGTAGGCCTTCAGCTTGTCGAGGAAGGTGGGCAAGAGCCCCGTCGGCGCGTGGTAGCCGTGGATCTTGCCGTCGGCGTCCTTGTGGGTCTGGGTGAAGACGAAGATGTCCTGCGTCCGATAGTCGCCCTTGTCGTTGAGGGGGAGCACTTCCGAGATGTGGGTGGTCTTTCGCGAGCCGTCCTGCAGGCGGGCGCAGCAGATGATGATGTTGATGGCGCTTGCCACCTGGGCCCGCACGGCGATCATCGGCAGGTCGATGCCGCTTTGCAGGCACAAGGACTCGAGTCGGCGCAGCGTGTCGGTGGGCGTGTTGGCGTGCACGGTACACAGCGAGCCGCCGTGCCCGGTGTTCATCGCCTGCATGAGATGGAAGGCCTCGCCGCCGCGCACCTCGCCGACGACGATGCGGTCGGGCCGTAGGCGCAGGGCCGAGTGGAGCAGATCGCCCATGTCCACCTTCCCCTTGCCGAACTTGTCCGGCGGCCGCGACTCGAAGGGCACGAGGTGCTCCTGGTTGAGCTGCAGTTCGGCCGAGTCCTCGATGGTGAGGATGCGCTCGTCGTCGGGGATGTAGCTGGCCACGCAGTTCAGCAGCGTCGTCTTCCCCGAGCCGGTGCCCCCGGAGACCACCATGTTCTCCTTCAGGGCGACGCAGGCCTCGATGAAGCGCGCCATCGCCGGCGACATCGACCCGAACTCGACCAGGTTCTCGACGGTCAGCTTGTCGGGAAAGAACTTGCGGATCGCAATAGTGCAGCCCTTCCGGGCGATAGGGGGCATCACCACGTGGATGCGGCTGCCATCGGGCAGCCGCGCATCGAGCCTCGGGTTCTCGTCGTTCAGGAGCCGGCCCACGAACTGCGCCATGTTCCGGGCCGCCGCCTCGAGCGCCTCGGGCGTGAACTTCGCATCCGTCTTCGTTAGCCGACCCTTGCGCTCGATCCAGATCTCTTCGGGACCGTTGATCATGATCTCGGAGACCGTCGGATCGTCGAGGTAGGCATGGACCGGCTTGAGAAAGTGCCGGAGGGACTGCTCGTACATCGTCATGGTAGAAAGAAGGTTAGGGGCCCGCGCTGCCGGCGGTCAATGCGCGGCCGTGCCGAGCGGCCGCCGTCGCCGGAGCGTGAAGAGAGGTGGTAGGATGCCCGACATGGCGTCTGGAGACGGCAACGGATTCGACGAGCGGGACGAGGAGGCGCAGGACGAGGAGGTATTCGCCGGCGAGGCGAACGGTGGCGACCGCGAGCGACCGGACCCGATCACGATCGAGCTCGACCGGCAGATGGAGCGCCTCGAGGAGGCGCTCGAGAAGGTCCGTGCCGAGGTCGCCTACTGGGCGAAGAAGGGCGTCTACACGAAGGTCCGCTTCAAGTTTCGCGGTAAGCCTCTGCTCCCCGACATGCCCGTGGCCGCCTTCCTTGCCGCCGAGGCGGCGACCTTCTGGTGGGCGGGCCTGCTGCGGGCGCTGGTGGTGAACGTCGGCGGCCGCGCGCTCTTCGACGTGGAGTTGGTCTCGGATGCGGAGCCCCACCTCGCCCAGGGCAAGGAGCACCTTCTGGAGGGCGACGTGGACGAGGCGCTCGAGTGCTTCCTGCGCGCCGTCTCCATCGATCGCAACCTGGCCTCGGGGCACCTCAACATCGGCATCTGTTACAAGCTCAAAGGGGACCGGGCCCGGGCACTCGAGAGCTTCCGACGGGCGCGGGATCTCGACCCCAACGGGGAGATCGGACGGCAGGCCCGCGCGCAGATCCAGAAGCTCGGCTGAGGACGGACTCCGCCCGTTTGCGCGACCCGTTTGCGAGGGTAAGGCCCCGCCCGCTACAATCGGGGCGCGAGCGCGCCCCGCGGTGGAGAGGGAGGGCCTCCTGGGTGAGGACGCGCAGGGGAGGACCCATGAAGCGAGATCTTTGCACGCGCGGCCTGCCTCTGTTCGCCGCGTGGTTCTTCCTGGCCAGTCCCGGCTGCGCCTGTGACAGCACGCCCGCCGAGACGGATGGCGGCGGGGGAAGGTGCACCCGCCACGAGGACTGCCCCGCACCGAAGGTCTGTGTCTCGGGAAGCTGCGCCGAACACGGCGGGCCCTGCACCACCCCCTTCGATTGTCCCGCCGGCCTCGAGTGTAGCGGCGGCCTGTGCATGCGGCCCGCGGCCCCCGATGGAGGCACACCCGACGCGGGCACCGACGGGGGCAGCGATGGGGGCATGGCCGGTGAAGCGCGAATCCAGATCGACCCCACCCTCCTCGACTTTGGTGCGGTGCGGGCCGGCTCGAGCGTCACCCTCGAGTTCACCGTCGCCTCGGTGGGCACCGCGCCGCTGACCCTCCTCGAGGTGCGCCGCGACACCGGCACGAGCCCCGAGTTCTCCGCGACCCCAGTCGACGCCTTCGGCGACCCGATCTCTTTGCCGGTGGACATCGCCCCCGGGGATGCGGTCACGGTGAGCGTCGTCTACAGCCCGACCGACGGAGTGGCGGACAGCGGCCAGATCCTGGTGGTGAGCAATGCAGTCGGGTCTCCGACCACATCCGTCACGGTTCAGAGCAGCTACAAGGGCGCCTTCGACATCGTCGTCTCGCCCGAGTCCTTGGACTTCGGGTACGTCGCCCCGGGCCGCAGTGCCCAGGCCACACTCACCGTCGAGAACCAGGGCGCCAACAGCTCCGTCCTCACCCTCACCGAGATCCGCACCGAGCCGGTCAGCTCCCTGGTCTATGGCTTCACGCTCCCGAGCCCTCTGCCCATCTACCTCTTCGGCGGAGATCGGATCGAGATCACCGTGACCTACACGCCGCCGGCAAGCCCGCTCGGCGTGCACGACGAAGCGCTCGTCATCGCCAGCACCGATCCCGACGAGCCCACCGTGCAGGTCCCCCTCCACGGCTTCAGCGAGCCTCCCGGCGAGGTGATGATCACCCCGGACCGGATCGACTTCGGACCGGTGCAGGTGGGCTTCCCCGAACAGCGGCAGATCACCCTCGAGAACACCGGCGGCCAGGCGGTCGAGATCCGAGACTACGGGATCACCTTCGACGGCAACGGCCAGTACGCGGTGAGCGGCCCGGCGGTGCCCTTCAACCTCAACTCCGGCGGCCAGGTGAACCTGCAGGTGAGCTTCGACCCGCAGTTCACCGGCCCGCAGCAGAGCAGCGGCGTGGATATCACCCACGCCGACCCCAACGATCCGTCGCAAGACGTGGTCGTCAACATCCCGGTGACCGGCGAGGGCATCTCGCCTCTGGCCCTGGTCGATCCGCTCACCGTCGACTTTGGGCCCGTCTACGTGGGGCAGGCGGCCCCCGCTCGAAGCATCCGCATCCGAAACCTCGGCTACGGGCCCCTCGTCGTCTCGTCCATCGCGCTCGGGACGGGCACCACAGCGGAGTTCTCGGTGGGGATGGTGATGCTCCCCCTCACCTTGAACACGGGAGAGGAAACCACCTTCACCGTGGGCTACACCCCGAATGCCATCGGCGCGGACACAGGCGTGCTCGAGATCACCACCAGCGACAAGAACAACCCTCTTATCTCGGTCACCCTCCAGGGCGAGGGCACCGGCTGCGCCGCAGGAACCGCGGACGTCGACGGCGATCCCTCGAACGGCTGCGAGTGCGTGGCCCATCCCTCCACGGGAGGCACCTGCATCTTCCCGAACGCCGTGACCGGATGTGACGCAAATGGCTACTGCATCCTCGAGACCTGCAACCCCAACTTCTACGATCTCGACGGCGATCCCTCGAACGGCTGCGAGTACGCCTGCACCTTCCAGTCGGCGACCGATCTGCCGGACGACGGCTTCGTCGATGCCAACTGCGACGGCATCGACGGCGATCCCAACGACGCCATCTTCGTGTCGGTAGCGGGCTCGGATACGAACCCGGGCACGATGAGCGCGCCGATGGCCACCCTCGCCGCTGCCATCACCGCGGCCGCGAGCGCGGGCAAGGACGTGTACGTCAGCGAGGGCGTCTACCTGGTTCCCTCGACGATCACCCTCTCCGACGGCGTCTCCATCTACGGCGGCTACAACGCTTCCACCTGGGCCCGCTCGGACACCGCCATTCCCGAACTGCGGGTGGCGAGCACCCGGGGCATGAGCGCCTCGAACATCACGACCCCCACGGTGGTCGACCGCATCCACGTGATCTCCGCCGACGCGACCTCCCCAGGGGGATCCTCGTATGCCCTCTTCGCGGTCAACGCCAGTGGCCTGTCGCTGCGCCACGCCATCTTCGAGGCGGGCTCGGGGGCCGCCGGCGCCGATGGATCCTCCCCCTCGGGCTCGGCCCCCGCCGGCGAGGACGGTGCCCTGGGGCAGCCCGGCTGCGAGGACTCGAACTTCGTCTGCACCAGCTGCGCCCGGCCCCAGGGTGGGGCGGGGGGGGCCTCCCCCTGCGGTCGGACCGGCGGCCGGGGTGGGAACGCCGGCAGGGGAGGCAGCGTGGGCTTCGCAGGAAGCGCCGGGATCGGAGGCGGCGGCGGCGCCCCCGGGACCCCCCCGGGGCAGGGCAACTGGAACACCCCCTCGCAGTACTGGGGGCGCAACGGACCGAACGGGGCGCCGGGCAAGGACGGACGGCCTGGCGCGCCCTCCTTCTCAT
>CAYYHA010000105.1:0-13065 GCA_964471535.1 uncultured Myxococcia bacterium | reverse complement strand
CTTCACCACCAGGTTGCCGTCCTCCACCACCAGGAAGTAGCGCCGCGCGTTCCGTTCGGCGAGGAGGTAGCCAAGCCCCACGGTGAGAGCCACCAGGATGAGCCCGACCAGCCAGGCCTTCACCCGTCCGCCGCCGCCGACCTGCCGCGTTTCTTCTTCGTCGTACATGGTGCGTGGGACTATGGCGCCGCACCTCTGGGCTGTAAAGCGTTGGGAAGCTCGGCCTCCGCCCCCGCGCCTGCCCCGGCGGCGGCCGCTGTGCCGGCCACGGGCTACGGCCCGGGTCTACAGCCCCGCCACCTCGACCCGGTTCCGGCCGCGGCGCTTCGCCAGGTAGAGGGCTGCATCGGCTCGTGCGAGGAGGCTCTGTGCCTCTTCCTCGGGTTGCACCTCGGCGACCCCGGCCGAGAGGGTCACCGTGATGGCGCCCTCTTCGGTCGTCACGACGTGGTGGGCAACGCGCCGGCGCAGGCGATCGGCCAGCTGCCGGGCACCCTCCCGTCCGGTCTTGGGGAGGAGGAGCAAGAACTCCTCACCGCCGTAGCGCACCACCGAATCGGTCTCCCGGCACAGCTCCCGGGCCAGGTCCGCGATCGCCACCAGCACGGCATCCCCCGCCGCGTGACCGTGCACGTCGTTGACCCGCTTGAAGTGATCGACGTCGAAGAGCACGACGCTGATGGAATCACCGTAGCGCCGGTGGCGCTCGATCTCCTCGGGCAAACGCTCGGAGAGATACTGCCGATTGTAGGCGCGCGTGAGGCTGTCAGTGACGGCGAGCCGGTAGAGCCGAGCGTTCTCCACGTCCTTCACGACCGATCCAGCGAGGAAGGTCAGTACCCGCTCGTCCTCCTCGTCGAAGTGATCCGGCTTCGGCGCGGTGACGGTGATGACCCCGATCGCCCCCTCCCGCGTGGCCAGCGGCACGGTGCACATGGAGACGATCTCGGTCTTCTGTCCCTCGATGTGCTTGAAGCGGGGATCGCGCCGCGCATCGGGCAGGCGGAGGCTCACGCCCTGCTCCGCCACCCAGCCGGCGATGCCTTCACCGAGGCGGAAGGAGAGGTCCCTTGCCTCTTCAGGGGGCAGCCCGTAGGTGGCGCGGGCGAGGAGCGCAGCGCGCTCCTCGTCGAGGAGGAGGACCGAGGCGCTCTCCGCCTCGACCGCGCGGGCCGCCGCCTCGGCGAGCTCCCCAAGCGTCTCCTCGAGCTGGGCGCCCTGCGCCATCCGCTGGGTGATGCCGAAGAGAACGTTCAGGATCTCGCGGGCTCTCTCTTGGCTGCCAGGCATCGCGTCTGTCCCCACGATGCCACGTCGTCGTCCGAAGTGCAGCCGCTCCACGGGGCGCCCGGCTGCCGGGGCAGGAAGCGATGCGCCCTCCGCCGGGGCGGCAGCGAACGACGCGGCACTGACCCGCGACCCCAGTTGTGCCACGGCAGCGGTTTCGGATCGGCGGCGTCAGCCCGGCTGCTTCTCCGCTTTCAGGACCCCGACGAAGGGGAGATTCCGGTAGCGCTCGTCGAAATCGAGCCCATAGCCGACGACGAAGGCATCGGGGATGGTGAAGCCAAGATAGTCGATCTCGACGCCGTGCTCCGACCGTGCCGGCTTGTGGAGAAGCGCGCAGACGCGCGTGCTCTTGGGTCCGCGGGTCGCGAGGTTGCCGAGGAGATACTTCATCGTCAGCCCGGTATCGATGATGTCCTCCACCACCAGGACGTGGCGCCCCTCGATGGGGCGGGAGAGGTCCTGGGTAATCCGCACCACACCCGAACTCTCGGTCTGCGCCCCGTAGGAGGAAAGGCCCATGAAGTCCACCGTCAACGGCAGGTCGATGCTGCGAATGAGGTCGGCGGCGAAGACGAAGGAACCCTTGAGGATGACGAGCACGGTCAAGTCGTCGCCCCGGTAGGCGCGGGTGATTTCGGCGCCCAGCTCGGCGACCCGCCGGGCGAGCGTCTCCTCGTCGTACAGGACGTCCACGTCACGGGAGAGCTCGTTCATCGTCGTTCCTCATACGTAGCTGTTGTTCATGAGCTCTCCGAAGCCGCCACCACCTGGGACGATGTACTGCGTCTCGTTGAGCCCCGACTCCTTGTCCCACTGCTCGCCGGGCACCGTCTCGAAGATGGCCTCGTCGCTCGTACCGCGGTCGAGGCGAAGCGCATAGACCACCACGTCGGGATGCTCGTCCCGCACACGACGCAGGTAATCCGGCGTGATGATGAGATGCATCGCAATGAGTCGCTTGGGGCGGCCCGGGATCTGATCCTTGTAGATCGTGACCGCCCGGCAGAGGCTGCCGCCGGTGGCGCCCATCGGATCGGGGAAGAGGACGATCGCATCGTCCACGTCGCCCCCGATCTTCGAGCCCCCCACGTCCGTGCCCACCACGTGACCCTCCGCGTCGGTACGCCGCTCCATGATGATGTGGTCCTGCCGCACCCGCCGCGGGTCGAGCACCGTGTTGAGCATGTCGAAGGTGATCTGGCTGGGCAGCGTTCCGGCGCGTGCGATGTTCACCGTGACCACCCGAGTCTCGGGTTCGATCACCTGGCCGTGAAAGATCGCCCCGGGCGTGACGTCGGCCATGCGCGTGGGCACGCTGACGTGTCGCCGGGGAAACTCGCTGTTGATCACCGCATGCGCGAGGGAGTGGTACAGGAACGCGACGATTCGGTTGAAGTGCGGCTGCACGGTCTCCTTCTGGCACAGCGTCGCGAGCTGACCGAGAAGCAGCGGATCGGCGAGGATGTGGACGTTCTCCCCGTAGCGGTGCTCCATCTCGGAGAGGCGCCAAGGAACCTGGTCGTAGAAGTGATCACGCATCGTCCTCTTCCTCTTCCTTCTTGCGGGGAGGCGCAAGGGGCAGCTGCTGGCGGCGCCCTGCGAAGGGATCGCCCTCGGGGTCGAAGCAGCGCCGGCAGCGCGCTTCGTAGACATCTTGCGCCCCGACCACCACCTGGTCCCGAGCCGCCGTCAAACGCTGGGACCGTCCGGCCGGATTGCCGCAGACCATGCAGATGGCGAGCTGCTTGGTGACGAACTCGGCGACGGCCAGCAGCGCCGGCATGGGACCGAAGGGTACGCCCCGGTAGTCCTGATCGAGACCGGCAACGATGACGCGAACGCCGCGATTCGCCAGGGTTTCGGCCACCTCCACGAGATCCCCCCCGAAGAACTGCGCTTCGTCGATGCCGACCACCTGCACGCGGTCGTCGACCCGCGAGAGGATCTCCTCTGCATCCGCCACGGGCAGCGATTCGAGGGCGGTCCCCTCATGGGTGACCACTCGGGTCGCATGATACCGATCGTCCATCGCCGGCTTGAAGACCTGAACCCGTTGCCGCGCAATCCGTGCTCGAGTGATGCGGCGGATGAGTTCCTCGGTCTTGCCTGAGAACATCGGGCCACAGATCACCTCGATCCAGCCGGTCTCCTTCGGGGCGGGGTGCATGGCGAGGGCATAGGTCACCCATCGCCCAGGCCGTGTCAACGGCGAGAGGCTCATCCAAGTGCACGGTACACCTGGGCTTTGACCCTCAGACCTTGAACGCTGCTCCGCTGGGCTATACTCGGGCCCATGAACGACACCAAGGTGCACGCCGCCGTCGTTGCGGAGAGCGGCGGCGCGGCCGAGGAGGCCGACAACGCTCCGCCAGCCGACAGACCGCTGCTCACCGAGGCGCGCCATCGCGTCGAGGAGCTAGAGACGGTCCTCGAGGCCGTGCGCGGGCAGCGGATCCTCATCGCGATCAAGGGCTATCCCGACCCCGACAGCATCGGCTCTGCACTGGCGCACCAGTACCTCTGCCGCGGGCATGGCGTGGAGGCGGACATCGTCCACTTCGAGGACCTCTCGCATCCGGAGAACCGCGCCTTGGTCAAGCGGCTCGAGATTGACATGACCCTCTTTTCCGAGGGCGTCGACCTCTCCGCGTACGCCGGCTACTGCTGCGTGGACACCCAGACCGCCGATCTCCCGGTGCCGGTGCCGTCGGGGCTGCGATGCCTGTCCCTGGTGGACCACCACAAATGGCTCGGGCCGGTGGATGCGGAGTTCGTGGATGTGCGCGAGGACGCGGGCAGCACCTGCGCCATCTACTGCGAGTATCTGCAGGAGGGCCGCGTCACCCTCGAGGCGCGCACCCCCGAGGTGACCCGGCTGGCCACCGCGATGATGCACGGGATCCGAACCGATACCGACGACTTCCTCCTCGCCCGACCCATCGACTTCGAGGCCTCCGCGTACTTGGCGCCCTACGTCGACCGCGAGCTGCTCGCGGTGATCTCCCGGGAGTCCATCAGCTCCAAGAGCATGGACATCCTACAGATTGCCCTCGACAAGAAGGTCATCAAGAACAACTACATCATCGCCGGCGTGGGCTACGTCCGCGACGAGGACCGCGACGGCATCGGTGAGGCGGCCGACTACATGCTCCGCCGAGAGGGTGTGGACACGGTCCTCGTCTACGGCATCGTGGGCGGGACGACCATCGACGGATCCTTCCGTACCACGAGCAACACCGTGGACCCGGACAAGTGGATGAAGGATCTCTTCGGCTGCGACGCCGCCGGCAAGGCCTACGGTGGCGGCAGGCGCGACAAGGGTGGCTTCCAGATCCCTCTCGGGATCTTCGCCCGGTGTTCCAACCGCGACCTCCTGTGGGAGACGGTGCGGACGACCATCGAGGACATCTTCTTCGAGAAGATCGGCGCCTCCCGCGACGAGGACTAGCGCGCGCCGCTGCACGGCTGCCCCGCCGGCAGGGGCGCACCGCTTCGGCGCAGCTCCAGGGGATGGGGGCAGCGCTCCCGCCCTCGCCCACCGGGGGTCCGCCTACCGGTACTTCAGATAGGGCGCCAAAAACTCGCGGATCAGCGCCTGTACCGTCAGTCCGTGCTCGTCGGCCATCGCTTCGAGGTACTCGTACTCCGAGGGCTTCAGCCGAATCGGGAGGACCATTGCATCGCCTTGGCGCTGCGGCGCCGCTGCCACGGCCGCGCTCCCCGCCGAAGACACCACACCCAGCTCGGCGTGGGAGCCACTCGCCCGCACCCCGCTGTCACCGACCTCGGTCTCGTCGTCCTCCTCGTACTCCTCCACGCCGAGCGGTGCGCCCTCGGCCAACAGCCGCTTGCGCTCCTCCTCGAGTTCGTCCTCGAAGAGCTGCTTGAGGAAGTTGGAGAGATGGATGTTCGAGGGGGTGAACTCGTACTCGGAGAGAAACTGGTCGATGTCGTACTGCATCTCCCAGGCGCTCTGATAGCGCTTCTCCCGGTCCTTCTCGAGCGCCTTCATGAGGATACGCTCGACCGCTTCCGGCACGTCGGCCTTGAAATAGCTGGGCGCGTAGATCTTCCCCTCACTGATGGACTTCAGGATCGCGACCTCGCTGTCGCCGGTGAAGAGCTTGAAGCCGGTGATCCATTCGTAGAGCACCACCCCAAGGCTGAAGATGTCGCTGCGGGCGTCGAGCTGCTTGCCCACCACCTGTTCCGGCGACATGTACGAGATCTTCCCTTTGATCTCGCCCGCCCGGGTCTGCTCGATCTGGTTCGCCGCTTTCGCGATGCCGAAGTCGAGGATCTTCACCGTGCCGTCGAAGCTCACGAAGATGTTCTCCGGCGTGACGTCCCGGTGCACGATGTTGAGCGGGTTGCCGTAGATGTCCTTCTTCTGATGGGCGAAGTACAGGCCCTCACACACGCTCGAGGCGATCTTCAGCGCGTAGACCATCGGGAAGGGGATGCCCATGGACTCCGCCTTTGGGATCACCCGGCGCATGTCCCGGCCGAAGATGTACTCCATCGCGATGAAGTACGTGTCGTGGATCTTCCCGAGGTCGTAGATCTGAACGATGTTCGGGTGGTTGAGCTGCGCGGCGAGCTTCGCCTCGTTGAGGAACATCTTGACGAAGCTCTCCTGCTTGGAGAGGTGGGGCCGAATCCGCTTGATGACGATCGTCTTCTCGAAGCCTTCGAGCCCCGCCTGACGCGCAAGGAAGATCTCCGCCATGCCCCCTACGGCGATGCGGTCGATCAGCGTGTACTTTCCGTACTTGATGCCCTTGCGCGCCAAGGTTCCTCATCAACCGCGGCGGCGAGGCGGCCGCAGCGGCGAAAGCGACGCGCGGATGGTACCAAAGCGCTGAAAACGCGCGCAAGGCGTGGGCCCTAGGCGCGCGGCAGCACCTCACGTAACCGCGACGGCACCAGTGGCTTGTCGAGGTAGAGGTCGGCGCCCGCCCGAACACTGCGCTCCACGTCCCGGGGATCGGTGCTCGTGGAGAGCACCGCGATCGGCAAGCGCGACAGGGCCAGCTCGCTGCGGATGGCCTGGATGAGGCCGACGCCATCGAGGCGGGGCAGTCGCAGATCGATGAGTGCGAGATCGGGCCGGTAGCCCCCCCGGAGCATCTCCATCGCCTCCAGACCGTCGCGGGCGATCCGGACCTCGAAGACCTCGTCGAGTCGTGACAGTGC
Organism: uncultured Myxococcia bacterium; assembly: GCA_964471535.1. Taxonomy (GTDB): domain Bacteria; phylum Myxococcota; class Myxococcia; order SLRQ01; family SLRQ01; genus CAYYHA01. The sequence continues at coordinate 6,579 of CAYYHA010000105.1, read as the reverse complement.
CAGCTTCGTCAGCATCGCATGGTCCGGGTTGTCCTCGACGAGCAGAATGGACAGGTTCCCGAGCGTTCGCATCACGATCCCCCGTTCCTTCGAGGCGGCTGCCTCTGCTTCCTCTGCGGTCACGATCTCCCTCTGGGCCCTGCCGTCGCGCGCTGCTCTCGGGCCACGGCGCCCCTCGCCTGAGGGTCTGTCCGGCGGGGCCAGGCCGGACGGCGAGCGCAGGGTGCCGCGGGGCGGACGCCAGGATGTCCGCTAGGGTACGCGATCGGGACCCCGACCTTCTACGGGGATTTCTCTCTACGGCACGATCCGCGCGGGGACCGGCGCGGCTCCCAGCGCCGCGGCCCCAGCGGCCCCAGCGGCAACGCGGCAACGATCAGCGAAAGACGAAGGCGACAGACGCGTAGGCCCCGCCCTCGATGGGCAGCGCCGCGACCGAGAACTCCCGGTAGCGATCGGGGTCCTCGCCGAAGACCCAAAAGTAGAGGGCGGCGGCCCCGCCCACCCCCACACCGATCCAGGAGAGGTTGCCGATGTTCTGCGCCGTCAAGCCGTCGGCCGCCAAGGCCTGCAGACACTCGCGATCCACCGTCCCTCCCGGGCACTTCGGGTTGTCGAGGCTCGTTCCCGAACTAAGCTGCGAGCGGGCCTGCGCGAAGTCGCGCTGTATCGAGTCGGCGCGCAGGTTGAAGTAGACGGCGCTGCCCAGGCTCAAGGCGGCCACCCCAGTGCCCACCCACGCAAAGGTTCGGTAGGTTCGGGCGCGGGCGTTGTAGGCCTCAAGGAAGTCAGGTGAGGGGACGAGCCGCACGCTCACGGCGGTCGTCTGCCCCACGAGCACCTTCACCTCCTCCTTATGGCTGATGAAGCCCGTCTTCTCCACCTCGAGAAGATGGAGACCCGCCGGCAGATCGATGGGCCCCATGGGCGACGCACCGCGGATGGTGCCGTCAATCTTGATGGTCGCACCTGCCTCGGAGACCGAGACCACCAGGGTCCCGCGCTTGCCCTCGAGCGCCTTCGCGAGCAGCTCCACGGTGGCGCGGGGCACCTCGTCGAGGATCGCTCCTTCGCTCTTCAAGGTGCGCGAGACCCGGTTGACCACCTTTGCCTCGCTGACCGCGAGAAGGTTCATCTGCAGCACGAGGACGTCACCGGTCTTCGAGATCGTCCCCGTCACCATGAAGTCGGCCCCCAGGGCACCGCCGATCTCCGCCAAGCAGCTCTCCGCGTCGGCACCACAGAGCTGCCGCTGCGCCTCGAGGGAGAGGAGGTTCCGGATGTCGTCGCCGCTGACGACGTTGCGGAAGGCATCGGTTCGGGTCGCCGCCGCGACCACCTGTCCGACGACGGTCTTCGCCAGGCGCTCCGGCAGATCGCCGGAGGTCTGGAAGTCCATGACGACCAAGGAGGGGAGCTCCTCCTCCTGCGCCGCGGCCAGCGAGGCCGACCACAAGAGCGGAACGACCAACGACGCAGCGACACACCTTCCCCAACTGTTCATCGTGGCAACCTCCCCGTCATGCCCTTCGTGCCGTTCGTGCAAGGGAGAGCCTAGCAGTGCTCTGGGATCGCTGCCACCCAAGAAGTCGCCTGCACCGGCGAGCGAGCGGATAATCGCCCCGTGCGGACCTTGGTGAAGGCACTCCGGCCCGAGCAATGGGTGAAGAACCTCTTCGTGCTCGCCCCGCTGCTCTTTGCCCGCCGTCTCGGCGATGTCGAGGCGACGAGCCGCACGCTCCTCGCCTTCGCGGCCTGGTGCGCGATGGCGAGCGCAGTCTATTTGGGGAACGATCTCCTCGACCGCCGGGAAGACCAGGCGCACCCAGAGAAACGGCACCGGCCCATTGCCTCCGGGGCGCTCCCGCCGGGGCTCGCCGTGGTGAGCGCCGCCTCCCTCGGTGCCGCCGCCATCGGCATCGCCGCCCTCGGGATCGCTCCGGGCAGCGGCCTCGGCTTCCTGAGCCTGCTCCTCGGCTACGCCGGCGTCAACGCCGCCTACAGCCTTGGACTCAAGCGGGTGGTGATCCTCGACGTCATGCTCATCGCCAGTGGCTTCGTCCTGCGCGTCCTGGGGGGCGCCGCGGCGGCGGGCGTCTACGCCAGCCCTTGGATCCTCGTGTGCACCGGTCTGCTCGCCCTCTTCCTCGGCTTCGCCAAGCGACGGCAGGAGCTCGTGCGCACCACCGAGACGGGAACTCCAGGGCGTGCCGTGTTGGTGCACTACGACCTGCCCTTCCTCGACGTCGTACAGTCGGTGCTCGCCGGCGCGACCCTGATCGCGTACACGCTCTACACCGTCGCCCCGCACACCGTCGCAAGCGTCGGGGATCACCGCATGCTCCTCACCGCGCCGCTGGTGGCCCACGGCCTCCTGCGCTACCTGTGGATCATCCACGTGGGCGGCGGCGGCGAGAACCCCACCAAGATCGCCTTGAGCGACCGGGGGACGGTGCTCACCGTCTTGGCGTGGGTCGGGCTCTCCGGCGCGCTCCTCTACCTTGCCTGAGGCCCCCCGCGCCGGGCGGACGGCGGCCCCTCCGGTGGCCGACGCCTCGCCCCCAGGTCCCCGCGGGGCGGCCGCGCCGAGCCGGACTGTGGGCCGCCGCTTGCCGCGTGCGGCGCCTGTGGGCTATGTAGCGCCCTCCCAATCGGCAGAGGTGGCGATGATGACCCGGCAGCGTGAGCAAGGCCTCCACGAGGGGCGGCGGTTTCCCATCCGGTACCCCGACGGCCACGTCGAGTACCTGACAGCGAAGGAGTACCTGGCCCACCGAGCCCGCTTCAACGACGCCTTTCCGCTGACCCGCGAGCCCACGCCGGGGGCGGGCTCGCGGCGCACGCGAAACCCGCGCGGCTACACCCTCGCGCGCGAGGCCTAGCCCTCTCCTGCGCATTCGGGCCGGCCGGCTGCACGGCGGCCCGTGCGGCCGTCACGCCCCCTTCCCGGAGACGCGCACGCGCCGCTCGAGATGGGTGCGGGCCGCTTCGAGGTCCCCCTCGTACTTCAGGACCACATCGAGGGTGCGATCCACGAGCTCCGGATGCAGCGCCTCGGCCCCGAGGGCCAGCAGGGCCTTCGCCCAGTCGATGGTCTCGCTGATCGAGGGCGCCTTCTTGAGTTCGAGGGTCCGGAGCTCCTGCACCAGATCCACCACCGCCTCGGCCAGCGCGGCGTCGAGCCCCTCGACCTTACGCCGCAGGATGGCGAGCTCGCGTTCGGCGGAGGGAAAATCGATGAAGAGGTGCAGGCAGCGCCGCTTCAGTGCGTCGCTCATCTCGCGCGCATTGTTGCTGGTCAGCACCACCCGCGGCACGTGCACCGCGCCCACCGGTCCCAGCTCGGGAATGGTCACCTGGAACTCGGCCAGGAGTTCGAGGAGGAAGGCCTCGAACTCGGGGTCCGCCTTGTCCACCTCGTCGACCAGGAGGACGGTCGGCCGCTCGCTCCGCAGCGACTCGAGGAGGGGGCGGGGGAGAAGGAAGCGCTCGCTGAAGAAGATCTCCTCGAGCCCGGCCACCCGGTCGACCGCTTCGGCGAGACTCTCCGCGCCGGCGAGTACCTCACCGATACGCTCACGCAGCACCTGCGTGTACAGGAGCTGCTTCGGGTAGGCCCACTCGTAGAGCGCCTTGGCCTCGTCGAGGCCTTCGTAGCACTGCAGCCGCACCAGCCGGCGCCCACTCGCCGCCGCCCAGGCCCGGGCGAGCTCGGTCTTGCCCACGCCGGCGGGCCCCTCGACGAGGAGGGGCTTCTCCAGGGCATCGGCCAGGAAGACCGTGGTGGCGATCCCTTCGTCCGCCAGGTAGCCCACCCCCTCGAGCGCCGCCTGCACCGCGCCCACCGACTCGAAGCCGGTGCACGTTCCCGGCGCGGCCTGCGGCCCGCTCACAGGGCCCCCCGCGCGGCGCCGCCTGGAAAGACGCTGCTCCACCCCCTGACACGAATGTCCGAATCTTCGTGCGGCATGGCGCGACTCTGCCACGGCGGGGGACGAGATTCCAGACACTTAGCGCCTTGGTGCGACCCTTGCTAGGTCAGAGAGCGACCAGCGCGGAGCCTTCCGAGGAGGGTCTCTCGGCGCCCTGGGCGGCCCTACAGGCCCGGCGCCGGGAGGGTGAAGGCCCGTGTCAGGGAGAGGGGAGAGGCCGAGGCGCCGGCAGGCGTCTCGGCCTCTCGGTCTCTTGCGCTCGCGGTGGCGCGGGCGCGGCCCGGCGCCCGTCGCTCCTCACCGCAGCGCCGCCTTTGCCGCTGCGCGCAGGTTGCGGTGGGGCTCGGTGTGAGCGGTAGCGGTGGCCATCGACCGGAGGCGCCGGGCGCTCAGCGGAGCTTGCTCGCCCAGCGGCGCGCCTCCGCCTGCAGCTTCGGATCCGCATCCCGGGCCGTCGACTCGGCGTAGCGCTGGTAGTACGCCGCCGCCTTGCGCCGCTGTCCCAGGGCCCGGTAGGCCTCCCCCAGCCCGAAGAGCGGCGAGGCCAGGGACTGGTCGAGGAGGAGGGCATGCTCGTAGGCCCGTGCCGCCTCTTCATAGCGGCGCAAACCCACCAGCGCGCTTCCCCGCGCCACGTGGGCCACGGCGAGCTTCGGATCGGCGGCGATGGCCCGGTCGAGTGCCGCGACGGCGTCGGCATAGCGACGGGCACGGATGAGCTTGACGCCCTCCTCGTAGAGGCGGCGCGCTTCGGCCCGCTTCGAGGCACTCGCCGGCGGCGCCGCCGCAGGTGCCGACGACGGCGGCTGGGTCCCCGGCCGCGCCCCCATGGAGCTGTACTTGGGCCGCGGCCTGCCCGCTGCGCCGCCGGTGGCCTGCGGCGCCGTCCGAGGCGGGGTGCGCCGCAGCGCGCCTTGCTCGGCGAGCTTGCGCTGCGCCACCTGGATGTTCTTCTTCGCCCCCTCGTTGCCCGGATCGAGCGCGAGCACCTGCTTCCACGCCTCGATGGCGCGGGCGTAGTCCTTTTGCAGGGCGTAGGCGTAGCCGAGCTTGTAGTGGGCCTCCACGCTGCGAGGGTTCAGCCGCACCGCGGCCTGGTACGCCTCCACCGCCCGGGCGTAGTCGTGCTGCTTCACGAGGGCGTCGCCGCGGCGCACCTTCGCCACGGCCTCCCCCGCCTGCGTCGCGGCGGCCGGAGGCGCCCCCTGGGTCTTCGGCGAGGTCGCCGGCTGCGTCGCGGCCGCCGAGGCGGCCCCGGTCTCCTTCGGTGGAGCGGCGCTCTCCCCCGCCGGTCTTCCCCCCTCGACCGAACCCGAGGGCGTCCCCGTGGCCGCGGCGGACCCGGTGGCGACGGCGCCGGCTGCCGGCTGCGGCGGTGCCGCGCCCTCGGCGGCGAGCGCCTCCTCGAGGGCCCGCGCCTTCTCCCGCGCCTTTTGGACCCACTTCTGCTCGCTCGGTCGCGTCTCCTTCTCGGCGTAGGCGCGATAGGCCGCGATGGCCTCCCGCTTGCGACCGGCGCCCGCATAGCTCTCGGCGAGGCCGTAGTAGGCGTCGGGCTCGTCGGGGCGAAGCTCGGTGTGCCGCCGGTACGCCTCGATGGCCAGATCCCACTTGCCCGCTTTCCGCGCCGCGTAGGCCAGGTTGAACCAGGCCGTCGCGTAGGTGGGGTCGGCCTTCACCGCCGCCTGGAAGTGCCGGATCGCCTGCTCCACCTGTTTCTTGCGGTACAGCGACGTGCCCAGCTCGTTGTGGGCGAGCGCGTAGTCGGGGGCGATCTTCAACGCCTTCTGATACGCCTCGATCGCCGCATCGAGGTTGCCCGCCTGAGCCAGGGCATCGCCGCGGTTCTTCAGTTCCACCGCCTTCTTGGGCGGTGCTCCTGCAGCGAGAGCGGGCGCGCCCGAGAAAAGCAGGAAGGACATCAGCGTGGCTAGGGCGGTACGACGCGACATGGTTGTACTTCCTCCGCGCTCGACACATACCCCGGGCTGCCGGAAAAGCCCAAGCGGAAGCGGGGGGCGTCGCCGCTTCGACGCGCCCGAGCGGCGCCTATTCGGAGGGCGACGCCTCCTCGCCGCCGCTGGGCAGGACGAGGGAGAGCCGCGCCCCGCCCCCTGGCGCCTGGCCGACCCGGAGGCGTCCCCCGTGCCGCTCGGCGATCTCCCGCACGATGGACAGGCCCAGACCGGTCCCGTGCCCCACGCCCCACGCCTGCACCGCCTCCCGCTGTCCCTCGGGGATGCCCGGCCCCTCGTCCTCCACCTCGAGGACGACGAGGCGCCCCGTCCCCTCCTCTGCGGCCCGGTACATGCGCAGCGTGATGGTCGAGCCCTCCGGCCCGTGGCGCGAGGCGTTCTCGAGGAGGTTGCCCAAGGCGTGGAGGAGACGGCGTCGGTCGCCTCGCAGGGGGCCCAGGCCCGGCGCGATCTCCACCGAGAGGCGCTGCCGGTTGAGCGCGAGCAGGGGCCCGAAGCTTTGGAGCAGTGCCTCGGCCAAGGCCGACGGCTCCACCTGCTCCCAGCGGTCGAGGTCGGCACCCTCGGCGAGGGCCGCCAGGTCCTCGGCCATCTGCTGCACGGTCACGCACTGTGCGGCGATGGCCTGCGCCGCCTGCACGACGGTCCCCGCCCCCGCGGTGTCCCCCGTC
>CAYYHA010000104.1:0-13127 GCA_964471535.1 uncultured Myxococcia bacterium | reverse complement strand
GTGGGTCGGGGGGATCCGCCTCCAGGCGCACCGCAGCGATGTGCCCCTCGAGGTGGTTGACGGCGCAGAGTGGTTTCCCGGCGGCAGCAGCGAGGCCCTTCGCCGCCTGCACCCCGACCAGGAGTGCGCCGATGAGGCCGGGCCCGGCGGTCACCGCGATGGCATCGAGGTCGAAGATGCGACAACCCGTCTGACGGAGGACGGCATCCACCACCGGCAACACGCGCCGCGCATGGTCTCGGCTGGCCAGCTCCGGCACGATCCCGCCGTAGGCGGCATGCAAATCCACCTGCGAATGCACCGCCTGTGCGAGGACCTCGCGCCCGTCGTGCACCACGGCCGCGGCAGTCTCGTCACAGGAGGTCTCGATGGCGAGCAGAGTGGCCATGCGGGAAGGGTTTAGCCCGCCGGTCAGAGTGCGTCGAGCACCGCCCGCACGTCCCCGGCGAACTCCCCCCGCGGTTCCAGCTCCAGATACCGCCGATAGGCCTTCTTGGCCGCCGCCTTGCGGCCTTGCGCCTGGTAGATGAGCCCCTGCACCAGGTAGGCCCGCGCATTGTCGGGCTCGAGCTCGAGCGCCCGGGTCACGTGCTCCTGCGCCTTTGCCGTCTTGCCGATCTCGTAGTAGGTCTGCGCGAGGCCCACGTGGGCGAGGGCCCCCTCCGGGTTGGCGGCGATGGCCCGCCGGAAGTCGCTGATGGCCGCCCGGTAACGGCCCGCACGGTACTTCTTCTCGGCACGCGCCAGCGCATGCGTGTACGCCTCGAGGTTGACGGGGGCCGCGGTGGCGGCGTCGCCGGGTGCTGGCGTGGCCTCCTCGGGCTTCGCAGGCAGGGTACCCGGCTCGGGCCGGCCGGCCGGGGGCGGGCTCACATCCGCAGGACCTTGCGAGGGCGCCCGGGCGGCCCCCTCCGACGCGCCGTCCCCGGGCTTCGGTGCCGCGACCTCGCCGCCGGGGGCCGAGGTCCCCGGCGAAGCCTCGAGCTCCCCGCCGGTGGGCGCTGCGGGCCGTGCCCCCCCTCCCGTCTCGGTGGCGCCCGCGGCGGGCTCCGCCGCCTCGCCTCCGGTTGCGCCACCTCCGGATGGGCCCGTGGCTGCCCCCGGCGCCCCGGGGGGCGGCTCGGAGCTGGCCCCAAAGGCGCGCCAGCCGAGGTAGCCGAGGCCACCCGCCACCGCCAGGACGAGCAGGGCGCCCACCCACCGGCGGGCTCCATCGGAAGCGGCGGGCAACCCCTCCCGGCTGGCGCTGCTCACCCCACGCAGGGGCGAGCCCACCCGCGCCTCGGAAGCCTCGGCGAAGAAGGCCGCCTCTGCCGGTTCCTCGGAGCCGGGCGCAACCACCTCGCTGTCGAGGGGAGCGGCGCCCACCGCCTCCTCGGCCGGCGCCCCCTCGGCCGGCGCCTCGCTCCCTGCGCCCTCGAGCCCGAGCGCCTCTTCGAGGGAACCGTGCTCCACCGCCTTCGCAGGTGCCACCGGTGCTGGCGCCGGCGTCCCCGACGAGACGCCCGCGGCCCGTTCTCCCGATCGCTCGGGCGCCGGGGTCGTGGCCGGCGCCGCCTCGCTGGCCGAGAGCCACGCCACGATGGGCATCTCCTTGGTCGTGGGACGCCGCGGCGCCGGCGATGGAGCACCCATCGAAGCGCCGCCCGCCATGCGGGCCGCCTCCTCGAGACGCCCCTCCGCAGCCAGCTTCTCCTTCCAGGTGCCCCGACGCTCGGGAAAGCGCACCACCTCGATGGGCTGCGCCGCAGCACGGGGCGAAGCAGCCTCGGCTTCCGGCGGCTCGTCGCCACCGGTCCGGTGCTCCGCCGAGGGCGCGGCGGCCTCGGAGGTGGGCGAGGGGGCCGGCTCGTCACCCTCGGGGAGGGCCTCGACTCCGGCACCAGCGCCCTCGCGCGCGGCCTCCGGCGTCTCCTCCGCCGCCCCCGCGCCCGTCCCCGCCTCCGTGTGCGCTGCCGCCTGGCTGCCCGGTGCCGCGTCCGCATCGAGCACCTCGGCAGAGCCGGAGGGGGCCGGCGCGCGGGCGCGCGCCTCTGCGGCCGAAGGCGCGGGCGGGACGTCGGTACGCTCTGCCGCGGCGGCACCGCCCTCACCCTCGGCCTCCGCCTCCAGCTCGGTCGCCCCCTCCACCCCGGGGCCCGCGTCCACCGCCTCCGCGCGCGCCTCACCCTCCGCGCTGTCCTCATCCTCGGCGTCCACCGCACCCTCGGCGTCCGCGGGACCCTCAGCGGTGGGCCCGGCGAACCAGTCGATCCCCGGCCCGGGAGGCGCCGCGGCGGCGGCCTCCTCGCTCCCCTCCCCCTCGAGCCAGCGCGCCACCGCGGGTTCGTCGGGCGAGGGCTCGGATGCTTCCACCAAGAGGCCCTCGAAGTAGAGCTTCGAGACGATGTTCAGGGCCTCGAGGTCGTCGAAGGGTGACTCGAAGACGACGGCCTCCAGCGTCCGCTGCCCATCGAAGAGCCGCAGGATGCCGTTGACCTCGTCTGGGATCTCGGGGAGACGCTCGGCGAGCTGCTCGTAGTCGACCTCGAAGCGGGTGGAGAGCGAGGGCAGCTGCTCCAACATGCGACCCCATTCGTCGATGCGTCGCATGCCCTCCATGAGCAGCCCTTGGGTGGAGACTTCGATGCGGTCGGGGCGGTCGACGGGTTTGAACTCGATCTGAAAGTAGCCCTCGGACCAGTTCAGGAGGCGATAGAAGGCGGCCTCCCCGGAGAGCTCACCCACCTCCGCGTCCACGACCTTCCCGTCACGGAAGTAGAGGTGTGCCTCGCGGTCTCCAGAGGTGAAGCGGATCTGCCCCGTCTTCCGCCCCAACTCCACCGTCTGCACCAGATCGACCACGCCCATGTCCGCGAGGTTTCCGCTGAACCCGCCGCGCTGATCCTTCCGCTCGAGTCGCTCTCGATCGCGCTTCTGCAGGAGGATCTTCACCCGCGTGATGATCTCTTTGATGTAGATGGGCTTGGTGAGGTAGTCGTCGACGCCCAGCTCCAGTCCGCGGACCTTCGACTCGATCGACTTCTGGCTGGTGAGGAAGATGAACGGGATGTCGGCGTAGCGGCTGTCCTCCTTGATGCGGCGGCAGAACTCGAAGCCGTCCATCTCCGGCATGCGCGTGTCGGAGATGATGAGATCTGGAGGCGAGATCTCCACCTTCTCCATCGCGTCCACGCCGTTGACGGCCGTGGTGACCGAGAAGCCCGCCTTCTTCAGGCTGACTTCCATCACACGGAGCGACTTCGTGTCGCTGTCGACCAGGAGGAGATGCTGCTTCGCCACGGCCCAGTGAGTGAAAAAGCGGAAGGAAAATCGGCCCGTTCCGCGCCCCATGCGGATGATGGCCCCGGGCTCGTGCGCGAGTCAAGGAATCCTCCCTGGCCCCGGTCGCGCCCCCCGGGAGCGCGCCGCGGACCGGGGCCGGGCCCGCAGCCTGGTAAGTTGACCCCCCGGCCGCCGCACCTCGATACTCCCCGCCCATGGCCAGCGACGCGCGCCCGAAGCAGCGAAGCAGTCCCCGGCGGGCCGTCTCGACCGAGTTCCGCCTCGGGGAGGAGTGGGGCGTGGGTGAGATCGTCCTCGACTCGGCCGACCTCTCCGCTGGTGGCGTCTTCCTGAAGGCCGACCTCCTCTTCGAGCCCGAGGAGGAGATCGAGCTGCAGTTCACCCTCCCGGCGTCGGAGCGGGTCATTCGTGCCTTAGGACGCGTGGTGAGGACGCAGCACGGCGGGGAGGGACGCCCGTCTGGCATGGGCATCCAGTTCGTGCGCCTCGATGAGGCCGATCGGAAGGCTCTCACCGAGTTCCTCGGGGGCGCGGAGTAGCCGGCCCTGCCCTTGCCGGCCCGCCCCGCCTACTGCGCCCCCTCCGCTTCCTCTTCGCGCTCCTGCGCGAAGTTGCGCACCCACTTGACGAGCTTCTCCACCTGCTCGGCGCTGAGCTTCTCCTTGAACGAGGGCATGGGCGTCGTTCCGTCCTTCTTCGGCTCCCCTGCCCCCTCGAGGATGGCGTGCTTCAGCTCTTCGTCGCTGACCTTCTTCTGCCATTCGGGGTCGGTGTAGTCGACGATCTTCAGCTTCTTTCCAAGGAGCGTCTTCCCACGGCCATCCTTACCGTGGCACTTCGCGCAGTGCTTCGACCACAGCTCCTTCGTCCCATCATCGGCCAGGGCCCGCGCTGGGGTGAGGAGAACCGGGGAGAGGGCTGCCAAGGACAGCAGGAGGAGGATCGTCTGCGTCGGCCGTTTCATCGTTCTGCTCCTTTCTCAGATGCCGGAGCACCTTCGCGGTGCCGGCGGAACGGTTCGCGTCGCTGCGCTCGCAGGAAGGCCACGAGTGCACGTATTTCCTGCTCACTCAAGGTGTCGAAGCGCGGCATCTCACTGTACTCGCCGTAGACGTCCTCCGCGCTTGGCTCCAGGAGCACGCGGCGGAGCCACGCCTCCCCGCCGTAGCCATCGAGGCGCACGAGTAGCGGCTCTGTCTCGCCGGGAATGCCATGGCAGTCGTCACATTCGGCCTCGGTATAGACGGCGCGACCAGGGTGCTGTTCAAGCTGCTTGGCGGGGGTGTCCGCGAGGGCCATGAGATAGTCCACGAGCGCGAGAAGCTTGGGTTCCGGCAGGTCCACCGGCTCCATACCTTCCTCCGCGAACTTCGTGTGGCCATAGAACTGGGGATCGGCGGGGTTGCGTAGAAAGGCGAGGAGCCAATCCCGAGACAAATAGCCGCCGAGGTCGGGTCCCTCCCGTCCACCCTCCCCGTCGACCGTGTGGCAGTTGCTGCAATGGGCTCGGAACAGGCGTCGCCCATGCTCCACGGGATCCTGTAGCCAGAGGTCGGTCATCGGACGCACCGGGATTCCTTTGGCTGCGAGCGCTTTGGCCCGTCTCGCCTCGTCGGCGGCCCGCCGTGCCTGCGCCTGGTAGGCCGGGTCGTGGGCGTCGTGCCAGATGGGCAGGGCGGTGAGCACCAGCACCACCGTCACGATGCAGCCGGCTCCAACCATCTGGCGCCAGCGGGCCCGGGGAGAACGGTCGGAGCCACGGTCCAGGAAGGGGAGCGCGAGAAGCAGCGTGAGCGCAACGACTGGAAGCACGAAGGTGCCCACCACCTGCCAGGGGCCCTCGAAGTACTTCAGCGCCGAGAAGAGAAAGAGGAAATACCACTCGGGCCGGGCGACATAGTCCGAGGCGGGATCGGCCGGGGCTTCCAGGGGCGCACCGTGCGCCCAGATGGTCAGTCCGAGCACCACGAGCACCACCAGCAGGCCAAAGGCCAGGTCCCGAAAGACCTGTCGGGGCCAGAAGGGAACCGTGGTCGCCTCGAGCTCCTCTCGGCTCCGCCCCCACCTCGGCGTGATGCCATGGCGCCGGAACAGGTACACGTGGAAGGCGGTGAGGAAGGTGAGCGCGGCGGGTAGGAAGAACACGTGGAAGGCATAGAAGCGGGTGAGCGTGAGCGTGCCCATCCCATTGCCCCCTTGCAGGACGCGCTTCAGCCATTCTCCGATGCCTGGGATGGTCCCGACGATGCTGGTCACGACGGAGGTGGCCCAGTACCCCTTCTGATCCCATGGAAGAAGGTATCCGGTCAGGGAGAAGGCAAGCGTGACGACGAGCAGGAGAGCCCCTGTCATCCAGTTCAGCTCTCGGGGCTTCTTGTAGGCACCCCAGATGAACACCTGCAGCAAGTGGAGACCCAGGAGTACCACCATGGCGCTCGCGCCCCAGTGGTGCAGCCCCCGAACCAGCCAGCCAAGGGTGACCTTTTCCTGCACGTAGTAGACGCTGCCCCAGGCATGGGCGGTGGAAGCGCTGTAGTAGGTCGCAAGCACCACGCCAGTGGCGGCTTGTACGAAGAAGACGATGAGCAGCGCGCTGCCAAAGACGTAGGCCCAGCTGTCGCCGCCCAGCACCGGCTCATCGCCGATCCAACGCAGTATGCGCCGGTAGCCAGCGCGATCGTCGAGCCAGTCGAGGAACTTCGATGCCAAGGGTGCCTCCTTCGCTCACCGAGGGCGTCAGGCGGGGTGCCGCTCCGCTGCCCCAGTGATGAAGCGCCGATACCGGATGAAGAGGCGGCCTTGCTCCACTCGATACTCGAGGGGATCGAGACCGCGCGGAGACGGTCCAAATAGAACCTGCCCTGTCTCGCGATCGAAGGCGCTGACGTGGCAAGGGCATTCAAAGCGGTTGTCCTTCGTGTCGAAGTCGACCGAGCACCCTAGATGGGGGCAGACGGTGGAGAAGACATCGAAGTGGTCTCCGTCACGCTTCACCCAGGCGGCTCCCAGGGTGACGTTGCGAATGACGGTCCAGGCATCGTACTCGTCGGCGACGATTGCCACCTTCTTCCAGACACCTTCCTCGAACTCCTCCACCTCCCCCACAGGCACGAAGCCCTCGGGTCCACCGACCGTCCTCGCCTTGGCGGGGAAGAAGAACGCCCGGAGCAAGGGAACGCCTGGAACGAGTGCGAGCAGGGCGCCTAGGACCGCGCTGCCCCAGACGAAGAAGCGCCGGCTGGGGGATACAGGTGCTTGTTCCTTTGCTTCTTCCATCAGCGATCCCCGACCAGGTGACACGGTGTGCAGGTTGCGCTCTCGTAGCGCTCGTTCGAGCCGAGTCCGCGGCGGAAGCCCGGCGGGTGTGGGTTGCCTCCTACGCCGCCAACCCGGTGGCACTCGACACAGTTGGAGGCTGCTCCGCGGTCGTGACAGGAGGCACAGGCAGCGACGTTGCGGCGGGCATCGGCACCGTGGAAAGCCTCACCGCCCCGAAGTACGTAGCCCGGCGGGTGCGGAGAGCGCTCGACGCCCGCAGGCCGGGCCAAAGAGCGTCGGTGACAATCGACGCAAAACGTCGTTCCGTGGCAGCTGCTGCAGCTCGCGCTCTTTGCATTCGCAGCAAATGCATGGCGCCCGATGAAGTCTCCCTCATGGATTCGCATCCGACCGGGGTGAAGGTGCCGGATGGCCGGCGTGGTCGCCTGTGTCCGCGCGTGGCAGTCGGCGCAGAAGCTCTGCTCGTGACACTGCGCGCACAGGGCAGCACTACCGACCGCCCAGGCACCATGAAGTGCGGCAAAACCCGCGTCGTGAATCGCCATACGGCCCAGGCGCCAGGGGCGTTCCGGCAGCCGTGTATGGCACTTCTGGCAGTTCAAGCGGTCCAGATCCGCCTGGTGGCAGCCGGTGCAAGCGGCCATCGTGGGCGTGAGCCGGTCCTCCGCCGACTCACTGCGCACTGCATCGGGGTGGCAAGTCTCGCATTTCACCGCAGGCAGCGCGAGATGGGCCGCATGGCTGAAGCGCAGCTCGGTCACCCACGACGGCAGGGTGGCGGAGGGCGACTCGGCGTTGAGGTGGCACAGACCGCACTCCTTGCGCCGATCGCGGTCGTGGCACTCGAAGCAGAACGCCTCCTTTGGTGTCTCGGTCCCAGCGATGTCCGTCGCCTCGAGCGCATCCGGGTGACAGTCGGCGCACTCGACACCCGTGGCCAGATGCTGCCGATGGGAAAAGCGGATCGCATCCAGCTTCGGCGGGGCCTTCTCGATCGGAAAACCGGGCACGCTCACGAGGCCTCCTCGCTCCTCTGTCGTCGCCTGTGCCTCCGCCGCCTTCGGAGCGAGCGCTGCCAGACAGACGAGGGCCGAGACGAGCCACCCCCACATGGAGATGTGGCGATGCGCCGGCCGCCGCTGCCACCTCACTGCCCACCTCCTGTCGTGAATTCCGCCGCCCAGGTCACCCGAACCATCGCCTGGAGGTCCGAACGTGCGAGCACCGTGCTGCCCCACTGCAGCCCAGCTCCCAGCGTCAGCCCCCTCCCTATCTGGCGGTCTGCGAAGGCGCGCAAATGCAGCGATCGGCGTGCAGCGCCCACCTTCGCAAGAGGCGGCGCTTCGTACATTTCCGCGAACGCCTCGCCGCTGACCGACCAACCGGCGACCGAGTGGTAACGCGTGCCAAGGCGCAGCCAATAGAGGACGTTGTCCGGCGCCGGCTCCCGCTCCACCGCCAGGCGGAGCCACAGTCCTCGCAGCGGCCGTGTGCTCACGTAGACGAGGATGCGATCCCCCAACGTCTCGAACCCTACCCCCGTGGCCGAGGGAAAGGCGACCCGCCCGTACTCCGCACCGATCACCCAAGCCGGATCGATGGCATAGGCAGCGACGGCGCCCACCTCGAGCTGCTCCGCAAGGCTGAAGACGCTGAACAGCGATGCGCGGTCGATGGCGCGGCCCGGGCTCGTGTAGAGCACTTGGGCTCCCAGGGTGAGCCGGTCTAAACCCCTCCACCGCGCCATCGCCACCGCATCGGCGAGCCCCGGGTCCACACCGTCCCAGGCGGCACGGGCCACCACGTCCACCTTCTGGGGCAAGTCGAGGGAGAGATCCACGCCGAGACGTTCCCGTGCGACGCGGCCCTCCCGCCGCGCGTGCAGGAAGGAGATTCCCGAGCGAATCCGGCCCCACCGGGAGATCCCTGCGCGGCCGCCGACGAGCCAGTCGTAGCGACCCAGGTTCGAAAAGCGCGCCTCGACCTCCCGGCCGCCGTACGCTTCGACATCGAAGACGCCAGCGGCGCCCCGGATCCACGCTCCATCGATCTGCCCGAACCCAGCCGCACCGGGCCCACTGCTGATGATTTGGCGACCAAGGCGCGCCTCGTAGTGCCCCTGCGGATCCTGCACCTGCAGGTAGAGCAGCCCGATGTCTCCACCCAGTGTGTCCTGCGTCCTGAAGTCCACACCCTCACCGAGCGCTAGGCCCCACAGCGAGAGGTGCGCCGACAGGAAAGGATCTCCCGGCTGCCGTCCCCACAGCTCCAGAAACTGGTAGACGGGCCACCCGTCGGTGCGGCCAGGCGAGCGCGCCCGGGCCACCACCAAAGTCTCCGTCCGCAGGGAGACTCGGCCCTGCTGCACTGCGCCAGCGCGCACCGCAGCGGCAAGGGCGAGAGCGACGAGCACCGGTCCGCCGATACCTCGCACCGCCGCGCGACGCAGACGATCACTCACGGCCCGACCTCCACCTGTCCATCGAGGTGCTTGGCCAGGTCCACCCACTGCCACCGGTCGTCGATCACCTGGCCGTGGCACCCACCGCAGCGCTCGGCCTTTGGATGCATCGCGCCGCTGCGCAGCTGCTCCGGCGGCACGCCGTGACAGCTTCCGCAGCCCACCTGCTGGTCGCCGTTCCAAGGGGGCGTCACCCTCTGGCCCCCGTCCAGCGCTGCTCCGTGACACCAGGTGTCGGAGCAGGTTGCCGACGCCGCCTCCCAGGCCGGCGTCCGGCCCCCCGCCGTGGCGACACCGGAGAACACCACCTCGGCCGGGGGTGCATCGAGGTGCCCCTCGGCCGTGACCGAGTCGGGCACCTGGTGACAATCGGCACAGTCTAAAGGTCGGGCAAAGAAGCTGCCCGCAAGGTGTACCGAGTGAGCGCCAATCGCCGGTAACGCCGGGTCCGTCTCACCGTGAAGCCCCCGGAAGGGGAGCGGCGAGCCAGGCCCCGAATGGCAGCCGTCACATCGAGTCGGATCGACCGCGAGGTCGATCTCGCCGTTGGGATGCGAGGCTGGCTCGAGCGTATGGCAAACGGTGCAATCCTCACCAGGCAAGTGGGCCCCACCACGACGCAGCTGCATGGGAGGGAAGCCGTGACAGCCGGTACATCCAAGCGTCACCCGCTCGTACCAGCGGGGCGCTGGCTCTTCGGCACCGGCCAGCCCCCCATGACACCACGTGTTGGTGCACTGCGCCTGTGCAGCGTCAAAGGCGGGCGCGGCACCGTTGCTCCGCGCCACGCCGGAGAAGACGACGTCCACCTGGCCGTCTCCGTGTCCCTCGACCTCGAGGCGTTCGCGGGGCGGGTGGCAGACATCGCAGGAGACCGGTGCGAGCCACTCTCCCGGGTGCAGGTGTCGGGCGTGGGCGCCGCCAGGATCGGGGTGGCAGGTATCGCAGGCGGCCGCCCCCTCGATGTGACAGCTCAGACAGGGAGGCCCCAGGGAATCTTCGGGCGCCTGCTCGGGATCGCTTTGATGGCAGCGGCGACATCCGTCGAGGCGCCACCCCGCCTCGGCCACGGCGCGCCCATGGAAATCGGCGTCCCTGGCGTTCAGCACCCCGGGGGGATGGTAGGGAGAGTAGAAGTAGGCCAAGCGGTCATCCACCACCCAGGTCCGAAGCAGCCCGGCGAGATCGAGGGAACCCTCGGGGAGTAGCCTTCGGTGGTCTTCCTGATCGAGGACGCGTAGCAGCGCGCTTTCGGGATCGCCGGCGATCGCGTTCGGGATCGCATCGGTGCCGTTTCCGAGTGCACCGAGATAGGTGTCGAGGCGATAGGCGCCGTCAGCGCGATTGGGGCCGTGGCAGGAGACGCAAGCCTGGGCCAGAAGAGGGCCGACATCCTCCCGCCAGGTAAGCGGCCGGCGCGGGGGCGGCCGGGGATCACTGCAACCCCATGCGAAGAGGGCGCTCAAGACAAACCCTGTCGCCAGCGTGCACCGTCGGCCCCGCACGGCGCCGTCACTCTGGTTGGTCTTGGTGGACCTTCGCCACTGCAAACTCGGCGTCCTCCCCATGGCAGACGGCGCAGCTTTCCACGCCGCTGGCGCTCGTGTTGATCTCGGCGTGGGCTGCCGTCGCCGGCGAGTCATGGCACGAGGTACACACGGCCGTGGACGGCTCCTGCCACGCCTCGTTCACGTGGCAGGTGCGACAGGCGTTCAGCCGGCCGGGGAAGCGGACGTCGGAGAAATCGTGGGGCACGTTCCCGTACCCGTAGATCACATAGGGCTTCTGCTCGAGGTGCTCGCCCCGGTGGATCTTGTGGATCATCACCTTGAAATCCACGGAGACGGGCGTGCCCGACGGGCGCATGGCTGCATCCGTCTTGTTCTCATGGTGGCAACCGAGGCAGTGCTCCACTTCTCGCCGGAAGCCGCCGTGGGCGGCGAGGTCGCCATGGCAGGTCTCGCACACCGCGGTGGCTACGGTGGCCTCGTAGGTCGCGGGCGTGTCGCCTACCGCGTAGTAGACGACCGGGTTGTCGAAGGCCTCGCGCACCACCTTCGACTCACCATCCCGGTCGAGGGTGAAGTTCTGGAAGCCTTCGAGCCCCACCCGGACCACCTCCCCTGCCGCCAGTGTATCAGGCAGGGTTTCGGAAACCGTGACGGTGTAGGAGCCATCGGCGTTCTGCACCGCGCCAGAGAGATCCGAGGAGAGGTCCCACTCCGTGTCGTCCGCAGGCCCTGAGAACACCGCTCGGAGCAGATCGAGTTGGCTGATGTCGTAGTCGTTCCCCGAGCTGTCCTGCACCCGGAAAGTGACAGTCGGTGAGCCGCCTGCCACGACCCCCGACACAGATTCGATGCGGGCGCTCAAGCCGGGCAGCAACCCCTCGGCAGCGGCCCATTCGTGGTCGTCGAGGTGGTGCTCGCGGAAGTCGGCGCTCATGCCCTCACCGTGGCAGCCGGCGCAGGTCGCGTCGTCCTGCGGGCCCGCCGGGTGGAGCACCTTGTTCGGCGGCGGTGGGTCTTCGAAGGCCACGTTGTCGTGGCAGGTGGTGCAGTTGTAGCGGTTGATCTCGGTGTAGGCATGGTCGCCCTCGCGAGCGCCGGCGTGACAGGTGAAGCACCGCGTCATCTCCTGGGGGAAGTGCACTCCTTCCACGTCCCCAGGGTTGGGCCCGGTGCGAATCGCATAGGTGTGACGGCGATTCATGTAGCCGACGATGGCGTACTCCGCGCCAACGGGACCCTCGGCCACGCTGGGCAGCTCGGCCCCCATGTGGATGCGATGCACGAGCACCGGGAAGTCCAGCGTATTGCCCGTCTGCGCGTCGGTAGAGCCTGGATTGTGACAGGTCACGCACAGCGCCGTGTCGCGGCGCCTGCCACCGTGCGCAGCCAGCGGATTGTGGCACTGGTTGCAGTTCTCGGTGAGCACGATCTCCCGACCCGGTGCAGGATCTCCCGTCACGGTGACATCGAGCACTGCGTTGCTCACGTAACGCTGCCCTTCGAAATCCCGCGTGGCATAGGCAGCGACACGGATGGAATCCGTCGGATCGGTGCCCGCCGGGACCACGGCACTTGAGGTGTACTCGTACTCTCCTGGACCCACTTCCTGATAGGTGCCGTCGCGCTCGCCCGTCGCCTGGTCCACGGTCACGTTTCCGTCCATTTCCTGCCGCACGTTCAGCGACTGGTACTTCTCGGTCGCAGGGTCGAGGACGGCAAAGACCCAGGTGATGTCCACGGGTCCCACTGTCAGCAGGCCCTCCCGATCCAACGCGCGCCCCCCCTCGTCGGTCACTCGGAACCGCACCACGAGCTGGTCGCTGGCATTCGCCGCCGCGCTGAGAATCTCCAGCACCAGCCCCGGACCGACCACCCACGCGGACTGGCCGGGCGGCCCTGGCTCCCCCGGCGGGCCCGGCTCTCCCGGGGGACCCGCTTCACCCGGCGGCCCTGGCTCCCCCGGCTCACCCTGCGGACCCTGCGGCCCGGGTGGCCCCGCGCAGCCGATCCCGAGGGGTGCGACCACAATCACAGCTCCAAGGACCCTCCACAGTCGTTGACCCCACCGCATGGTGCCTCCTCTCTGCTTTGCCTCGTTCTCCGCTCGCGCAGACGCTCGACCGAAGCAGACGGCGAGCCCCGTCTCCAGCCTGCACCCGCAATTCGCACTCAAGGCTAGGGGGGGCGAACCGGCGCGCAAGCCCCATCGGCAACGCACTGGCGGCCGACGGGAGGGAAGGCGCCTGCCGCTGCCATCCGGCCATCCCTGAGCGCCCCTGGTTCGCCGACCCGGGAGGACCCGGACCTGCGGCCCCCTACTTCCCGAAGAGCTTCCGGAGAAAGCGCTTGCCCGTGACCTCCTGCCGCTCGAGCCGGCGGCGGAGCACCCGCAGCTCGGTGACCGCTTCGGTGAGTTTGTCGTCGAGCTTCACCGCGCGGGAGAGGAGCTTCTCCGCTTCCTCCCACTTCTGATCGATGCGTGCGAGGAGCCCTTGGTAGTAGTAGCCGCGGGCTCGGATGGGATCGGGCTCCCCGCGCGCGACCGCCTTCTTGAGCAGCGTGCGCACCCGCCCCTCGACCTCCTTGCGGGG
>CAYYHA010000103.1:11841-13256 GCA_964471535.1 uncultured Myxococcia bacterium | reverse complement strand
AGGCGGCGGAGGCGCTCGCCTCGCTCTACGTGAAGCTGGGCCGCTTCGATGCGGCGCGTACGATGTACGAGCGCATCCTCCAGGACGACCCGATGCGCGCCGATGCAGATCTGATGATCGCGGTGGTCGACTACCAGGGACAAGGCCACCTGGAGGCGGCGCAGCGGCGGCTGGAGGCCCTCCTGGAGAAAGGCGATCTCGTCGAAGCGGCGACGGTGCATCTGGCGCGCACCCACCTTGCCGCGGTGTACCGGCTCTTGGGCCGCGCCGAGGCGGCAAAGGCGCAGGTCGAACGGGTGCTCGAGGCCGACCCGGTCCATCCGCCGGCCAGCTACCAGGATGCACTGCTGGCCCTGGAGGAGGAGGATGTGGAGCGGGCGCGCGAGCGGATGGTCTCGGCGGCCGCAGCGATGGACCGCGAGTCGCGGCGCCTCGAGCTGAAGGCGATGTACGCCTTCGCCCGCGGGGAGCCGCGGGAGGCGGCACGTCTCGCCCGCGAGAGCAGCGAGGCGGCGCCGGACCGACTCGAGCCGATGCTCATGGCCGTGGCCTTCGAGGGAGCGGCAGGCCGCCCCCGGCAGGCCTACCTGCTGCTGAAGCAGGTGTTGACGCTCGACCCCGGGGATGCACGGCGCGTCCGAGAGCTGACCTCCTTCTACGACGGTCAGGTCGCGCCGGCGATGATCGTGCGCGGTATGGACGCGCTCGTTGCGGCGGATCCGAAGCAGGGCCTGGCCCACGCGGCCCGGGGCATTGCGCTGTACCACGCCGGCGAGCTGCGGGCGGCGCAGAGCGCCCTGAAGAAGGCGCTCGAGCTCGACGAAGAGAACCTTGCCGCCTATGTCTACCTGGGCGTGATGGCCCGGGACGCTGGGGATCTGGCGGCCGCGGAGCGCGCCTTCCGCCGGGCCATCGAGGCGGATAAGCTGGCGCCGCTGCCCCGCTATCTGCTCGGCCGCACCCTCGAGGCGCGGGGCCAGACGGCCAAGGCGCGGGAGGTGTACCGGCAGGTGCTTCGCCTCAACCCGGCCCACACCCTGGCGGAGGTGCGTCTGGCCGTGCTCGAGGGAAAGGCGGGCCGTAAGAAGCTCCGAGACATTCTCGGCCGCCGTCCCGACTCCATTGCTGCACGCATCGCCATGTACGAGGCGGGACGGCGCTGAGGGCCCTCGGGCGGGCGGATCCCGCGCCCGTTGATCCGAGGCGGCGCTCTGGTAGAAGCGGCCCATGCGCATCCTCGTAGTCGGCGGCGGCGGCAGAGAGCACGCCCTGGCGTGGCGTCTCGCCCAGGACGCGCACGGGGAGCGGGAGGTCCTCTGTGCGCCGGGCAACGCCGGGATCGCAGAGGACCTTCGCTGCGTTTCCGTGGCCGCTGGTGACCTCGACGGCCAGGTGGCGCTCGCCCGCAGTGAGGA
>CAYYHA010000103.1:0-11831 GCA_964471535.1 uncultured Myxococcia bacterium | reverse complement strand
CAGTGAGGAAGTGGACCTGGTGGTCGTGGGACCGGAGGCGCCGCTGGTGGAGGGGCTGGCCGATCGCCTGCGGGCGGAGGGGATCCCGACGCTGGGGCCCGATGCGGCGGCGGCACGGCTCGAGGGGAGCAAGGCCTTCGCCAAGGAGGTGATGGCGCGGGCGGGTGTCCCGACGGCGCGGTACGGAGTCTTCGAGGAGGCCGGGCCGGCCCGCCGCTTCGCCCGGGACTTCGCCGGGCGTGTCGCGGTGAAGGCCGACGGCCTTGCGGCGGGGAAGGGTGTGATCCTGGCGGAGAGCGTGGAGGAGGCCGACGAGGCCATCGCCGAGCTGATGGAGCGCGGCCGTGTGGGTGCGGCAGGCCGGCGGGTGGTGGTCGAGGAGCGTCTCGAAGGCGAGGAGGCGAGCTTCATCGCGCTCTGCGACGGCGAGCGGGTCGTGCCGCTGGCGGGCTCCGAGGATCACAAGGCGGTCTACGACGGCGATCGGGGACCGAACACGGGGGGTATGGGCGCCATCTCACCCACGCCGGTTCTGGACGAGGCGATGGCGAGGCGTGTGACCGATGAGGTCATGATTCCAACGGTGCGGGCGATGCGCGAGATGGGGCATCCCTACCGGGGGGTGCTCTATGCCGGCCTGATGGTCGGCCCGGAGGGCCCGAAGGTCCTCGAGTTCAACGTGCGTTTCGGGGATCCCGAGGCGCAGCCGCTGATGATGCGCCTCGAAGGGGATGCCGGCGCATTGTTCCTCGCGGCCGCGCAGGGCGCTCTCGAGGGCGTCGAGCTGGCCTGGCGTCCCGAGTCCGCCGTTTGCGTGGTCATGGCCAGTGCGGGTTACCCCGGGGCGTACGAGAAGGGACAGGTCATCACCGGAATCGACGAGGCAGCTCGGATGGAGGGGGTGAAGGTCTTCCATGCGGGAACGGTGCGGGACGACGAGGGGCGCTTCCTGACGGCGGGCGGCCGCGTCCTCGGGGTCACGGCGCTGGGAGAGGACCTCGAGGCGGCTCGGCGGCGGGCCTACGAGGCGGTGGACCGGATCCACTTCGAGGGTGCCCACTTCCGGCGTGACATTGGGGGGCGCAGGGCCAGCGGGCGCGGGCGTGGAGCGAGGAGTTACCCGAGGGGAGTGTGACGATGCAGGTGTTGATCCTGATGGGCTCGGACTCGGACTGGGAGGTGATGCAGAAGACCGTCGAGAGCCTCGAGGTCTTGGGGGTGTCCTGTGAGGCTCACGTCAGCTCCGCCCATCGCACGCCCGATCGCACGGTCGATCTCGTGCGGAAGGCAGAGGCGGCTGGTGCGAAGGTCATCGTCTGCGGGGCCGGTATGGCGGCCCACCTCGCCGGCGTCGTGGCCGCCTCGACGACGCTGCCGGTGATTGCGGTGCCGCTCGCCTCCGGGCCCCTCGCCGGTTTCGACGCCTTGCTCTCCTCGGTGCAGATGCCCCCCGGGGTACCGGTGGCCACCGTGGCGGTGGGCGGAGCCTACAACGCCGGGGTGCTCGCAGCGCAGATCCTGGCCACCTCGGACGAGGCACTCGCCGGGCGCCTCGCCGACCTGAAGACCAGGATGCGCGAGCAGGTCCTCGCCAAGGACGAGGCGCTCAAGCGCGCGCGATGAGCGTCTTCGTCCATCCGCTGGGCCTCAACGAGTCGACGGAGGTCGGCGAGGGCACCCGGATCTGGGCGTTTGCCCACGTGATGGCGGGCGCTCGCATCGGCCGCGCGTGCAACGTGGGGGAAAGCGTCTTCGTCGAGTCGGGCGCGGTGGTGGGCGATGGCTGCACCCTGAAGAACGGGGTGCAGATCTGGGATGGCGTGGTCTTGGGGGAGCGCGTCTTCGTCGGCCCCAATGCGACCTTCACCAATGTCGCGCGGCCGCGTGCGGGACGGAAGGTGCCGCGCTCGGCCTTCGAACGGACCGTGGTGGAGGCGGGCGCCACCATCGGCGCCAACGCGACGATCGTCTGCGGTGTGCGGATTGGTGCCTGTGCCTTCGTGGCCGCCGGTGCGGTGGTGACCCGGGACGTGCCGGCCCATGCGCTCGTGGCGGGGGTTCCGGCCCGCCGCATCGGCTGGGTCTGCGCCTGTGGTGAGAGCCTGGACGAGGATCTGCGCTGCCCCGCCTGCGGCATCCTTCATCGGCGATCTGGCGAGGGGCTCAGCGCTGCGTGAGATTGTGCCCGCAGCGCGCGTGCCGGTACGCCCGCGTCCCGTGCGCTGCCCTCGGGGACGAGGGGTGAGAGCCGGTGGAGGATGTCCACGATCGCGAGGCCCTCTTCGACGTCGACGTGGTCCTCCGCGCCGAGGAAGCGGCGCAGTGCCGCGGTGAGCGGCGGCTCGAAGGGGGGCAGGGGCACCGCTTCGGCGCAGGGTCCGGCGCTTCGGATCTGGAGAGGAAGGGTCGGATCTTGCTCATCGATCGTGGCGGTGCCGCAGTGGCCCGTGACCCACCAGCGGCGTTGCGGCCGGTCCTCCAGCCAGCTCCATCGGAGGTCGGCGCCGCGCCCACCCGGAAAGTCGACCCTCAGGGTGGCAGCGAGGGTGAGCCCGTGTGCTTCGATCCGGTGGCGGACCCGTGCCCCGATCGGTCGCGGCTCGAACAGCGCCATCAGCGCGGCGAGGTCGTGGGGGCCCAGGTCCCAGAGCACGTCCACCCCGTGGCGCCCGAGGCCGTGGCTCGCGCGCACCGCTGCCACGTGGCGAATGGTGCCGATCCGTTCGCGGTGCGCGGCAAGGGTCACGTGCGCGACGTGGTGTCGGGTGCACAGTCCCACCATCACCGGCGCGGTGGCGCGGGCGACGAGGGAGCGGGCCTCCTGGGGATCGACGGAGAGGATCTTCTCGACGTAGCAGGGGAGACCCGCGTCCACACAGAGCCCGAGCAGGGCGCCATGGAGGCGCGGGGGCGCTGCGACGACGGCTCCGTCGACCCGGGCGCTCGCAAGCGCGTCGCCGAGGTGCGAAAAGCCCCGTGCCCCGGGCCAAAGGCGAAGGGCGCGGCGGCGCGCCGCCTCCGAGGGGTCCACCACCGCCGCGACCGTCACGCCCGGTAGGGTCCCAAGCGTGCGGAGCACGTTCTGGCCCCAGCGCCCGCAGCCCACGACGAGGAGCCGCCGTCTCATGTACGGAGCCCGTCGAAGCCGGCGTAGGCGACCCAGGACTTCACCAGCCCGAAGAGCCGCTCCGGCCACAGCGCGGCGCCGGGAAAGAGATCGGCCAGCTCTCGCCGGGTGAGGAGGCGGATCTCACGGACGCTCTCCCGTGCTGCCTGCCGGTCTGGGTAGGGGCCGCGCCGGCCTAGTCGCAGGCGGCGCAGGAGCTCCACGCGCACGGCCTCGGGGAGCCACTGCCAGCCGGGAACCAGAAAGTGGGGCTCCACGGGGAACCAGTAGTTCGGCGTCTGCACCCAGTAGGCCTTCCCGACCCGCATCACCTCCCGCGCCATCTGCCGCTGCCGCGCCCTCTCGGCCAAGTGCTCGATGACCGAGTTGGAGAAGACCACGTCGAAGGCGCCGTCGGGATAGGGCAGACAGGTCGCGTCCCCCTCGACCACCTCGAGGTTTCCCTCCGCCTCGCCCCCTGGGTCCATCCCATAGACCACGATATGGAGGTCGGGTCGCCGCAGCCAGCCCCGCTGCCTCCAGAACTCCACCGTCCCACCGACGACCAAGAGGGACAACGGCCGGCCGGAAGGGAGCAGCTCGGCGAAGCGGCGAAAGCGCCGAGCCCGAAAGCGGTTGGCCAGGGAGCGGGGATCGGAGACATCGGCGAGGCTCGCCAGGCGCCCCATGCCCCGCTCCTAGATCCCGCCGCCGGAGAGCACCTCTCCAACGGTCTTCAGCGTGATCTTCAGATCGAGCTCCAGCGACCAGTTCTCGATGTACTCGATGTCGAGGCGGACCATCTCATCGAAGGAGAGGCGGTTGCGTCCGGAGACCTGCCACAGGCCGGTGATCCCGGGGAGTGTCTCGAAGCGCCGCCGGTGCCAGTCGCGATAGACCTCGACCTCGTAGGGAATGGGGGGACGGGGACCGATGAGGCTCATTTCCCCCTTGAGCACGTTGAAGAGCTGGGGCAGCTCGTCGATGGAGTACTTCCGGATGAAGGCGCCGAAGGGGAAGATGCGTGGGTCGCGGGCGTTCTTGTAGAGCTTCTTGCCGCCGTCCTCCACCGCGGCCGCATCCTGAGTGATCCAACGCCGGGCGTACTCCTTCACCTGGTCCTCCGGGGCACCGGCGTGCATGGACCGGAACTTGATCACCTTGAAGGTCCGCCCGTTGAGGCCCACCCGCTCCTGGGTGAAGAAGACCGGACCTCGGCTGGAGAGCTTGATGCCGATGGCGGTGGCCAGCATCACCGGGCTGGCCAGGACGAGGAGCAGGCTGGAGACCACCAGATCGAAGACGCGCTTGATGAGGAAGTTCACGCCGGTGATCTTGTTCTGCCGCAGGGCGAGCATGGGCAGCCCGCCCACGAGCCGCACTTCGACGCGGTCGAGCATCAGCTCGTAGATATCTGGCACGACCTGGTACTGCGCGTTGTAGCGCAGGCAGCGCTCGGCGATCTCCATCTGTGCCTCCCGGCGGAGGCCCCCATCGGCCACGAAGACGGCTTTGAAGCGGCCGCTGGCAAGCAGCCGATCCAGGTCGTCGAGCGTGCCCAGGATGGGGAGTTCGGGCAGCCCCTCGCCGCCCGTCGCCGGAACCGACACCGCCGCGTCAGGTTCACCGGGGCGGGAGCGGGCGCCGGCCGCCTCCGCGGGCGCAGGGGAGGGGGCTTGTGGTCCCGAGCGATCGCCGGCCTCCGGGCAGGCGAGCATGCCCTCCACCGTGTAGTCGGAGCGCGTGCCCCGCATGGAGCGGGCCAGGTGGCGGGCCATGGGGCCGGTGCCGACGACGAGGGCGCGTCCCTGCACCGGGTCGAGCTGCAGCACCTGGTGCCAGAGGAAGCGCGCGATGGCTCGGGCGAGCACCGACCCACTGAAGACCAGCGGGATCATGAGCAGGACCACGGCACGGGAGTAGGAGAAGTCGCGGTAGAAGAAGGTCGCTGCGCCCAAGAGCAGGAAGGTGGCGAGGACGGCCCGGCCGAGCCGCCACAGCTCCTCGAGGCTGGACAGCCCGAGCCGGTAGCTGCCGGTGACCCAGAGGGAGAGGCCCCACACGCCGAGGGCGTAGGGCAGGACGGCGAGGAGGGCGGGCCAGGGAGCCTGGCCAGGCTCGAACCAGCCGGGGTTGAACTCGTAGCGCACCCAGACGGCGGCGCCCAGGGCGGCGAGGAACGCTGCGAGATCGGCGACGAGGAGCAGGATCTTGAAGTAGTAGGTTCGCGCGGTGGTCATCGGCTCGGGTCGGCAGAGCGGGAGGGTTCAGCGAGTGAGATCAGGACATTCGTGTCAGAGGGTGTCTGGAAAACGGGCGGCACAGCATCCGCCCCTCGGCCGCCCGCGGCGCCGTGGATGCCCTGGGGACGGGGGCCAGAGGGGCAGGACGGTCCGCGAGCGCGGGGTGGGGCGCCGCCGCTTTTAACACAGTGCGTTGTCGCCGCAAGCCCCTAGCAATCGATGGGCCAATCTGTGCTATGGGGCATGCGCATGACCATCGGAATCGGGCTCATCGGCTGCGGGTACTGGGGACCCAACCTCCTGCGAAACTTCCATGCGAACCCGAAGGCCCGGGTGGTCGCCGTGGCCGACCGCGATGCGGCGCGCCGCCGCTTCGTGGAGCAGCGCTATCCCGGCGTGGGCACGGTGGAGGACCACCGGTGGATCCTCGACGATCCGGAGATCGACGCGGTGGTCGTGGCGACCCCCGCCGCGACCCACGGGGTGCTCGCGCGCGAGGCCCTCGAGAAGGGGAAGCACGTGCTGGTGGAGAAGCCACTGGCCATGTCCGGCGAGGAAGCCGCCGCTTTGGTGGAGCTTGCCGAGGCGCGGGGCTTGGTGGTCATGCCCGGGCACACCTTCCTCTACAACGCGGCGGTGGAGGCGCTGAAGCGCTACGTGGACGAAGGCACGCTCGGCGAGATCTACTACCTCTACTCGCAGCGCCTGAACCTCGGCATCGTGCGAAGCGACGTGAACGCGATGTGGAACCTGGCGCCCCACGACGTGTCCATCGTCCTGCACCTCTTTGGGGAGTCTCCTGGCTCGGTGAGCGCGCAGGGCGCCTGCTATCTGCAGGAGGGGATCGAGGATGTGGTGTTCATGGACCTGCGTTTCCCCAGCGGCCGTCTCGCCCACATCCACGTCTCCTGGCTCGACCCGGGAAAGGTGCGGCGCATGACGGTGGTGGGCAGCGAGCGGATGTGTGTCTACGACGACATCGCGGAAGCGAAGATTGCCCTGTACGACCGCGGCATCGATCGCCACTTCAAGCAGCCCGCAGACTATGGTTTGCACCAGCTGGTCAAGCGCGCAGGCGACATCCTCCTCCCCAAGATCGACTTCGTCGAGCCGCTGGCGAAGGAGACCGCTGCCTTCCTGCAGGCGGTGGAGAGCGGGGAGCCTCCGCTCGCCGACGGACCTTCGGGGCTCGAGGTGGTGCGCGTGCTCGAGGCGTGCCAGCGCTCCCTCGAAGCAGAGGGGCGCCCGATCGCGCTGGCGGCCTCGTAACGCAGCGGTGGGCGCTGCGCGGCCCCGGCTTTACGGCGGCGGGAGCAGGCCCTATCCTCCGCGCGCCATGCGCTCCCCGATTCGTTTCGTCGACCTCGAAGCACAGTACTGGCTCATCAAGGAGGAGATCGACGCGGCCATCGCGTCGGTGATCGAGCGGAGCGCGTTCGTTGGTGGTCCCGATCTGTCACGCTTCGAGGCACACTTCGCCGAGTACTGCGAGGTAGAGCACTGCGTCGGGGTGGGCAATGGCACCGATGCGCTCATCCTCGCGCTGTGGGGCCTGGGGATCGGTCCTGGGGACGAGGTCATCACCACCACGCACACCTTCATCGCCACGGTGGAGGCCATCTCGAGGGTGGGCGCCCACCCGGTGCTGGTCGACGTGGATCCGGAGACCTACCTCATCGACCCGGCGGCGGTGGAGGCGGCTGTGACGCCGCGCACCCGCGCGATCATTGCCGTGCACCTCTATGGGCAGCCGGCGCCGATGGACGCGCTTGTGGCCATCGCCGAGCGCCATGGGCTCGCCTTGGTGGAGGACGCCGCACAGGCCCACGGAGCCCGCTACGAAGGTCGCCGGGTGGGGAGCCTGGGGGACGTGGCCTGCTTCTCCTTCTATCCGGGGAAGAACCTGGGCGCCTATGGGGACGGGGGGGCGGTGGTCACCCGCGATGGAGCCCTCGCCGAGACGGTGCGCAAGCTCTCCAACCACGGCCGCAGCGAGAAGTACCTGCACGAGCGGGTGGGCACCAACAGTCGCCTCGATGGCTTACAGGCTGCGATCCTCGACGTGAAGCTCGTGCATCTCGATGCGTGGAACGAGGCGCGGCGCGAGGTGGCGCGCGCCTACGAGGCGGCGCTCGCCGAGCTTCCAGGCGTGGTGCTTCCGCGGGTGCGCGAGGACGCAGAACCGGTGTGGCACCTCTACGTCGTGCAGTGTCCGGATCGGGACGGCCTCCGGGCCCACCTCGCCGATGCGGGAATCGCATCGGGCATCCACTACCCCATCCCGGTGCACCGCCAGCCCGCCTATGCGGATCTCGGTCTCGGGCCAGGGAGCCTCCCGGTGAGTGAGGCGGCCTGCGAGCGCATCCTCTCGCTGCCAATCTTTCCCGAGCTCGGTGCCGACGGGGCCCGCTACGTCGCCGATGCGGTGGCCGCCTACGCCCGTGCACAGGGGTGGTGAGGATGCGCGTCGGGGTCATCGTCTTCACCCACTACCGGCGTGATGGCCGCGTGCGGCGCGCCGCCGAGGCGCTGGCGGCGCGCGGGGACGAGGTGCGGGTCGTCGCGCTGCACGAGGAGGGGCACCCCGAGGTGGAGGTGATGCGAGGGGTCACCGTCGAGCGGGTGCCGCTGCGCCGGCTCTCACTCACCACGAAGCAAACCCGCCGCCGCTACCTCTACGAGTACGGCTACTTCGCGGCAGAGGCGGTCCGCCGCCTCGTGCGCTGGCATCGGGCGGCGCCCCTGGACCTGGTCCACGTACACAACATGCCTGATGCTCTGGTCTTCACCAGCCTTCCGGCGAAGCTCGCCGGCGTGCCGGTGCTGCTCGACATCCACGACCTGATGCCAGACCTCTACCAGAACAAGTTCGGCAGCGATTCCAACGCCCTCGTGTACCGGGCGCTGGTGGCGCAGTGCCGCGCGGCGGCCGCCTTCGCCGATGGGGTGCTCACGGTTCACGAGGAGGCACGGGCGCTGCTCACCCGCTACGGCATCCCCAGGGATCGGATCGAGGTGGTGCTCAACACGAGCGACGACTCGATCTTCCGCTGGCGTGGCTTCAAGGAACCCGGTGATCGCTTCGTTATCGTCTATCACGGCAGCATCTCGCGCCGGCACGGGCTGGATCTCGCGGTGCGCGCCGTTGCCGCACAGCGAGATCGTTTTCCCCAGCCGGTCCACCTGAAGATCGTGGGGGAGGGCGACGCCGCCTTGGAGCTCGAAGCGCTCATCCGGGAGCTTGGGGTACAGGATATCGTCTCCCTCGAGCCCCGCTTCCTTCCCGTTGAGGCGCTGCCGGACTTCCTCGCCGACGCCGATCTGGCCCTGGTCCCCTACCGCAGGTCGCCGGCGACGGAGATCATGCTGCCGTGCAAGGTCTTCGACTACGGCAACATGGGCATCCCGCAGATCGTTTCCCGTCTGAGCTGCGTCTCGCACTACTTCGATGCGAACACGGTGCGCTGGGTGGAGGCCGGGGACGAGGCCGCACTGGGGGAAGCGATGGTCGAGCTGGCACGGGACCCGGAAGCCCGGCGGCGGCTGGTCCATGCGATGCGCGAGCGCTGCCAGGTGCTCTCCTGGCCGGAGCAGCGGCGCGTCTTCCTCCGATACGTCGACCAGGTCGCGGCCGGCCGGCGGCGGCGTGCGCCGTCGGCGCTCCTCTCCTCCTTGGCCGAAGGAGCGCGTGCCGTCCTGGGGGCCTGATGCGGGGGGGAGTGAGATCGTGAACGAGGCACTGGCCCAGGCCCTCGCCTACCTGCGGGCGGGCGGCATCGTCGCCGGCCCGACGGAGTCGGTCTACGGGCTCTTCGCCTCGGCCTTCGATCGACGTGCGACAGAGCGGGTCCTGGCCCTGAAGGGGCGGCGCTCGGATCAACCCTTACCGCTGGTGGTGGGGGACCTCGGGGCCGTGCGGCAGGTGGCGGTACCGCCGCCCGATGCAGAGGCGGTGATGGAGGCACTGTGGCCGGGGCCACTCACCCTGGTTCTCCCGGCGGCGCCTGGGCTGCCGCGTGCGGTGACGGCCGGCACGGGCACGGTGGGCCTTCGGATCCCCGCCCATCGCGTGGCGCGGGCGCTCGCCCAAGGCGCGGGGCCTCTGACCGCCACCAGCGCCAACCGCTCCGGTCAGGCTCCGGTGCTCGAAGCGGCGGACCTCGATGCAGCGCTCCGCAGCGCGCCCGACCTCTTCGTGCTCGAGGGCGTCTGCGGCGGGCAGCGGCCTTCGACCGTGGCGCGCCTGACGGAGAGCGGGGTGGAGATCCTGCGGCCGGGCCCTGTCTCCGAGGCGCAGATCCGCGCGGCCCTCGCGCGAGGTTCCGTTGACCCCGAGGAAGCGGCGGGCTAATTCCCACCCATGCCGCGCATCCAACCCTTCCGTGCCGTTCGCTACACGCAGGAGGCGGGGTCGGCCTCCGACCTGGTGGCGCCCCCCTACGACGTCATCGACGTGGTCCACCGTGAGGAGCTCGCGCGGCGTTCGCCACACAACGTCGTCCACGTCACGCTTCCCCAGCCACCACCGGGGCAGAGCGAGGACGCCCGCTACGAGGCGGCGCGGGCGACCTGGCGGAACTGGGAGGCCAAGGGGGTGGTCGCGCGCGACGAGCGCCCGTCCGTCTATGTGCTCACCCAGCGCTACCGCCTGCCCGACGGGCGCGAGGTCACGCGCACCGGTGTCCTGGCGCGCATGCGTCTTCACCGCTTCAGCGAGAAGATCGTGCTCCCCCACGAGAAGACGCTCGTCGCGCCCATCGAGGACCGGTTGAAGCTGACCACCGCGGTACGGGTGCAGCTCGAGCCCATCTTCCTGGTCTTTCCCGACGCCGGTGGCCGTGCCCGAGAGGTCCTCGCCGCGGCGGCCAAGTCACCGGCCGTGGTGTCCGTGCGGACCGAGGATCAGACGGAGCAGGGGCTCCATGTGCTC
Organism: uncultured Myxococcia bacterium; assembly: GCA_964471535.1. Taxonomy (GTDB): domain Bacteria; phylum Myxococcota; class Myxococcia; order SLRQ01; family SLRQ01; genus CAYYHA01. Next base: position 1,552 of record CAYYHA010000103.1, on the reverse strand, counting down.
ACCGACCCCGAGGCGCTCGCCGCCCTCGGGGCGGCAGTCGAGCCGGTGCGGGCGGTAATCGCCGACGGGCATCATCGGTACCAGACGGCCCTGGCCTACCGCGAGCGGGAGGGGGAGGACGTGGAAGGGCCCCACCAGTGGGTGCTCGCGTTCCTCTGTCCCCTCGAGGACGAAGGGCTGGTGATCCTCCCGACCCATCGCCTCGTCCACTCCCTCGAGGGCTTCGACGCCGAGCACTTCCTCGGCCGGGCCGGGGAGATCTTCTCGGTGCAGGAACTCCACGTGGATGCCGCCGACTCCACCGGACAGCGGCGGGTACTCGAGGCGCTCGCCGATGCGGGACGGGACCGCCACGCCTTCGCCGTCGTCGCCCCAGGCGGCCGGGCGTGGCTCCTGACGCTGCCCCGGGGCGGAGCCGCCACGATGGGGGCGACGATGCCCGAGGCCCCCGAAGTGCGGGATCTGGACGTCACGGTGCTCCACTCGGTGATCCTGCAGGACCTCCTCGGGATCGATCCCGAGGCGCAGGCTCGGAAGACCCATCTCGAGTATTTCAAGAAGACCGACGAGGCCTTTGCCCGAATCCTCGGGGCGAGCGGCCCCCGTGAGGGGCAGCTTCTCTTTCTGATGAACCCGACTCGGATGGAGCAGGTGCGTGCGGTGGCCGAGGCGGGGTACAAGATGCCTCAGAAGAGCACCTACTTCTTTCCGAAGGTCCCCAGCGGCCTCGTCTTCAACCCCCTCTACGACTGATGTTTCCCACCCTACGCCCCAGGCGGCTTCGCCAATCCGAAGCGATCCGCCGGATGGTCCGTGAGACCACCCTGACGCCCGACGATTTCGTTTACCCACTCTTCGTCGCCCCGGGCGAAGGGGTGCGCCGGCCGGTGGGCGCCATGCCTGGTGTCTTCCAGCTCTCGGTCGATGAAGCGGTGAAGGAGGCGCGGACGGCGTTCGAGGCAGGCGTTCCGGCGGTCATCCTCTTCGGCATTCCCGAGCACAAGGATCCGCTGGGCCGGGAGGCCTACGCGGACGACGGGATCGTGCAGCGGGCGATCCGTGCGGTGAAGGAGGCGCTCCCCGATCTCTGCGTGATCACCGACGTCTGCCTCTGCGAGTACACCGATCATGGGCACTGCGGCGTGGTGAAAGACGGGGAGGTGCTCAACGATCCCACCCTGGAGCTCTTGGCGAAGGAGGCGGTGAGCCACGCGCGGGCGGGGGCGGATCTGGTGGCGCCCAGCGACATGATGGATGGGCGGGTCGGCGCCATCCGGCAGGCCCTCGATGACGCCGGCTTCGCCGATCTGCCCATCATGAGCTATGCGGCGAAGTATGCCAGCGCCTTCTACGGGCCCTTCCGCGAGGCAGCGGAGAGCGCGCCCCGCTTCGGGGATAGGCGCGCCTACCAGATGGACCCGCCCAACGCGCGCGAAGCGATGAAGGAGGTGGCGCTCGATGTCGAGGAGGGGGCTGACATCGTCATGGTGAAGCCGGCCCTGCCCTACCTGGACGTCATCGCGGCGGTGCGCGCCCGGTTCGACCGCCCGGT
>CAYYHA010000102.1:0-13319 GCA_964471535.1 uncultured Myxococcia bacterium | reverse complement strand
CCGTTGCCTGCCGGCTCCGGCCCCGACCATGAGGGTGGAGGGGAGCCTGCGGGGGGCGCGACGGAGATGGAACCACCCACGGTGCTCGATGCGCCGGTGCCGGCCCTCCCCGACGAGGGGGTGGGCACCGAGCGCGCACGGGCCGAAGGGAATTCCGGCGGAGGCACCGGCGCCGAGGACCCGTTCCGCGCTGCCCTGAAACACCTCGAGGAGGTGGAGGCGAGCGGTGACGCCACGGTTCGCGTCCGCGCCTTGCCCGAAGCGGGGATCGAAGAGGCGGAGGAAGCGCGTGAGGAAGGCTCGGGGGAGGCGACCGCCCCGGCCCTACGCCTGGAGACGACGCTGCCCGAAGGAACGCCGCCGCCTGCCTCCTTGCCGGCCCCATCGGAGGGCATCCTCCGGCAGATCGAGGCGATCCGCAGCGCCGATCTGGATGGACCGTCTCGCATCGAGGCCCTCCTCGCCCTGGAGCGCGCAACGCGCGCTTCCGCGGACCGGGCCGCCGTACACCGCGCCCTGTCCACGGCCTACGAGGCGGAGGGCGACCGGGACCGAGCCTTCTTCTCCCTGGTGCGTGCGGCGCGGCTCGTCCCACCGAAGCGGGCCGACGTGGACGAGCTCTTTCGCCTCGCAGTGCTCACGGGCGCCTACCAGGAGCTGTCGGCGGTGTACGAGGACGCGTTGCAGGGTGCGCTCCCACCGGCCGACCGCATCTATCTCCATCTGAAGCTGGGGCACCTCTACGGCCGCGAACTCGCCAAGCCCTCCATGGCGGCACGGCACTACCAGCGGGTGCTCGATCTCGACGCCTCGAGCGTCGAGGCGCTGCGGCGGCTCGCCGAGATCTACGCCCGCGAGAAGCGCTGGGACCGCGTGGCCGAGGTGAAGGAGCGCGAGCTGGCGGCAGTGTGGCGGACCACCCACAGCATCGAAGAAGCCGCAGCGGTGAAGCGCGAACTGGCACGCATCTACGAGGAGGAGCTCGGCGACCGGGCCACCGCCCTCGTGCACTACCGGGAGCTGCTCGATCTCACCCCGGGCAACGCGGCCGCCATCGAGCACCTCGAGCGCCTCGGGGAGACCCGTGACTCGAAGGGCACCGACATCACCGCGCGCGAGGCCTTCGAGACCCTGCGCGATCTCTACCAGCGACAGGGCGCCTATCGGCGCCTCGCCGACCACCTCTCGGAGGGGGCCCGCACGGCGCTGCGGGAAAACCGAATCCTGGATGCGGTGGACCTCCACCACGAGGCGGCCTTGGTGCTCACCGAGCACCTCGAGGACCCGGGACGCGCCTTCATCGAACTGGTGCGCGCGCTGCAGGTGCTCCCTCAGGGCGAGGCCGCCGAGGCGGATGGGCTGGACCTGGCCGAGGTGGAGAAGCGAACCGACCTCTTGGTGGAGCGCCTCTTCGAGACGGGCCGCGCCTCGAACTCCCATGCGCAGCTGCAAGCGGTGACCGAGGACCTGGCGCTGCGAATCGGCGGGGAGCGCGGCGCCACGATCCTGGTGAAGATTGCCGAGGTCGACCTCGAGGACCTCGGGGAGGCAGGACGCGCCGCCTCGCGGCTGGCGCGGGCCGTGGAGCTGTCGGGGAACGATCCCGCAATGGAGGCCCGCCTCGAGGGGCTCTACGTCTCCCGCGGCGCCTGGCGTGAACTCGCCGAGTTCTACCGGGCGCGTGCCGATCGCCTCCGCGAGGTCGAAGCGCGCAACGAGACCCTGTTCCGGCTGGCGGAGATCCTGGAGGACGAGATCGGGGACACCGAGGGTGCCATCCGGATCTACGAGGAGATCATCGAGACGAGCGGCGGCAACGTCGACGCGCTGCGCGCCCTGATGCGCCTCCACGAGGCGGCCAAGGACTGGCGGGCGCTGGTGGCAACGCTGGAGCGCTCGGTGCACGTGGCCTCGGACATCGAGGAGAAGAAGGCGGCGCTGCTCCACCGAGCGCAAGTCAACCTGGAGAAGCTGCAGGACACCCAGGCGGCACGCGACGACTGGCAACGGGTGCTCGCCCTCGATCCTGGCTGCGTCGAGGCACTGCAGGGCCTCGCCGACACGGCCGAGGGCGAGGGAGACGCACGCGAGACGACGCGCGCCCTCGAAGCCAGCCTGGCGGAGATGCGGCCGGGGACACCGGGACGTCTCGACGCCTACCGCCGACTCGCACGGCTCTACGGCGACCACCTACAGCAGCTGGCGCGGGCGCGACTCGCTTGGGAGGAGGTGCTTCGCGAGGCACCGGACGACGACGAAGCCTTCGCACGGCTTCGCACCCTCTACCGGAAGAAGGAGGATCTCCCGGCGCTGGTCGAGCTCTTGCGGGCGCGGATCGAGCGTGCGAAGCGGCACCCGGACGCGCGGCTCTGGCGCCGGGAGCTCATCGAGGCGCTCGAGGCCTTGGGTCGCGGCGACGAGGTGGGCGAGGCCTGGTGGTACGCGAAGGAGGCCGACCCCACCGACGAGGAGGCGCACGAGCAGCTCGTCGCATTCCACACCGCCCGGCGCAACTGGGACGTCGTCGTCCGCGTGCTCCGCGAGTGGATCGACATCGTGCCCCGCGAGCGCAAGGCGGACCTCTACTTCCGCCTCGCACAGGTGCTGCAGCACGAATGCGACCGCGAGGAGGAAGCGCTCGCCGCCTATGAAAAAGGGCTGTCCTTGAGCGACGGTCACCCGCGCATCGAGGAGGCGCTCCTCGAGCTGTATCGGAAGCGCGAGGCCCTCGACAAGGCCTTTCCCCTCCTCCATAGACGCTTGAGTCGCCTCTCCGATCCCACCTCCCGCGGCGCAGCCCTGGAGGAGGTATGGCAGATCGGGTCACGGCTCGCTGCCGAGGGGGATCAGGATGCGGGCGAGCGCGCCCTGGAAGCCCTGAAGGAGGCGTGCCTCCTGCGGCCCGCCGACGATTCCCTTTGGGATGCCCTCGAGGATGCGCTCTCGTCAGCGGCCGATGCCCAGGAGCTGGCGGGGTTCTTCGAGGCGCGAGCCGCACGTCTCGAGGGTGCGCAGCGGGCCGCTTCGCTCTTGAAGGCGGCGGAGTACCTGCGTAAGTCCGGCGACCCGGAGGACCCATTCCAGCGCGACCGGATCCGCCGGTGCCTCGAACGGGCGCGCGATGCGGCCCCCACCGACCACCCTATTTCGGCGCGGGTTCTCGGGCTCCTGCGTGCCCACTACACCGCGGCCGGGGCATGGGAGGCCCTCGCCGGCGTGCTCGAGCGACTGGCCAACGAGGAGCTCACCCCGGACCCGGTCGCGCGCGCCACCATCATGGAGGAGCTGGCACAGATCCTCGAGACGCACTGTGGGCGTCCCCAGGAAGCGGAGCTGTGGATGGAGCGACTGGTGGCGCTGCCCCAGGCGCCCTCGCGGAAGAAGTTCCTACGGCACCTGGCGCGGCTGGAGGCGGAGCTGGGGGAGTGGGAGAAGGTGCTTCGGCGGGTCGAGGATCTCGTCGGGCTGGCCGAGGACGCAGAGGAGGAGGCGACGCTGCGGCTCGAGGCGGTGGACATCGCCGAACAGCGGCTGGACGACCCCGAGCGAGCGGTCGCGCACCTGCGGGCGCTCTTGGCGCTTCGCCCGGGAGACGAGGGTCTGCTGCATCGCCTGGAGCGGGTGTGCGGCGGATCCCGGCGCTTCGCCGAGCTCTACACCGTGCTCTCCGAGGAGGCGGCGCGGACCACCGACGCCGAGGCGCGCGCGGATCTGCTGGTGCGCGCGGCCCTCATCCAGGAGGAACAGCTCGGCGATCTGCAGGGCGCACGGCGAGACCTCGAGCGGGTGCTCGAGAGCCCAGGCACCCCGCCACGGCTGCGGGAGGCGGCGCAGGGCGGCCTCATCCGCATCCTCAGCCGAACCGGTGCCGCCGAAGATCTCGCACGACTCTACGAGGCGATGGTGCGCGAGGAGACGATCCCCGAAAAGCGCTCCGACCTCCACCTCTCGCTGGGGCTCATCCTCGAAGAGCAGCTGGCCGACCCACGGGGCGCGATGGCCTCCTACCAGGCGGCCCTCGCCGACGATCCGGGGAACACCGCCGCCCTCGACGCGGTGGCGAGACTGGCCGAAGCGGCAGGCGACTTCGAGGAGGCCCTCGAGTGTCGCACCCGGCACGCGGAACTCGCACGGACGCCCGAGCTCGCAGCACGGCTGCACTTCGACCGGGGTCGTCTCCTCGAGTCCTTGGGCCGCGAGGGGGAGGCGCTCGCCGCCTACAACGCGGCTGCGGAGAAGGATCCCAACGCAGCCGCACCCCGTCGCGCCGCCCTCCGCCTGATGCGACAGCGCCAGGAGGACGAGGCCTTCCTGGTGCTCGCCCGGCAGCTCGCACGCATCACCGACGACCCGACCGAGGAGGCAATGCTGTGGACCGAGATAGGCGAGCGTCTCCTCGAGGCGGGCGACAACGCCGCGGCCAGAGGCGCGCTCGAAGCGGCGCTCGCCGCCCACCCCGACTTCCCTCCCGCTGCCGCCCACCTCGGAGGCCTCCTCCTCGCCGCTGGCGACGCGGAGCGTGCCCTGTCCCTCCTCGCCCGGGCCGCCGGCCGGCTCTCACCGGAGCGGGACCGAGATCTGTTGGCCGAGGTGCTCTGGCAGGCGGCATCGGCCGCCGATCGCCTCGGCCGGGCCGAACTCTCCCTGCGCTATCTGAACGAAGCCTGGCGCCTGGGCCCACAGCGCGCCTCCACCCTCGCGGGCCTCGCCGAAGCGCTGTGTCAGCGTGGCGAGTACGATCGGGCCTACGAGGCGTTCCGCACCCTCCTCGACCTCCACGGAGAGGAGATGCCGGCGAGGGAGCGCGGCGAGCTGATGCGCCGAATCGGAGAGTGTCTCATCCACATGGACCGGCCCGGCGACGCCGCGGGCACCCTGCAGCGGGCAGTGGAGGCAGACCCCCACAACCGCAGCGCCATCGTGACCCTCTGTCGCCTCTTCGAGGAAACCGGCCGTTGGGGGGAAGCCATCGAGTACAAGCGCCGGCTCCTCCGTCTGACGCGGGATCCGAAAGAGCGCCGCGCCATCGCCTTGGAGATGGCCGAGATCTTCTCGGCGAAGCTCCACGATGCGCCGCGGGCGGCACGTACCTTGGCGGCGCTCGAGAAGGAGCATCCTGGGGACGTCGAGATCTTGAGCCGGCTCGCACGGGAGCAGGAGAAGCAAGGCGCCTTCTCGGAGGCGGCCGAGACCCTCGAAGCGGTCGTGGCGGCGCTCCCCCCGTCGGAGGAGCGGCTTGAGGCTCTGCTGCGGATCGGCGTGCTGAAGCGCGACCGCCTCGAGGATGCAGAGGGTGCCGTGGCGGCATTTCGCCGGGTCCTGGAGGAGTCGGGGTCGCCGCCCCTTCTCGATGCAGCGCTCACCGGCGTGCGCGATCTGGTCGCCCTCACGCGAGACGCACGTCCCCTGGCCCAGATGCTGCGATGGCTCGCCGAGAGCGACCGGTCCTGGCCGTCGAAGACGGAGGTGCTGCGCGAGCTGGCGGAGGTCCTGCGCTATCAGATGGACGACCGCCGGGGCGCGATCGAGGTGCTCGAGCAGGTCCGCCGCCTCGACCCGGACGACCTGAAGGCAGTGGAGGATCTGGCGCGGCTCTATGAAAAGGTCGGGGAGGACGGCCGCGCGATGGAAGCCTGGCGGCAGGTCCTCGCCACCTCGCCCTTCGACGTCGATGCCTATCGGGCGCTGATCCGACTCTCGCAGCGCTCGGGCAACCTCGATGGGGCGGCGGTGGTGGCCTCACTCCTGGTGCTCCTAGAGGAGGCCGACCTCGAGGAGCAGCGTCTCGCCCGCATGCTCGAGTCTGCGGGCCCGCCGCGCGACGTGATGTCGACCAAGGCGCGGCTCTCACGGCTCACCCATCCGCACACGCGCGGGCCCGAGGGTGGACTCATCGCGGTTCTGGGCACGGAGGGCGCCGCACTCTTCGCGCCCAGCGGACGGGCGGCCCGGGAGCGAAGCGGCGGTCCGTTCTCCAGCGACGCGGGACCCGCCGCCGATCAGGTGGCGGAGGCGCTGTTGACCACCGTGCGGACGCTGGCCATTCCCGCCGCCGACGTCCACCTGGGTCTGCCCGGCCAGGAGGAGGTCTTCCGGGCCCAGATCGCGTCGCGGCCGCTGCTCACCGTGGCGCCGGAGATCGTCCTCGGCACCCGCCGCATCGCCCCGGAGCTGCTCCGCTTCCACGCCGCGCGGGCGCTCATCGGTGTGCTGCCCGCTTGGTACCCGGCCCGTGTCCTCGATCTCCCCCAGCTCAAGGCACTCCTCGACGCTGCGGCGGTCGCCGCCGGACACGCGGGGAAGCTGCCGCTTCCACCGACACCCGAGGTCACGACCCTCGCCAAGAAGCTGGAGCGGAGCCTGCCCGACTCCAAACTGAAGCAGCTCGGTCCGGCGGCCTTGGCCTACGTCTCTTCGTTGGAGACCGTGGATCTCCGGCGCTTCGCCGAGGCGGTGGAGCACACGGCCGTCCGGGCGGGCCTGCTGCTCGCGGGCACGCCCCAACGCGCGGTGGAGGCGCTGCGCGCGGAGGGCGAGGTCAGCCGCGTGACACTCCGTGAGCTGGTGCGCTTCGCCCTCGCTCCCGATCACCTGCTGCTCCGCAAGGAGCTCGGTGTGGCGCTCAGCGGCGGCGCCTAGGCGGTGGGACCCGGCGCTGGATCGCACCGGTGCCTCGCTCTCGATCCGGCTGTAACGGCCGGGACGCCCCACGGCCCAGCCCGCGCTCACCGCTCTTCCCCTGCGTCCGACGCAGCAGATCGCAGGGCAAGAAGCGCCGGCAGCAGCGTGACCGAGGCGAGGTAGCACGCCAGGATGCCGAGACCCACGGTGATCCCGAGTCCCTTGAGGCCATTGTGCTCGGCGAGTCCGATGGACCCGAAGCCCACCGCGGTGGTCAACGTGGTCAGGAGCACCGCATGGCCGGTGTGGTGCGCCATATCGCGAATCGCCGCCTGGCGGCTGGCACCGCTGGCCCGGTCGTCGAGGTACCGGTGGAGCATGTGCACGCCGTCGTCGATCCCGATCCCGAGGATGATGGGGACCATCGCGATGTTGACGTAGTCGAGGCGAATCCCCAGCGGCGGCAAGAGGCCGAGCATCCACAGAGCGCCCGCCGCCAGCGGGATCAGCGCGAGCAGGACGCGGCCGAGGTGGCGAAAGTCAAGCAGCAGGAAGGCGATCACCGCCAGCAGCGACAGCAGCGACGCCTTGCCGAAGTCCTCCATCACACCGGTGATGAGCGCGTGGAAGAGCAGCGCAATGCCGAGGACATCGTCGCCCCCCACTTCCTTCAACTCGGCCACGTGGCGGCCCATGAAGCGCTCGTCCCAGAGGTTCTCTCTGGGATAGGCATAGATGAGACGGCGCCCGTCGCGCCCCACGTAGCTCTGGCGAATCGACTCGGGTAGGTCGTCGACGTCGAGTCCACCTGCCTCGATGGCTGCCCGTGTGGCGCGGCGCATCCGTTCCCGCTCCGCCACGATGTGACGGGCGATCTCTCTCGCCCGCTGTGTGGGGCCCGATGCCTCGAAGCGCGCGGCGAGCGCCTCCGCCTTCTCGGCCAGGGCCCGAGCCCGGTCTTCGACCTCGAACTCACCTGCGAGCACCGCCGTCTGCACCACCGCCCGTGCGGCCCGGGCGAGGCGCCGCAGCCCCTCGCCCTCCACGGCCCCCTCGGACGGCTGGGCCCCTTGCGCCGGTGCCTCTGCTTCCCCGCGCCCCTGCTCCGTTGCCTGCAGGCGATCGAGCAACTGCCGGGCGAGATCGAGCGTCTCCTCCTGCGACCGAGGGAGGTAGACCAGGCTGGAGTCTACCTTTCCCACCGTCGCCTTCTGCTCGAGTGCCTGCACCCGCCGCCTCTCCTCCTCTTGGTCGTCGGCGAGCACCATGCCGTAGTCCACGGACATGCCGAACTCCTGCTCGAGGCGCTTCATCGCGACGATCGACGGCATGTCCTGCGGATCGATCTCCCGCATGTCGTAGTTGAAGCGCACCTTCGTGACCGAGAATGCAGCGAGAGCGCTGATCACGGCTGCCGCGAAGAGGACCGCCCGAGGATGACGCATGACCCGAACAGACAACCAATCGCTGAACATGGTTCCCCAGGAGGCCTGGACCCCAGCGCCAAGGAGACGATCTCCGAAGAGGGTCAGGAGCGCGGGCACGAGGGTGATCATCGCCGCAAACTCCAGCAGGATCCCGACTCCCGCGACCCAACCCATCTGGCTCATGCCCCGGTAGCTGGCAATCGTCATCGCCAGAAAGGCGCTTGCAGTGGTCAAGCCGCCGGTGAGCAGTCCCCGCCCCGTCACGGTTACCGCTCGCCGTGCCGCTGTGGCGGAGTCGGCGCCACCACGGCGCTCCTCCAGCCACCGGCTAAGGAGATGGATGCTGAAGTCGATCCCGAGGCCGAGAAGGATGGGGGCGAAGATCGCGGTGACGATGTTGAAGCTCCCGAAGGCGAGGCGCACGAAGCCGAAGGTCCACACCACCGAGAGGGCCAGCGGCACACCGGCGACAAGCAGGAAGCCGAGCCGCCGGAAAAAGAGGAAGAACAGCCCAAGGATGCCGGCGAGTGCCACCGTGCTGGTGAGGGCCATGTCGCGGGTGATGACCTGATTCTCCTCGTACATCACCGCGAGGTTCCCGGTCGCCTCCCAGGTGAGCCCCGTCCCGGCCAGCGCCTCGTTCATGGCCGCTTCGACGCGCGCGAGCATCTGTTCCGAGAAGCCGTAGTCGTAGTCCTGGCGGGTGGGCCGGACGAAGAGGAGGACCGCATCTCGCCTGGGCGAGAAGAAGTAGAGCCGGTCGCCGACCACGGGGCTTCGCTCTCCCCGGCCGACCCACGCTGCGTCCTCGAGCGCCGCGTGTGCGTCTCGCTCCTGGAAGAGATCGCCGAGCACGTCGTGGGCCTCCGGCGGCCGCTCGCCTGCCGCGTCCTCGACGAGGGCGAGGAGCGCATCGAGCCATCGGACCGCCTCTTGCGAGTCTCCCTCGGCGATTCCCTCGCTCTCGACGATCTCCGACTCCATGAGCGTGCCCGCCGCGCCCAGGAGGGTCCCCAGGCGTGATGCAGAGAAGAGCGCCCGGAGCGCCCGAGCGCCGCTTCCCCCGCCGTCCAGGCGCTCGAGGAGCGCGCGGAGGTCCTTGGGTCGCGAATAGAGAAGCGCGCGGTCGCGAAAGAAGGAGAGGTCGACTGAGTGAAAGACCTGCGCGACGTACCCCTCTATCTTCGACAGCGCCTCGGCCGCCCGGTCCGCCGCCGCTGCGAGGCGCTCGCGATCCTTGGTCCCCCGGATGACGACGAAGAGCAGGTCCATCCCCCCGAAGTTCTCGTTGGCATACTCGAGGAGGCGGCGTTCCGGCGCATCCTCGGGTAGCTGCTTCCCGATGGAGAGCTCCAGCTGTAGCCCCGCGGCCAGGTAGGCGCTGGCCAGCGTCAGCAGCACCGCCGCTGCGAGAACCCGCCGCGGATGGTGCGTCGTGAGGCGCGCCAGCCCGGCGAGGAAGCGGTCACGGAGCATGCCGCCGCGGCTCCTCGGATGCGGGCATCGGGCTGTGGTTCGCCGCCCGATGTGGGCCCGGTGCCGAAGCCCCGTCGCTGCGCGCACGGGGCACACCGGCGCCGGCTGCCACACCGGCGCGTCGAACGGAGAGGATCCGGTCCCCCACGAGCAACCGGTCGACGACCTCGAGACCCTCGACGACCCGACCCACCCGCGTGTAGCGCCCCGACAGGTGCGGCGCCTCCGCGTGCATCACGAAGAACTGGGAGCCCCCGGTCTCCCAACCCGCGTCGGCGATTCCCACTGCGCCGCGGGGGAAGGTGCCCCCCGGCTCGGCGGGAAGCACATAACCGGGCCCGCCGTAGCCGCTCCCCGTGGGGTCCCCACCCTGCACCACGAAGTTGGGCACCACCCGGTGGATGACGGTCCCATCGTAGAATCCTGCGCCGGCCAGCGATGCCATCGAGGCGGCCGCCCACGGTGCCTCCTCCGCCTCGAGCGCCACGACCAGGCGCCCCTTCGTGGTCTCGAAGACGAGGCGGAGGGGCCCGCGGAGCACCGAGGCCAGATCCACCGGTGGAGGCTTGGGCGCTTGCCGCGCTCCGACGAAGTGCACCCCCACCCCGAGCTCGGCGAGGCAGGTGAGACCGTGCTCCCGCACGCTCCGATTGGCGTGGCGCGCCGCACGAAGACACACCTCCTTTCCCGCCTCGATCGATAGCGCACCCACCGCATCGACGAAGGAGATCCCCAGGGCCGGATCCGAGTCCACCTCACGGAGCGCCCGCGCGACGAGCGCCGCTTCGACCTTGGGGCCCGGCCCAGGCTCGCTCGGATGCGCCGACCGCGCCTCCTCCGCCAGGGCGTCGGCCACCGCCGCCGCGACGATCGGTACGTCGTCGGCGAGGGCGGCCGCTGCGCGCTCGAGGCCGAGCGCGCGCACCTTGGGGTCGGGGGCGTGCAGGGCGGCCGCGAGAAGGGGCGCGCGCACGCCCGGCTCCGCGTGCGCGAGCAGCGGCTCCACCGCCGCGACATCGAAAGCCTCGCTGCCCTTCTCCACCAGGGCCGCAACGAGCTTCGCCCAGGCGGCGAGGGGCCAGGGTCCCCGGGGACAGCCGAGGAGGGGCGCCGCCCGAGCGCTCTGCCGCGTCCGCCCGGCAGCAAGGAGGCAGGCCCACTCCCCCAAGGCCAGGGGCTCGCCCTCGATCTTTCTCTCCGCAAGCGCGGTGAAGGCCGCCCCCACCGCCTCCTCGTCGGTGTGCGGCCAAAGGCGGCGAAGCGCTTCGAGAGGGGCGTGGGCCCGGGGGGCCTCGAGACGACCCGTCCATGCGCCCAGCCATTGGACGAGGCGCCTGCGTCCCGCCTCGCCCGCCTCGGCGCTCGAGAGACCGCGCACCGCCTCCACCTGCACGCGCCAGTCGGGGTCGGCGAGGCCCGCCTCCACCGGGCCGAGTTCCCCGCGGCGCGCCAGGCCACGGACTGCCAGCGCCCGCACCTCGGGCGCCTCCTCTCCGAGCAGCGAGGCCAAGAGATCGATATCGGCCTTCCCGGGCTCCGCGGCGGTGGCAAGCGCGTAGGCAAGACCGAAGCGGGCATCGGGTTCTGGGTGCGCGAGCGCCTGCGCGAGCGCGTCGCGCACCCGGGGCGAGAGCGGAAGGCCGCGGCGCCCCCAGACGCCCAGCGCCCGACCCGCGGCCGCCACCAGGGCGGAGTCACCGGAAAGCAGCGCAGAGACGAAGATGCCCTCCTCCCGCGGGGTGCCGATGCGCCCCAGCGCCCACAGGATTCGCTCCCGTCCCGCCTGCAACGCCGGGTCGTCCCAGGCGGCCGCCACCGCGGCTGCGTCGGCCTCACTCCCGGCGATGCCGAGTCCCTCGATCGCGGCGCCACGCAGTACCGGATCCTCGCTGCGCGCAAAGCCCCGCAGCCAGGTCACCGCCTCGGCGCCACCCACCCGGGCGATGGCCCGCACCGCGAGCCGCTTCACCCGCGCCCCTTGCCCCGGCCGCAGCGCCCGCTGCGCCAGCTGCGGGAGGCCCGCCTCCCCCCGCGCTGCCTCGCGCGCCACGGCGAGGGGCTCCCCCGGAGGCGGCTTCGGAACCGGCGCAGGTGGTGTGTCGGATGGGGTCACGGGCCTTCCGGCGCAGGCCACGAGGAGCCCACACGCCGAGACCAGAGCGGCCACCGGTCCAACGCGGCCTCTGCACCCGTATCCCCGCCTGCCTCCCTCTGCCGCGGCCGCGCCGATCACCGTCCTGCGCATTCTCCTCACCCCAGGTGCCGCCGGAGGAAGTCGAGGCACCGCCCGTACCAGTCCTCGATGTTCCGGGGCCGCCGAATCCAGTGGTTCTCGTCCGGGTAGACCACGAGCTCCGCCTCCACACCGAGCGTGACCAGCGCAGAGAACAGTGCCAGCCCTTCGCCCACGGGGACTCGGTAGTCCCGCTCGCCATGGAGGATCAAGGTGGGCGTGCGCCAGCCTTCGACGTGGGCGGCGGGCGCGTAGCGGTCGAAGGACTCGCCCAGCGCCCAGGGAACACCGCCCATCTCCAGGGCGAACCAGGCCGGGTGATCGGTGCGCCCGTAGAAGGCACGAAGATCGAAGAGGCTCGCATGGGTGACGATGCAGCGGAAGCGATCGGTCTGGGTGCCGATCCAGTTGGCCATGTAGCCGCCGAAGGATCCCCCCATCACCCCGGTGCGCCGGGCGTCGATCTCGGGCCGCGCTTCGAGCGCGTCCTGCACGTCCATGAGATCGTGGAAGCAGGCCTCCCCCCACACGTTGCCCCAGATGCGGTCGGCCATCGCCGCCCCGTAGCCGGTGCTCCCCGCCGGGTTGGGCAACGCCACCGCATAGCCCTGGGCGACGAAGACGAGCGGGTTCCAGCGCCAGTGCCAGCCATCCCGCCAGGCAGACAGCGGGCCGCCGTGCACCCAGGTCACGAGGGGGTGGGGACCCGTGCCGCCTGGGAGGAGGAGGCCCACCTCCACCGGCGTGCCGTCGCGGACGCGCACCTGCAGCCGCTCGAAGCGGACCGGGGCTGCCGCTCGGCTCGCGGGGGTGGACTCGAAGCCGGAGAGCCCGCCCAGCGAACGGGGCACCTCTTCCGCCGCCAGGCGACAGGCGAAGGGCTCGGGGGGCGCGAAGGTGCCGTGGCGGATTCCGTAGACGACCGCATCGTCCGGGGCGAGGCGCAGACCCTCGTGGCTACCCCCGGCGGACGGAGCCGTAACGCGCACCAGCTCCCCGGTCTCGATCCCGAGGAGAAAGACGGGCGCATGCCAGCCGGCCTCGGCCGCGAGGACGAGGGTTTCGGCATCGGCTCCGAAGAGGAGCTCACGGGGATGGAGGGGCTCGCCGAGGGCGAGCGTGCGCACCGAGCCCCCCTCGAGGGGCACGAGGTGGGGCTCGACGGTGGGCGCCCGGTCCCGGTGTCGGCGCTCGCAGAGGGCGGCCACCCAAGCGCCGTCGGGAGAGAGCGCCGGGCGCCCGTAGCTCTCGCACCGGGCGGTGGCCAGCGTGCTCCGTGTCCCCTGCTCGAGATCGAAGCGGCACAGCGAGGCCGATTCGATGCCATCGGGCCCCACCGCCCGCCACGTCGTCACGACGGCGCGGCCGTCGGGGGTGACGGCGAAGGCGGCCTCCCGGAGTTCACGATCCACCTCCGGGGTCAGGTCGACGCGCGAACCCCCCTGTGCATCGAAGGCGAGGAGGTGCGCCCGGGTCGCAGGCAACCAGCGGTCCCAGTGGCGGACGGGCAGGCTTCGGTAGGCGAGGGCCGAGGGCCCCTTGGCCTGCCGGTCCTCGTGGAC
>CAYYHA010000101.1:0-13724 GCA_964471535.1 uncultured Myxococcia bacterium | reverse complement strand
CCCTCGGATCTGGCCCGCAGCCACCTTGCCCTGCCTGTCGCCCTCGGCCCGGGCCCAACGGGGACGCCTGGCCTCTGGGTCGCCCTCGACGACCCCACCGACCGTGACGCCTGTGAGCGGATCGCCGCCGCGGCGGGCCTTGCCGTGTACCCCATGGCCGCAGATCCGCGGCACCTGGCCGCTGCGCTCGCGCTCCGCTACGGCCTGGTCTTGCCCGGAGACCTGCAGCATCTCGCCGGGGGCCTCCCGGTGCCCCCCGCTCCCGCACAGGACCCGGTGCCCCCGGGGATGCGGACCGCGGCGGACCCGCACCTCGAGGTCGTGGAGCCCGCCAGCGGGGAGCTGGCGGAGCTCTTTCGCGAGGAGGCGCCCGAGGTGGTGCTGCCCCTCGTCCGCCGCAAGGGACCGGCGGCGCCCGGGCCCGCAAGCGAGCCGCCCGTGGAGCCCCCCACCGGGGATTCGAGGGCAGCGAACTCGGAAGCAGCAGTGGACTCGGAAGCAGCCGAATACCCCACGGAGGGTCCGGAGCGGCGCCCCGCGCGGGAGCGGCGTGGAGGCCCCGGCGGAGGCGGCGGTGCCGCCGCAGCGCCCCCGGACACCGGGCCGGCGCGCGAGGCGCCCGACCCGAGCCCGGCGGAGGCATCGTCGCCCGCCTTTCGGCCCCTGTCCGCGCCGCTGGGCAACGTGCCCCTGGGACGGATCTCCCTCGAGCGGCGCGGTGAACTTCCCCAGCCTCCCCGCGACGCGCCGGCGACCCGCCCCGCCGAGGCGGAGGGCGCCTCCCTCCACGCGGCCCTCGAGGAGGCGGTGCGCCGTCTCCGGGGTGCGCGCGACGCGGCCGAGGTCGCGGCGGCGGCGCTGCATTTTCTCGAACAGGCCTTCGAGCGCACCGCGCTGCTGCGCCTCCACCGGCAGCGGTTGAGTGGCTGGGCCGCCGGCGGAAGTCTGGACCCGATGCAGGTGGCCGCCTTCGACCTGGACGAGGAGGCGGACTCGGTCCTGTGGCGTGTGGTGCTCCTGGAGCACCCCCTGCAGGGGGCCATCGAGATGGCGGGTGACGACCCCTGGCTCGCGCTCCTGGGAAGCGCACCTCCGGCGGCCCACATCGAGCCGGTGTACCTCGATGCGCGCCTGGTCGCCCTCCTCTACGGTGATGTAGCCACGGAGGGCCGCACCCTCCCCGCGGCGGAGCTGATGGGCCGGCTCGCCCGCGAGGTGGGCGCCCGCCTCGAAGCCCTGGTGCTGCTGGAAAAGCTACGCTGAACGGGGCCCTCTCGGCCGTTCTCCCCAGCTTGTCCACAGCGCGGCGCGCGCTGGCCGTCGGCGAACAGCCCCTTTATGTGATTTCTTGAAAATCAAGATAATGCACCAATTTATATGAAGATTTTGGCGACCTAGATCACTGTGTTTCGGTGCGATCGCGGCGACAGAGCCGGAAGCGCGTCCTCGGCCTCCCGCAACCTGTGGACAAACCTGTGGAGAAGATGGGGTCCGCTTTCCCGGCCCTACCCCCTTCACGCTTCGTCCGCGTCGCCGAGTCGGGCGAGGAGCGCCTCCCGCTCGTTCAGCCGCGGGTCCTCCAGTACGGCATCGAGGAGCCGGGCGAGGTGGCGCCCCACCTGGGGGCCGGGCCCGAGGCCCAGATGGGCCATCACGTCCGCCCCGCTGATCGCAAGGTCTTGGATGGACAGGGGTGGCGACTCGGCGAGGAGACGCCGCGCCCGCTCGGCGGCCGCCGCCACCGCCGGATCCCTGGGGCGGGTCGCGGGCCACAGGGCGAGGAAGTCGGGCGCGAGCGTGCGCCCCACCCGCGCGAGGAGCCGCCGCAGGCCCGCGTCCCCGGCGGGGACGGTGTCGGGCAGCGCCGCGAGCAGGGTCGAAACCGCGCGCTGAAGACGCTTCGGCAGGCGGAGCGCCTCGATCCGCCGTGCTGCTGCCTCTGGAGCGAGAGGATGGAGGAAGGCCGCGAGACGCACCCTCTCCTCCGGCGGCACCTGGGCCGTGGCCACCGCCGCGGCCTCCACCTGCCCCTCGAGCTCCGGCGCAATGCGCCGCAAGAGATCCGTCTCGGCGAGCCAGCGCACCCCTGGCGCCGGATCCTCGGCGAGGAGGAGCTTCATCAACTCTGCCGAGACCCGTTCCATCGCGACCCGCTCGAACTGCGCGAGGCGCTGGGGAATCGCCTCCAGGGTCGGCCGGTCGATGTCGAAGCCGAGGACGGTGGCGAAGCGCACCGCCCGCATCGGGCGGAGACCATCCTCGGCGAAGCGCTCGAGAGGGTCTCCGACGGCGCGCACGAGGTGCCGCGCGAGATCTTCACGTCCCCCGAAGGGATCCCGGAACACCGCCTCCAGTGGATCCCAGGCCATCGCGTTGATCGTGAAGTCCCGGCGGGCCAGGTCCTCGTCGATGTCGTCGAGGAAGTGGACCGCATCGGGGCGCCGCGCATCGGAGTAGGCGCCCTCGCCGCGGAAGGTGGTGACCTCGAGGGGCTCGTGATCCACGACGACGGTCACCGTGCCGTGCTCCACCCCGGTCGGGATGGTGTGCTCGAAGAGCTGCTCGACCGCCTCGGGCCGCGCGGAGGTGGCGATGTCCCAGTCGGCGGCGGAATGGCTGGGTCGGTCGAGCATGAGGTCCCGCACCGCGCCCCCCACCAGGTAGGCCGCATGGCCCGCCGCCTTCAGCCGGCGAAGCACGTCGAGGACCGGGCCCGGCACCCGTGTTGCCTCGAGCCCCGGAGGGGGCCCTGCGTCGGAATCTCGTCTTGCGTCCACGTGCGTCTCCCGATAGACCTCGCGCCGAGGGCCCCGTAGCTCAGCAGGATAGAGCGGCGGTTTCCTAAACCGTAGGCCACAGGTTCGAGTCCTGTCGGGGCCGCTCGTCCCCTGCCCTTCGGAGGCGGGCCCACCCGAGCGGCCAGCCCCCTGCCCCGCATCCCCAGGCTCCGGACCCGCCGCGCCGTCGGCGCGCCGTGACCAGGCTTCCTGCGAGGCGGCGCCTGCCCGGCGGAGTCCCTCAGTAGCGGATCAGCGACACCACCTTCTCCTCCCCGAGCCGCTCGCGTCCCTTCAGGAACGCGAGTTCGATGACGAAGGCGAAGCGGGCCACCTCCGCTCCGAGCTGCGCAAGCAGGCGGCCCGTCGCCTCCGCCGTGCCCCCCGTGGCCAGGAGGTCGTCGACGACCACCACCCGGTCGCCCGCGTGCACTGCGTCTTCGTGAATCTCCAGGGTGTCGGTCCCGTACTCCAGCTCGTAGTGCACCTGCCGGGTCTTGTAGGGCAGGCGGCCGGGCTTTCGCACCGGGACGAACCCGGCTCCCAGGCTGCGCGCGACCGCGGCACCGAAGATGAAGCCCCGAGACTCGATGCCCACCACCTTCGTCGCCTCCACCCCTTCGAGTGCCTCGTGGAGGCCGCCCACCACCCGTTCGAAGGCCTCGGGATCGCCGAGCACGGGTGTGATGTCCTTGAAGAGGATGCCCTCCCGGGGGAAGTCGGGGACGTCTCGGATGAGCGATTTCACGCGTTCCATGGGCGAAACCGTATCATTCGCCCTGCCCGCCGCACATCCGCAGGTAGGCCGAATCGGCGGCCGCCGGCCCCCCCTCGTCGGCGCCTCCCCGCAGCCCCTTCACGAGCGCGAAGCCGCCGAGGAGGAGCACCACGAAGGCCACCGAGAGCAGGTTGAAGTAGCGGTCGATGAAACGCTTCACCGGGGGCCCGACGAAGTAGACGAGCAGCGCGAGGGCGAGGAAGCGCACGGGTCGGCCAAGGAGGCTGGCAGTGAGGAAGGTCCAAAAATCGGAGCCCACCGCACCGGCGGTGATGGTGAAGATCTTGTACGGGATGGGGGTGACCGCCGCGACGAAGACCGCCCAGAAGTCGTGCTGGGTGAAGCGTGCTGCCAAGAGGTCGAAGACCGCCTCTCCGCTGTAGGCCTTCACGAGGGCACAACCCACTGCGTCCATCAGCCCCGCCCCGATGCCATAGCCGAGCACGCCCCCGGCCACGGAAGCAAGGGTGCAGACGGCCGCATAGTGCAGGGCGCGCCGCGGCCGCGCCAGCGCCATGGCGAGAAGCAGCACATCGGGGGGAATGGGGAAGAAGCTCGCCTCGCTGAAGGCGAGCAGGGCCAGGGCGGGCACGGCCCAGCGGCTGCCCGCCCAGCCGATCACCCAGTCGTAGAGGCGGCGGAGAACGCCGGGGCGGCCGGCTGCCACGCTCATCTCAGGCACCGCCTCGTGCCTCCCAGCCGTCGAGGCGCCACTTCGCGATCTTGGGCACGGACGGGGCGTGCGTCAGGTCGAGGTGCAGTGGCGTGACCGAGACCAACCCCTCGTCGAAGACGGCGTTGCAGTCGGAGCCAGGGATGTCTGCGTGCGCCGTCTCCGTTCCGCCGATCCAGTAGTAGCTGCGTCCCCAGGGATCGAGGCGTTCCTCGACCTGCTCCCCGTAGCTCCGTCGTCCGAGCCGGGTGACCTTCCAACCGCGCGGCTCTCCTTTGGGGAGGTTCACGTTGAGCAGAACCCCCTCGGGCAGCCCCACGTCGAGCACGCGTGTGGCGAGCGCCCGGGCGAAGCGGACCGCCGCATCGAAGTGCTTGGGCGCCCGTGCGACCAGGGAGAAGGCCACCGATGGAATACCGAAGAGGCAGCCCTCGAACGCCGCTGCCACGGTGCCCGAGTAGGTCACGTCGTTGCCGAGGTTCGCGCCCAGGTTGATGCCGCTGACCACGAGATCGGGCGGGCTTCCCTTCATCAGGTGGTGGATGCCCAGGTAGACGGCATCGGTGGGAGTTCCGTCGACCTGCCACCACCCCGGCTCGACCTCGGTGAGACGCAGCGGGCGGTGCAGCGAAATGGCGTGGCTGGCCGCGCTCTGCTCCCGATCGGGCGCGACCACGGTCACTTCGCCGAGGGGACGCATCGCCGCGGCGAGGGCCCTGATTCCCGGCGAGCCGATGCCATCGTCGTTGGAGATGAGGATTCTCGGCATGTCCGGGGGGGCATGTCCGGGGCGAGAGGGTCAGGGACGCGCCCCCGGAGCCTCGGCCCCGGGGGCGGCACCTGTCGGGACGACTGGATTTGAACCAGCGACCTCTTGCACCCCAAGCAAGTGCGCTACCAAGCTGCGCCACGTCCCGTCGTTCGAGAAGCGGATTTCTATGCCCCGGCTGGCAGCAGTGTCAACCACCGCCCCGCTCCCCCGGCTTTGCACCCGGCCCCGGATGGCGATCCACGAAGTCGAGCAGATCCTCGACGGCCTCCTTCAGCTTCAGGAGGCCGGCCCGGCGGTCCCGCGCCGGTCGCGGCGCTGCGGGCGACGGCGTACCAGTGGGCGCTTCCTTCAGCTTTGCGCGGGCGCCCTCGATGGTGAAGCGCTCCTCGTAGAGCAGGTGGCGAATGCGGTAGAGCAGCAGGAGATCCTGCTGCCGGTACAGCCGCTGCCCGCTGGCCGATTTCGCCGGCTTCAGTCCGCGGAACTCGGTCTCCCAATAGCGCAGGACATGCGGGCGCACCCCCAACATCGAAGCCACCTCGCCGATGCGGAAGTACTTGCGGTCCGGGATCTCTTCTGGCGGCACCGGAGGCGCCCCGCGGCGCCCCCCCGCCTCCTGTCGTGGCCGCGCCTTCTCCTCTGGTGCGGCCACCGTGGCCTCCGCGCCGCGGGCGAGTGAGGTGGGCCGCCTCGTGTGCCTCGCCCCCACGGCTAGGAGTTGAGCGCCTGCTTGAGCACCTGGCTCGGCCGAAAGGTGAGCACCCGCCGAGCCGAGATTTCGATTTCGTCCCCCGTCTGGGGGTTGCGGCCGATGCGCGCCTTCTTCTCCCGTACGATGAAGTTTCCGAAGCCGGAGATCTTGATCTTCTCCCCCCGCTCCAGGGTCTCTTTCATCGTGTCGAACACCATCTCCACGATCTCCGCGCTCTCCTTCTTGGAGAACCCCACCTTCTCGTAGACGGTCTCGATGATGTCGGCCTTCGTCATGCGTCGACTACGCCACGTTGGCGCCGGTGCTGTCAACGCCATGCCCAGGGCGTGCAGCTGCCTCCGCGGGCCGGTTCGCCGGCGGCGCAGCGACGAGGCGGCGGCGATGCCACGCGACCGCGATGGCGAGTGCGGCCGCGAAGAGGACGAGCGAGATCGCCTGCGAGGGGGAGAAGGGGCCGAAGTGGCCACCGCGATCGTCGCCGCGAAAGAACTCCAGGACGAAGCGGAGGCACGGATAGGCGAGTAGCCACAGCCAGGCGACGGCACCACGGGGCCAGCGCCGGCCGCGCCATACCGCGAGCGAGAGCGCGAGCGCCAAGACGAGGAGCCCCGACGCCTCGTAGAGCTGCACCGCGTACAACGGGACCCCCGGTGGCGCCAGGCGGCCTGGCGGGTACACCACCGCAAGGGCTCCCGGCGCGCAGGGGGCGCCGTGGCAGCACCCAGCGAGGAAGCAGCCGACCCGCCCGAAGGCCTGACCTAGGGCGGCCATCGGTGCGGCGAGATCCAGGGCCGAGGGCAACGGCAGGCGGTAGACACGGCAGTAGAGGGCGAAGGCGGTGGCGCCACCGATGGCGCCCCCGTACCAGACCACCCCGCCCCCATCGAGGAGCGCGCCCCATCCTGCCCGCGCCACCAGCTCCGGGCCGTGCAGGAGCAGGAAGAGGGCCTTGGCACCGAGGAGGCCCGCAGCGATGCCAAGCACTCCACCCGCGAAGAGGTCGAAGCGGGGAATCTGGCGGCGCGGTGCCAGGAGCTGGCCCAGAGCGAGCGCGGCGATCGCCCCCGCGAGCATCAGGACGCCATAGCTGGTGACGAGCAGTGGCCGGCCCGTCACCGGGTGCGTCCACTCGGCGAGGATCCAAGGCGTCACTGCGGTGCCTCCTCCAGGCGCTCGCGCGCCGCCTCCGCCGCCTCGAGCAGCGCCTGCCCGTCCTCGAAGCCCTGCTCCGCCGCGATGCGGTCGAGGAGTTCCGGGGGCGGACCCTTCTCCCCCAGCGCGGCTCCAACCCATACGACGATTCGCAGGGAGCAGATGAGCACGCCGGTGGCTCCCATGACGAGGGCCAGCAGGGCCAGGCTGGCGGTCGAGGGTCCGCCGCGCCGCAAGGTGCGCCAGCCGAGCCACGTTCCGGCCACCGCCAGGAGCAGAGCCGCCGGGGTCCAGGCCGCGAGCAGAAGGCCTAGGAGTGCCAGCGCCAGCGCGGCCTTCGCCCGGCCCCCGAATCGGGTGGGATCGGGCGAAGGGCCTCGCGCGGGACCCGCGGGTGGCACCGCCCCGCTTCGTGGGCCCGGGCTCGATCCCGCTGCGGCCGGCGTCTGTGCCCGAGGCGCTTCGGACCGAGGCGTCGACTCGCCGGCGGCACCCTGCCCCGGTGACCTGGCGTCGGGGCTCAAGGGGACCGGCCTTACGCGCGGGAGGCGACGCCGGGCATCGGACCCAGCCTCACCCCCTGCGCAGTCTGTGGGCTATTCGCCCTGGCCTTCACCTGAGTTCTCCAGCTCCTTGTTGAGCTTGTCTTGGAGCTGCTTCATCGCATCCTCGAACTCTTTGCTATCGGCCTCGTTCTGCGCCTTCATGTACTCGTCGCAGCTCTCGTAGCCGGCCTGCTTGGCCTGACGCTCGCACTCGTCGAGGCCCGCCTTCACTGCACCGCCGATGCACACGGTGCACGCGGTGGTGGCGCCGCCGCCGATGATCGCCAGGATCGAGATGACGAGACCCGCGACCGCGGGCCCCTTGCCGGAACCGACCTGCCCGGCCTTCTTCATCCCCATGATGGACAGGATGAGGGCGAGCACCGCCAGGCCCAGTCCGACGAAGGGGAAGAAGGCACCAATCAACGCGAGGATGGCGATGATGAGTGCGGCGATAGCCACCCCGTTGCCTCCCGATTTCGCGGGGGACGGCGGTGCTTCCTGCGGCATGCCTGCTTGTGCTCCCTGATCTGGCGTCGTCATATGGCCACTCCCTTGGCAAGAGGTCCTCGGGTCCCTTTCACTCCATCCACTGTGGATGCGACCGTGCCGGGCTCTGTGACGGCTTGTCTACCGCCCTGGTCCACCGCATGGGTCCCCACGGCCCCGCGGCTCGCCTTCACGGAGGATCCCATCGAGTTCTCCCCGGCCAGGTCGGGGCCCATGCATACCGGATCCGCCGCCGTCGTTGAAGCCCCCTTGCGCGAGGCGGCAAGGTGGCCGCGCGGGAGACATCGGAAGAGCGCTCGCTCGATCCTCAGCGCCGCAGCTCCGCGCCCAGCTCCGAGGCAAGGCGCGCCACCAGCGCCTGATGCAGCGCGGCGGCCTCCGCATCGGTGAGCGTCCGGTCGTCCGCTTGGTAACGCACGGCAAACGCGAGGGACTTCTTCCCGGGGCCGATTTGCTCCCCACGGTACACATCGAAGAGACGCACCTCGGCCACCCGCGCCCCCAAGCGGGCCGCCTCCTTGGTGGGTTCGCGTAGAAGCGCCGCCACCATTCCCGCCGGCACCGCCTCGTCCACCACCACGGCGAGGTCGCGCAGGACTGGGGGGAAGCGGGGCACTCCTCGGTACTCGGGCAGGAGCCGGGCGACCGCCACCAGCGCATCCAAGTCCAGCTCGAAGGCAACGACCTCCCGGGGCAGGTCGAAGCGCTCCCGCACCAGCGGATGGACCTCGCCCAGCCACCCCACCGGCCGGCCCTCCACCGCCACGAGGGTCCCCGACCGGGGATGCAGCCACGGGCGAGCCGCACCAGCCAGCGCCCAGGTCACCTGGGGCGCGTCCAGCCCAACGGCCGCCAGCAGAGCCTCGACGATGCCCTTGGCGTCCCAGTACTCCACCTGCCGCTCGGCCACGTTCCATCCGCCGAGACAGCGCCGCCCCATGAGCACCCCGCCGATGCGCTCGTGCTCCATGGCGATCCCATCGGGGCCAGGCAGGTAGTCCCGACCGATCTCGTAGAGACCGAGATCTTCCACCCCGGCCCGCAGGTTGCGGCGCAGGTTGCTAAGCAGGCTCTGCAAGAGCAGCGTGCGCATCACGGACTGCTCCGCCGAGAGGGGATTCGCGATGCGGATGGGGCGATCCCAGGGCAGCTCCAGCGGTGCGGCCTCAGAGCCCGGTGCACCGGCCTTGGCGGGCGCGAGGGTTGCCTCCACCTCCTCCGGGGAGAGGAAGCTGTAGTTCACCACCTCCAGGAGCCCCGCCGCCCGCGCCGCCAGATGCAGCCTGCGGACCACCTCGTCCCGCCGATCCCGCTCCAGTGCCGCCGCGGCACGCTCCGCCGGGAGGGTGCCCTCCTCCACGGAGAGTCGAGGCAGCGTGGCGGGCACGTGCTCGAGGCCGTAGACCCGAGCCACCTCTTCGATGAGATCGATCTCCCGCTCCATCTCGGTGCGAAAGCTCGGTGCACGCACACGCACGCCTTCAGCATCCTCCTCCACCACTTCGAATCCCAGCCGGCCCAGGATCGCCTTCTGGCGCGCCGGCGGGATCGCGAGCCCGAGCACCTGCGTGGTGCGCTCCCAGCGCAGCCGGGGCGTGGGCCTCGGGATTGGAGTTGGATAAGCATCGAGCACGCCAGCACGCACCGTGCCGCCGGCGAACTCGGCGAGCAGCGCCGCCGCTCGGCTCGCCGCGATCGCTGTGATCTCCGGGTCCGCACCTCGTTCGAAGCGATGGCTCGCTTCGGTGTGGAGACCATGCCGCCGGGCGGTGTGCCGGATGCCCGTCGGCTCGAAGTAAGCACTCTCGATGAGGACCCGACGCGTCTCGGAATGAACCTCGGAGTTCGCTCCACCCATCACACCGGCCAGCGCGATGGGCCTCGAGGCGTCGGCGATCACCAGGTCGTCGGGGTCGAGGCGGCGCTCCACCTCATCCAGCGTCCGCAGCGTCTCCCCCTCCCTCGCACGCCGCACGACCACGGTGGACTCCTCCACGCGGTCGAGATCGAAGGCGTGCAGCGGCTGCCCCAGCTCGAGGAGCACATAGTTGGTGACGTCCACGACGTTGTTGATGGCGCGCACCCCGCAAGCGAGAAGTCGTGCGGCAAGCCACGGCGGCGAGGGCCTCACCGCGATCGACTCCACCACCCGCGCCGAGTAGCGGGGGCAGCGCACCGCGTCCTCGAGGCGCAGCGTGGCCGCTTCTTCGACCGGACCGCCCGCCTCCTCCACGTCGGTGCCCGGCAGCCGCAAGGGCAGCTCGAGGGCTGCCGCGAGGTCCCGGGCGACGCCGATATGGGAGAGCGCATCGGGGCGGTTGGGCGTCACGCCGAGCACGAAGACCACGTCGTCCACACCTAGGAAGTGGGCGGCGGTCGTTCCTGGCGCCACCCCTTCGCCCACCTCGAGTAGACCCGAGTGATCGTCCCCGAGGCCGAGTTCCCGTGGGGAGAGGAGCATCCCATGGGAGGGCACGCCGCGGATCTCGGCGCTCGCCAGGGTGGTGCCGTCGGGGAGCACCGCCCCGGGCCGGGCGAGGACATAGTGACCGCCCTCCCGCACGTTCGGCGCGCCGCAGACCACCTGAATGAGT
Organism: uncultured Myxococcia bacterium; assembly: GCA_964471535.1. GTDB lineage: Bacteria > Myxococcota > Myxococcia > SLRQ01 > SLRQ01 > CAYYHA01. Next base: position 3,211 of record CAYYHA010000101.1, on the reverse strand, counting down.
TCCGTCCCGTCGAAGACCTCGCAGACGCGGAGCGCATCCGCCTGGGGATGGGGGCTGCATTGGCGCACCTCGACGACGACCCGCTTCTCGTACGCATCCCCCGGCCGCTCGATGGCCTCTACCTCCAGACCAAGGAAGGTCAGGCGTTCGGCGAGGTCATCCGGCGGGGGCAGTGGTCCCTCGATGTATTCGGCGAGCCAGGCGCGTGAAACCTTCATCCGATGCCTCGAAACTGGCCCAGGAAGCGGGCGTCGTTCTCGAAGAGCATTCGCAGGTCGTCGATGCGGTACTTCAGCATCGCCAGACGGTCGATGCCCATGCCCCAGGCGAAGCCGCTGTACTCGGCCGGATCCCAGCCCACGTTCTGAAGCACCACCGGGTCCACCATCCCCGAGCCCAGCACCTCGATCCAACCGGTCTCACCGCAGGTCCGGCAGCCTGCTCCCCCGCACAGGGTACAGGTGACATCGACTTCCGCCGAGGGCTCGGTAAAGGGGAAGTAGCTGGGCCTCAGTCGGATCCGCGTCTCGGGCCCGAAGAAGGCGCGAGCGAAGACCTGCAGGCTTCCCTTCAGGTCCGACAGGGTGATGCCCCGATCGACGCAGAGCACCTCCACCTGGTGGAACATCGGTGTGTGGGTGAGGTCGGAGTCGCGCCGGTAGACCTTGCCCGGGCAGATGATGCGGATCGGCGGCTGCCCCTGCCAGAGCATCGCTCGGATCTGCACCGGAGAGGTGTGGGTGCGCAGGACGGCCGCCCCGGGCGCGGGCCCGGTCCCGCCGCCGCTCTTCTTCGCCGGTGGGGCGGCGATCCCTTCGAGGAAGAAGGTGTCCTGCTCGTCGCGCGCCGGATGTGCCTCCGGGATACCGAGGGCCTCGAAGTTGTACCAGTCGCCCTCAATCTCCGGGCCGCTGGCCACCTGGTAGCCGAGACGCGACATGATCTCCACTAGCTCGTCCCACACCGCGGAGACGGGGTGGCGCGTGCCGACCCTGACCGTGCGACCGGGCAGCGTGACATCCAACGGCGGCGCTGAGAGTTCTGCCTCGAGCTTCGCCTGCCGCGCCCGCGTCTTGCTCTCGGCGATGGCGGCGGCGATCTGATCGCGCACCGTATTGGCGACCTGGCCCACCTTCGGCCGCTCCTCTGCGGGAATGCGGCCCATCGACTTCAGAATCCGGCTGACCTCCCCCTTCTTGCCCAGATAGCGCAGCCGTACCGCCTCGATGGCGGCCTCCGCATCGGGCGCGGAGAGAGCCGCCTCGAGATCCTGACGGGCGGCGGCCTCGGCCGCCCGCAGTGCTTCGAGCAGCGCCTCCGAGGTGGGGCCCTCAGTCACCTAGGACTCCCAGTCGACCCGATGCCGCTCAAGCCGACTTCGCCGTCTCCGCCAGCGCCGCGAAGGTTTGCGGGTCGGAGTAGGCAATCTCGGCCAGAACCTTCCGGTCGAGATCCACCGAGGCCTTCTTCAGTCCGGCCATGAAACGGCTGTACGAGAGGCCGTTCTGCCGGGCGGCCGCGTTGATTCTCGCGATCCAGAGGCGACGGAACTGCCGCTTACGCTGCTTGCGGTCGCGGGTCGAATAGGCGAGGGCCCGCTCCACCGCCTCCCCGGCGCGCCGGGCGCAGTTCTTCCGCCGCCCGCGAAAGCCCTCTGCTCGCTTGAGCATGCGCTTGCGGCGTCGATTCCTCTGGGGTCCGGAACTCTTGCTTCGCATCGTTCGCCTCCTCCCCGGCGCGCAGCCCGCAGGGCGCGGCCGGGAGCGGTGTGTCCAACACCGACTTGGTGCCTGCCTTCTTCTTACCTGCTTCGGCCTCTCACCGAAGCCTGCTACCCATAGGGCAGCAGTTCTCGCTTCACCTTCTTCGCATCCTGCGGCGCCAACTCAAAGGTCCCGCGCAGGTGGCGCTTCTGCTTGGGGGTCTTCGAGAAGTGGAGCATGTGGCGCATGTTGCTGTGCTTCGCCTTCACGCGGCCCGACTTGCGGACCTTGAAGCGTTTGGCGGCGCCACGATTCGTCTTCAACTTGGGCATGGGCGTCTCCCGGTAGATTGGCTGGAGTCCGTGCAAACAGCGCGCTGTGCGTGGCCACGGACGGGCAGCCTTTCGTTTCGGCATATTCGGCCAGGGTCGTCGGCCGTCGGTGTTCGGCTCGTTCGTCTTCGGATCCGCAGCCTTCGAGAGGCCTTGCGGCACGCCTTCTCTCGGCTGCCCCACCCTCCTAGCTCTGGGCGCCTGGGACGTCGACACTGGGCGCGTTGCTGCTGTGTGCCTCGCCGCCCGTGTTCGCACCCTGAGCTTCTTCGGTATGGCGCGCTGACTCCTCTGCGCGTTTCTCCTCTTCCTTCTTTCGTTTGGCCAGCTTGGCCGCATCCGGGGCCAGGATCATGTGCATGGTCCTCGCCTCCATTCGCGGCTGCACCTCGACCTTCGCGATGTCCTCGACGTTCTTTGCGATCTCTCGCAGGCGGTCGATGGCGATGTCCTTGTGGATGATCTCACGCCCGCGGAACATCACCGTCACCTTGACCTTGTCGCCCGACTCGAGGAAGCGCCGAACGTGCTTCAGCTTGAAATCGTAGTCGTGCTCGTCGGTCTTTGGCCGGAGCTTCACCTCCTTGAGGTCGTGCCGGACCTGGTGCTTGCGTGCCTCCGACTTCTTCTTCTTCTGCTGATACTTGTACTTGCCGTAGTCCAGGATCTTGCAGACGGGCGGGTTGGCGTTGGGCGCGACCTCGACGAGATCGAGGCCCTGATCCTGGGCCCGCTTCAGGGCGATCTCGATGGGCATCACGCCAACCTTCTCGCCGTTGGACTCGATGACCATCACCTCGCGGGCACGAATCCGCTTATTCGTCCGAGCGTCTCGCTCTCTGTCCTGACCTCTGCCTCTTCGGATGTTCCTGCTCCTGTCCGTGGCACGCACCCGGCGCCACCGGGGCGGCCCATTGTCGATCACCCGCCCGGTCGTATTTGCCGGGGTCGGGTCCCTCTTCTCGTGTCCACTCTGTTCGAGTCTACGCTTCGGTCATGGGTGCCTACCGCGGCCGGTGTGGCATGCTGCCCGTCCGCTCACCTACCTGCGTTTTGTTGCTGGAAGTCTATCGGAACACGCTGGGTGGTCGCCTTCGCCCACCCATCACCCCCACGGGGGCACCCTGGCTCTAGAAGCGCGTGACGATACCCATTCCGCATCCCCTGTCAAGCGAC
>CAYYHA010000100.1:0-13740 GCA_964471535.1 uncultured Myxococcia bacterium | reverse complement strand
CTGGGAACGAAGCTCATCCTGGTCCTAGGCCACACGGGCTGCGGCGCGGTGCGCGCGGCGACCGAGGCGTCCCGGGGGTCGCCGCCCGAGTCGGCGAACCTCCGCGCCATCACCGACCGCATCCTGGAGGGCATCGGCGAGGACTTCGATCCTGCGGCCGCGGTGGAGGCGAACGTGCGCGCAACGATGCGTGCGCTCACCCGCGACTCGGCGGTGCTCGCCGAGGCGGTGGAGCAGGGGGTGGAGATCGCTGGCGCCGTCTACGATCTGGCCTCGGGCCGCGTCCGCCTCCTCTAGGTGGCGCTAGGGCGCCTCTGCTGGTGCCGCAGCCTCGACCTCCGCCACCAGCGCCTTTCCCACCTCGGCCAGCGCCTCGATGAGCTCGGCGCCGTAGTAGGCCTGCCGGCTCTCACCCGCCCGCGCGGCGAGCGCTTCGGGGGTCTCGAGGTAGCCCACGTAGCCATCGACCAGGGAGACCACCCGCACCGATTCGCCGAGACGCCGCCGCCACCGCGACGCCAGCGGCGCGGCCACCTCTCCCGGCGTGAGGAAGAAGACGGTCCCTCCGAGGCGCAGCGCCCCCACCCGCGCTGAATCGGGGGCCAGCCAGGTCAAGAGATTTCCGGCCAGATTCTGCAGTCCCGGCGGCGCCACGGTTGCCCCCGTGGGCGCCGGAAGGCGGAGCGTCGCCCCGCGGTAAGCCACCCCCGCCTCTGCCTCGAGGGGCAGGGCGAGCGCGGTCTCGGCAAGGGAGGTCGCAATCCGCTCGAGCGTCTTCTCGCCCCGAGGGCCCTTCGGCGTCGCTTCGGCCACCGCCCCCTGCCAGGTCAGCGTCACCCCGGGCAAGGCCTCGGCCACCGCGCCCGGCCACTCGGCGGAGAGGCGGCGGTCGCTCGCGCCGAGGGTGGTGGGATGGCAGGCAAAGACGAGCAGCGCCGCCTCGGCCCCCGAGTCCATCTCGAAGTGGACGTAGTCGAGGCGGTCGTCCACCTTTCGTCCTTCGATGCGACTCTCGCAGAGATCGAGGCCATAGAGGTGGGCAGATTCGAGAATAGAGGGCTCCATCGCGCCGATGGCACTTGCGACCGCTTCCGTCGTCCGATCCACGACGAAGCGAAAGTACGCCTCGTCATAGGGCCCGAGACCCAGGAGCGATGCGACTGGATTGTCCCAGATGCCGCCCGGGCCGTTGTGGGTGTGGGTGGCCGCGGTGACGACCGGCCCGGCGCCTGCCTCGGCAGCCCGGGCGCGAATCGCCTCGGCCAGGGGCGGAGAGACCAGCACCAGGTCCAGGCCCACGAGGACGAGCGGCGGCGTGCGCCCGTCGCCCAGGGCAACAGCGCGCACCTTCGGGGTGTCGCGAACGCCCTCGAAGGTGGCGCCGCGCCGGCTCCCATAGCCCCCGAGAGGAACCGGGTGGTCGGGGGTGATGGATCGCTCCGCCGCGCCCACGTGGAGCCGGCCGGCGACGACGAAGGGCGCCCCCGGCGGGTGCCGGGCGAGGACCTCGACCTTCCGCTCTGGCCGCCAGTCGATGGAGAGGAGGGCGTAGGCTCCGAGGAGGAGGATCAGGAAGGCGAAGAGGAGTTTGGAGAGGCGACCCATGGGTCCCGTTCTCCCGGCAATGTGCTTGCCAGGGCAAGCCCGATGGAACACATTCGTGCGCCGTGTTCGACCGCTTGAAAGAGTACTGCGGGATCTTCGGGATCTTCGGACATCCCGAGGCGGCCAACCTCACCTATCTCGGGCTGCACGCGCTGCAGCACCGCGGTCAGGAGAGCGCCGGCATCGTCTCGAGCGACGGGAGGCAACTCTACGGCCACCGCGCCATGGGGCTGGTGGCGGACATCTTCGTGGAGGAGGTGCTCGCGCGCCTGCCCGGTGAGGTCGCCATCGGACACGTGCGCTACAGCACCACCGGGGCCTCCCAGATCAAGAACGCGCAGCCCTTCTCGGTGGACTACGCCGGCGGCTCCATCGCCGTTGCCCACAACGGCAACTTCGTCGATGCACGCCGGGTGCGCGCCGAGCTCGAAGCAGACGGCTCCATCTTCCAGTCGACGATGGACACCGAGGTGCTCGTGCACCTCATCGCCCGCTCCCACGCGGCCACGGTGGAGGAGCGCATCGTCGAGGCGCTTCGCCGGGTGCACGGCGCCTACTCCCTGCTCTTCCTCACCGACTCGAAGCTCATCGGCGTGCGCGACCCCCTCGGTTTCCGCCCGCTGGTTCTCGGGCGACTGAAGGGGTCCTACGTGCTGGCGAGCGAGACCTGCGCCCTCGATCTCATCGAGGGGGAGTTCATCCGGGAGATCGAGCCCGGCGAGATGGTGATCCTCGACGAGCACGGCCTGAAGTCGCTGAAGCCCCAGGAGCTCCACGCCGACCGGCGCGGTCACTGCATCTTCGAGCTGGTCTACTTCGCCCGGCCCGACTCCCTCGTCTTCGGGCGCAGCGTGTGGAAGGCACGCAAGGCGATGGGTCGGCGATTGGCTGCCGAGCACCCCGCCGATGCCGACATCGTGATCCCTGTTCCCGACAGCGGCGTCGCCTCGGCCATCGGCTACTCGGAAGGGAGCGGCATTCCCTTCGATCTCGGGCTGGTGCGCAGCCACTACGTGGGCCGCACCTTCATCGAGCCGACGGACTCGATCCGGCACTTCGGCGTGCGGCTGAAGCTCTCTCCGGTGCGGGCAGCGCTGAAGGGCAGGCGCGTGGTGGTCGTCGACGACTCCATCGTTCGCGGCACCACGAGCCGAAAGATCGTCCACATGCTGCGCCAGGCGGGTGCGCGGGAGGTGCACCTTCGCATCTCCAGCCCCCCCACCACCGACCCCTGCTACTTCGGCATCGACACGCCCACGAAGAAGGAGCTCATCGCCAGCTCGCATACGGTGGAGGAGATCGCCCGCTACGTCACCGCCGACAGCCTGGGTTACCTGTCGGTGGAGGGGCTCCATGCGGCGGTGGGGGACACAGATGGCTGCACCTTCTGCGATGGCTGTTTCACGGGGCGTTACCTGATGCCGGTGCCGGACCTGGGCGATGCGCCGGCGCGGTCCGCCGCCGAGCCGTCGGCGGGACCCGCGACCAAAGTCGCACCTTCGGTAGAGAGCGCATAGAATTTGCCGCGTGAGTGATCTCGCCACTCTGCTCCTCGAGCAGCGCTACATCGACATCAACCAGCTCGATTCGGCGCGCGCCCAGCAGGAGTACACAGGCAAGCGCATCGAGCACATCCTGGTGGAGAGCCGGATGGTGCCCGAGCGCAACCTCGTGGACTACATCTCCCGGGTCACACGCATCCCTGAGGTGGACCTCGCGCAGGTGGTCCCCAGGGGCGATGCGCTGGCGAAGATGAAGGGCACGGACTGCTTCGATCTGGCGGTGCTGCCCCTCGAGCTGGAGAACAACGGCCGAACGCTGGTGGTGGCGGTGACCGATCCCGTCGACATCGGCCACCTCGACCACATCATGCGGCTGGCCGGCTGCCGCGTGCGCACGATGGTAGCCGGGGTCAACGCCATCCGGCGGGCCGTTCGCAAGTACTACTTCGGCGAAGAGGTGGAGGAGGAGGGCATCGATCTGCCCCCCGAGGACGAGTTCAAGATCACCGACATGAGCGGGAACACGGTGATGACCTCCATCGACCAGCTTCGCCGGCAGGACGAAGCGCGCAGGCGCGCCCAGGCCGCCGCCTCGGCGCAGGCGTCCCCGTCGCCGCCCCCGCGCAGCGACCTCTTCGGCGGCGACCTCTTCGACATCAAGGCCCTCTCACCACAGGAGCGGGCGCGCCTGTCGAAGCTCGAGGACCACATGGAGAAGAGTCGCATCGTCCTGCAGTCGGTGCTCGAGCTGCTCGTGGAGAAGGGCGTGGCGAGACGTGAGGAGCTTCGGAGCGCCCTCACCAACCGCTCGGGCTAGGGCGCCCGCGGGCGGCCCATCGAGGCCCCGGAGTGCCGTCGAGGCGCTTTGGTGCAGCCGCGCTGCCGAGCCCCCGCCCCTTCCCGCGGCACCTCCGGCGGCGGTAGCTTCCCCCCATGGCCGCACGCGAGGATCTGGGACAGCTTCGGCCCCGTGTGGAGCAGCGTCTGGCGACGCTCGCCCGGGAGCGTTTCGTGGACCGGCTGTGGGCGAAGGACCCGGGCCTGTGGCCCGGTGATCCTGCGGCCATCGGCCGGCGCCTCGGCTGGCTCGAGGCGCCGGAGCGAGCGGGGGAGACCTGGGCGGCGGTGCAGCCCCTCCGGGAACTCGTTCGCGAGCGCCAGATCGACCACTGTGTCCTGCTCGGGATGGGTGGCAGCTCCCTCTTTCCTGAGGTGCTCTCGGAGGTCTTCGGACCAGGACCTGGCGGCGTGCCCCTGACGGTTCTGGACACGACCGACCCGGCGGCCATCGCCGCGGTGGAGTCGACGCTCGATCTGGAGCACACCCTCTTCGTCGTGGCGTCGAAGTCGGGGACGACCATCGAAACGATGAGCCTCTACCGCTACTTCTCGGCGAAGGGGGGCCTCTACCTCGCCATCACCGATCCTGGAACGCCCCTGTCGCAGACCTGCGAGGCAGCGGGCTTCGTCACCTGTCTCCACGCGCCGCCGGAGGTGGGTGGGCGCTACTCCGCCCTGACGCACTTCGGCCTGGCGCCTGCCGCGCTCCTGGGCCTCGATGCAGCACCCCTGCTCGAAGCGGCCCGTACCCTGGCGACGCAGTGCCGCAGGCCCCCCGCAGAGAACCCTGGGCTGCGCTTGGGCGCCTTCTTGGGTGAGGCGGCACTGGCGGGACGCGACAAACTGACCCTGGTGACGAGCGAGGCGATCGCGCCCTTCGCCGACTGGATCGAGCAGCTCGTCGCCGAGAGCACGGGTAAGCAGGGGCGGGGCATCGTGCCCATTGTCGGTGAGGCCCTGACGGGGATGGAGGGCTACGGCGACGACCGGATCTTCGTCGAGATCGCGATGCACGGTGAGGCCGATCGCCTCGAGCCGCTGCGCGAGAAGGGTCAGCCCTGCCTGCGGATCGAGCTGGACTCGAAGGCCGCGCTCGGCGCCGAAGTGATGCGCTGGGAGATCGCAACCGCCGTCGCTGGGGCCATCTTGGAGGTAAACCCCTTCGACGAGCCGGACGTCGCCCTGAGCAAGCGCCTCACCCAGGAGATCCTGGAAGCCCGAAAGAGCGGGCCAGCCGAAGCCCCCACGGCCGTCGAGGTGGCCGACGGCCTCGCCTTCTTCGCCGACCCCGATCTGCCGGCGAGCGCCGACGTGTTGCAGGCGCATCTGGATCGTGTGACCCCAGGCGACTATTTGGCGATCCTCGCCTATTTGCCTGCCAACGAATCGACCCGCCGCGATCTGGAGACGCTTCGGAACTGGCTTCGGGCCCAGACGGGCGTGGCGACCACGCTGGGGTACGGGCCTCGGTTCCAACACTCGACGGGGCAGCTCCACAAGGGGGGCCCGCCCACCGGGGTCTTTCTGCAGCTGACCTGGGACGCCTCCCCGGAGTTGCCCATACCTGGTGCCGACTACGACTTCGCCACACTCGAGGCGGCGCAGGCGCTGGGAGACTTTCGTGCCTTGGTGGAGCGGGGCCGGCGCGTCCTCCGCATTCACCTCGGCGACCACTACGGGGAGGGCCTCGAACGGCTCCTCAAACGCGCGACGGATGGGGTCAGCCCTCGAGCTCCTCGAGAGCGCGGGTGATCTCGGGATCTCCCGGCGCGAGCATGATCGCCAGACGCAGGTTGGTCAGGGCCAGGGGTACGTTGCCTGTGGCCCGCGCCTCCATGGCCTTCTCGTAGTACTCCTGGGCCTTCTGGTTGCGCGCCATCGTCTCCTTGGCCGTGGGCGCCGGCCGCGGTCCCTGCGCGGTCCCGACGATCCCCTGGGCCTGGATCGTCGTGAGCACACCTTTTCCGAGAAGTGAGAAGGCGGCATAGCTCACCGACTCCCACGCCGGGCCGAGGGCCTGCCGGACCCCGTAGAGGTCGGTGCGCCCGTCGATGCACGCGAGGAAGGTGCGCTCCTCGTTGGTGAGCTGCACGTCGGGCGGCCTCTGCCGCTTCTGGTAGAGAATCTGCGCCATGGGGATGGGACGGCCCGCCGCGCGATAGCGCATGGCGACATCGACATCGGAGGCGGCAAGACGCTCGACGAAGTCGGTGGTGTTCTCGGCGAGACCGGGCCGGCGCAGATCGAACTCCACCCCCAGGAGGCCGGGATCGCGTCCCGTCGCCGCGCGGACCCACCGGACGATGCCCTCCGCTGTCAGCTCTTCGCCCTCCTCCGTACGGACGACGAAGCTCAGGTCCTTTCCGGGCCGAAAGAGCTGCCTGCTCTCGACGCGGCAGCCGGCGGTGGACAGCGAGACGACCGTGCCGTCCCATTCGTAGTTGAAGTCGGAGAAGCGGCAGGGGAGAGAGACAGCGAGGCGGGGATAGGCGCGGCGATCGCGGAGCAGCTCTTCCATCGGACCGGGGACGGCGGAATCAACCGGCGCTGGCGCTTCCCTTGGTCGAGCCCGACGCCGTCTTCTCCTTGGCCGCCGCCTTCGTCGAGGCCTTCGCCGCCTCCTTGCTCTTCACCGCCTCCTTGGCAGTGCCAGGTGCGGTCTTGGTGCTTGGCGCAGGTGCGCGAGTCTTCTCTGCCGATTCCTTGGTCCCCGTCTCCTCGGACGGGGTCGCGCCGAGATCCGGAGGGCTCATCGAGAGGAGGAGATCTCCGCTCCGACCGTACTTTCCGTCCGCGAAGGCCTTGTAGAAATCGTCGAGCACCGCGTCCACATCGGGGTAGCGCTTCTTCTTCCGATCCTGCGTCATCCTGTCGAAGAGGCGGTCCACGCTCTTCGACACACCGCTGTTGAGCACCGAGGGCAGGGGCGCGCGCCGGCCCGGCGGCTCGCCCGTCAGCATCTCGTAGAGGAGGATCCCGACGGCGTAGACATCGGTGCTCGCATCGATCTCGTCCCGCTTCTTCTGGATCTGCTCCGGCGCCATGTACTCCATGGCGCTGGTGGCCAGGAAGACCTGGGGCAGGTTCTTGTTCTCCGTGTCGACCTCGAGCACCGTGGAGAGTCCGAAATCCCCCAGCTTCGCGTTTCCGCAGCCATCGAGGAGGACGTTCTCCGGCTTGAGGTTGCCGTGGATCACCCCCGCCGCGTGGGCGGCCTTCAGCGCATAGAGAATCTGCAAGAGGTAGCGCAGGGCCACCGGCTCGGGCAGGGGCGTCCCGTCCCGGGCCTCGAGCACCTTGCGCAGGGAGCCCCCCCGAGCCAGCTCCATCACCCAGTAGGGGTGCGCGACGCCGGGCTCGAGGTCCACGATCCGGATCACGTTCGGGTGGTCGAGCTGTGCCTGCGCCCGAACCGCCTCGGTGAGACGCTCGGCGACGGCGCTCCGGTCGAGGAAGGAGAAGTGGCCGAAGAGGTCCTTGATCTCCTTGATGGCAAGATCGGTCCCCAGGGTGTTGTGCTTGCCCAGGAAGACCGTCCCGAGGCCGCCTGCGCCGATCTCATCGTACTTCACGTAGCGCAGATCGCCGGTGCCCACCTGGCTGATGCGCGTCGAGTCGGAGCGATCGCGGTAGGCCGGGGCCTCGGCGACCTCCTCGTGCACGACCACCTTCGACTCCTCCTGAACCTTCCCACGAAAGTAGTCGCCGACTTCGAGGGTGAAGCGGTCCACATCGTACCCCTCCACCACCCGATCGCCGTCCTCGGTCAAGCCGAGGGTATGCTCCTGCCGATTGAGGGTGATGTACCGGAACTTCTTCAGGAACTTCAGGTAGTCGGCGAAATCGAGGGTGACGGCGTTCTCGAGCTCGGCCCGCACATCCGCCATGTGGTTGCTGCGGCCCTCTCTCGCGTTGGTCGCGAGGTGCTGAAGGATGAAGCGCGCCTCGCCGCTGACCACGTCGCGGGTGGGAAGTTCAGACATGAAACACCTCCAGGGGCACGATTCTCCACCGGCGTCCCTGCCGGATCAACTACGAGCCCTGCCCAGTGAGGGCCGCCAGGGTGGCCGCGTACCACATGACCACCAGCGCGGCGATGCACAGCAGGATCGCGACCACCGAGAGCCCCAACGACAGGCCGCCTCGGCCCCCGCGCCGGCTGTCCTCCCCGTCCCCCGGGCGCTCGCCATCGGCGCCCGACTCCCCGGCGGATCCGCTGCTCGAGTGGGGCAGCGAGTGGCGGCGACGGCGGTGGCGGCGGTAGGAGGGGCGGCTGCGGCTCGCCTGCAACTGCGCGAGGCCGAGAAAGACGGCAAAGAGCACCACGACCAGCACGTACTTCCAGAAGGTGTCTTGGAATGCCTCGAAGGACATGGTGCCCGAGAGTGTGGTCGGCGCGGGCCACCCAGGCTAGGCTGATAGGAACGGAAGGGGAAGCGCACTCGATGCCACGCACTGCGTCGTACACCCTTGGCCTCTGGCTCCTGCTAGGCTTTCTGTGCGCGCAGGCGGGGTGCCGGAGTGCACCCGAGCCGCGGGCCGAGGCGCCAGCGCCGACACCGGCCTTCGAGCGGCGCAGCATCGGTCCCCTGCTCCTCGCGATCCGGCCCCTGCCGCCCTCGGCCATCGGCGCAGCGGAGGCGATCCGCCGCAGTCGGGAGGAGGCGCTGGCCCGCGGCTGGCCCGTCGTGGGGCTCGCCGTGCTCTACCCCTCGGGAACCGAGGCCTACCTCGCGCTGGTCCTCTCCGGCCCCGTTGCGGCGCAGGCGCCGTGGCGGGTGCGGCAATCCCCTCCGATGGAGGTGGCGGTGTGGAAGGTTCCCGCAGATCCCATGGCTGCCGCAGCCCGAATCCGCCAGCTCCGCGCCGCGGTGATCGAGGCTGGGGAGCATCCGGGCACACCGGTCATCGCCCGACCCGTCGAGGCGGGCACCGAGGTCCTCCTGCCCCTCGAGCGCCCATGAACGCGCTGCGCTGCCTGATCGCAGGGGCACTTCTGCTCGCTGCCGGGGCGGTGTGGCCACAAAGAGGGACCCTGGGGGAGGCGGCGGACCCGCCGGCGGGCGCCGGCGCCTCGGCGCCCCACCTCTACAGTGACGGCCAGAGGGTGACCGCGGTGTGGGTGGAGCCCGCCGCAGACGGGAAGGCGAAGGGACGGCGCGTACGAATCGCCCGCTACGACGGCAGGCGGTGGTCGCTTCCGGAAACCGTCTACGAAGGGACCCGCATCCTCGCGAACTGGGCCGACACGCCGCGGGTGCTCGTCCACGGGGGGCGAAGCTACGTGACCTTCCCCGAGCTGGGCGGCGGCCGGGGCTATGCGCTTCGCCTGGCGATCTCCAAGCCAGGGGGAGGCGGGTTCCGCATGGCACCGTCGCTGCATCCGACGCTCCAAGATGCGAAGTTCGGCTTTCCCTCCTTGCTTCCTGCGGGCGAGGGGGTGCAGGTCTTCTGGCTCGACGGTCGGGCCCTCTTGCGAGCTGACGGGGCCATGATGCTGCGGCGGGCATCGATTCCCCGCCCCGATGCCTCTCGCATCGCTGCACGAGAGATCCTGGACCAGCGCACCTGCGAGTGCTGTGCCACCGACGCGGTGCTCACCTCCGAGGGACCGCTCGTGGTGTATCGGGATCGAGACGCAGCCGAGATCCGCAACATCGCCTTCTTGTGGGGGGCCGGCGACGACGCCCGGCGTGGAACGGTGCATGCGGACGGATGGCGGGTCCCCGGCTGTCCCGTGAACGGGCCTGCGGTGGATGCCGGCGCGGGCGAGGCCGTGGTCGCGTGGTTCACCATGGCCGAGGGCGCCCCCGTGGTACGGGCTGCTTTCGGGACGCAGGAGGAGGGATTCGAGCGTCCCGTCGAGATCGACGCCGAGCCCAAGAGCCACGCGCCCATCGGTCGCGTCGACGTGGTGTGGCTCGGGCAAGGGGAAGCCATCGTCTCGTGGCTGGACAACGCCGGAGCGGCGGCGGCGATTCGCCTCCGGCGGGTGGGGCGCAACGGCCGGCTTGGACGCACGGTGACCGTTTCCCGCACGGAGCGTTCCCGTGCTGCCGGCTTCCCTCGGATCGCGCGGCAGGGCGATGCCCTGCTCGTCGTCTACACGAAGCCGAACGGGTCGGGGCTCGCCGGGCGGCGCATTCCTCTCTTGGAGATCCCAGCGCTCGGGGGCGACGAGCAGGCCCGCCGGCCCCCGCTTGAACGCGCGTCAAAATCGGACAGAAATCTTCCGACCTGGACACTGCCTGCACTCGATGGCGGAAAGGTCGAGCTCGCGCCGGGAACGCCTGTCTTGGTGAACCTGTGGGCGACGTGGTGTCAGCCGTGCCTTGCGGAGATGCCCCATCTCGCGGCGCTGGCCAGGCGCTTTCCTGGTGTGCGCTTCGTAGGGATTTCCGTCGACGACGAGAGCGCCCTCGCCGATGTGAAGGAGGTGGTGCGAAAGCGGGGTCTTCGCTACGAAGTCGCTCTGGATGGGCACGGGGAGAGCTTCCGTCTCTTTGGAGTCGAGTTCGTGCCCGCGACCTTCGTCTTCGACCGGAAGGGGCGGCGCGTCTTCGCGCGCATAGGACCTATCGAGCGGGACGACCCTGACCTCGTGCGGGTGCTCGAGCGCCTGACGGGTGGCGGTGATAGGCCTCCGTTGCCCTCGCCTTGAGCACGCGCTTCGCTATGCTCGTGCCATGGCGGACCGGGCGGAGGACGACCTGACGGCAGCAGTCCACGCGGGGGAGACACCAGGCCCCGAGACGGGGGCCCTCGATCCCCCCATCGTGCAGGCGAGCGCGTTCGCTTTCCGGAACGCGGCGGAGGCGGCGGCGTGCTTCGAGGGGCAACGCGACGGCTACATCTACACGCGCTGGGGCAACCCCACGGTGCGCGCCCTGGAGGAAAAGGTGGCGCGGCTCGAGGGGGCCGAAGCGGCAGCCGCGTTCTCCAGTGGGATGGCGGCCGTTCATGCGGCGCTCACTTGTGGACTATCGACTGGGGATCACGTCGTAGCCCCACGGGCACTCTATGCGGAGACTGCGGTGCTCCTGCGCGAGTACCTGCCGCGCTTCGGTATTCGGACGAGCTTTGTGGACGCAACGCGTGCAGAGGCCATCGAAGCGGCACTCGAGGAGCGTACCCGCTGCCTCTACGTGGAGACGCCCGCGAATCCGACGCTCGCAGTGACCGACCTAGAGGCGGCCGCGCAGCTTGCCAGCTCCGCCGGAGCACGTCTCGTCGTGGACAACACCTTCGCCACCCCGTGGCATCAGAAGCCGCTTTCGTGGGGTGCGGATCTGGTGGTGCACTCGGCGACGAAGGCGCTGTGCGGGCATGGCGACGCGATCGGTGGGATCGTGTGCGGCCGAGCCGAGCTCGTCGAGGCGGCCCGTCGCCAGGGAGCGCGGACGCTGGGGGCGGTGCTGGCTCCGATGAACGCCTGGCTCATCGCGCGGGGCATGAAGACCCTGGGTGTGCGGATGGCACAAGCGAGTGCGAGTGCGCTCACGCTGGCCCGGCGACTTGCATCGGATCGCAGGATCGCCCGCGTGCACTATCCAGGACTCGAGACGCACCCTGCATACGCGGTGGCGAGGCGGCAGATGGTGCGGGGCTACGGTGCGGTTCTCGCCTTCGAGGTTGCGGGTGGGCTGGAGGCAGCCCGGCGTGCCTACGACCGCTTCGAACTCGTGACCCGGGCCGTCAGCCTGGGGGATGTGCGCACCTTGGTCACCCATGCTGCTTCTACGACACACCACTCGATGCCTCGCGAGGATCGGCTGGTGGCGGGCATCTCGGACGGGCTGATGCGGCTCGCGGTGGGGATCGAAGCGGTGGAGGATCTGTGGAGGGATCTCGATCGGGCGTTGGGTTAGCGCGCGGGTGGCCACAGGCGGGGATGGGCCGGGCCACCGGTGGGAGCGTCGCCTCGCGGCGACGACGCGACTTCACCCGCAATGGGCACATGCAGCCCTCGGAAGCACGCAGTGCTTGGGAGAACTCAGCCGCGGTTGGGGCTTCGAGATGGGGTTGGCACGGGACTGGGGCGGGGTTGGGGCGGGGTTGGGAGCCCCTTGGGACGGCGCAGTGAAGAGCAGCGCGGGGTCCGAAGCGGGGAGATGACGAAAACGCTGCGCCTGAACCTGACCGTCTCCAACGAGGCAGCCGGCGTCTTCGGTCACACGGAGCGGCTGATGCTCGAGCGCCGGGCCGGTGAATCGGGGGCGCATGTGGCGATGAAGCTCCTCGCCTACGGACTCTTCTACAGCGAGGGCCTCTGCATCGAGCGGGCGGTGGGGGGGCCTCACAAGCCCGACCTCGTCCGCGTGGATGCGCGGGGCCGGCCGGTGCAGTGGATCGAATGCGGGCAGGTGGCGGCAGAGAAGATCGAGGCCCTGCTGCGAAGGTATCCGGATCTTGCGGTAGACGTCGTGAAGGGCGATCAGGGCACACTCGGGCGATGGGCCGCGAGCGTGGGCCGGCGGCTGAGTGCGCCGCATCGGGTGCGGGCTTGGGCCTTCGGGCCGGGGCTCGTGGAGCCTCTGTGTGACCGGCTCGCCGATGGGGACGCCGTGACGATGACGGTGGACGAGGCGATGGGCCAGGTCTGGCTCGATCACCGGGGAGAGACGCTGAGCGCTTCGGTGCACCGGGCGCTGGGGGCGGTTTCGGCGCGGCGGGTCGGAGGCCGTTGGTTGCCCTAATCGGAGGAGCTGAGCAGGTGTCGCTGTGGTTCCAGACCCCGAGCAGGCACCGGGCACCGGGCGATGGAAGCGACGTGGGTGGGAGACTGCTGTGGGCCCCAAGAGCGATGCGGCCCGCACCCGCGGCGGCCGAGCGTGGGCGTGCTTGAGTCGCCTGACCGAGTGGCGCAAGATGGAGCCATGAAGCGTGGGCTTGCGGTTCCACTCCTCGGGTGGGTGCTCTCGGGCTGGGCGCTTGCCGCTTGCGCGCCGGGCGGGAGCACGCCTGCGCTCTCCTTCACGGAGGCGTTGGATCTCGGTCTGCAGCAGGGAACGGCCCGCTTCGATCACTCCGGCTTCGAGCCCGTCCTATCCCACGTCGACCCGGACGACGGACGTGTCGACTACCAGGCACTGGTCGACGATCCGAGCGATCTGGATGCGTATCTCGAACAGGTGGCCAAGGTTGACCTGACGACCTTGGGTCGGGATGAGCAGCTGGCACTCCTGATCAATGCCTACAACGCATTCACACTGAAACTCATCACGCTCAATTATCCCGTCGACTCCATCATGGACCTGCCGGATCCGTGGAAGCAGGTGCGCTGGGTCGTGGGCGGGTACACGGTGTCGCTCGACGGGATCGAGCACGAGACGATCCGGCCGCGCTTTCAGGATCCGCGAATTCACTTCGCCGTCTTCTGTGCATCGGTGGGGTGTCCGAAGCTGCAGCCGGTGCCTTATCGCGGCGAAACGGTCGATGCGCAGCTCGAGTCTGCGGCGGATGCGGCACTATCCAATCGACGCCACGTGCGTGTCGAGGCGGGCAGCCTTTGGGTCACGCAGCTCTTCGAGTGGTACGGCGAGGACTTCGTGACCGAAGGCTGGCATGGCGCGGCTGCAAGCGTGCCGCTGTACGTGAAGGCGCACACCGACGCTGATACCGCCGCGTTCATCACGTCGCAGAACGACGATCCGCCGGTCGAGTACATCCCGTACGATTGGTCGTTGAACGACGTTCGGGCGCGGTAATCGAAGGCTCCTTTGAGACCCCGTGCGTGAGGTCGCACCTGGGGGGAGATCGCGCCTCCTTGCGAGATCGCACCCCTTCGTGAGGT
>CAYYHA010000099.1:0-13827 GCA_964471535.1 uncultured Myxococcia bacterium | reverse complement strand
GGTCGAACTCTGTCTCATCGCGCTCTTTGCCCGGGGCCACATCCTCCTCGAGGACGTGCCCGGAGTGGGCAAGACGACGCTCGGCCGCGCCCTCGCGCGAAGCCTCGGCCTCTCCTTTTCGCGGGTGCAGTTCACGAGTGACCTCTTGCCCAGCGACATCCTGGGATCGGCCGCCCCCGAGACGCGGGCCGATGGGGCTCTCGGTCCGCTCGTCTTCCAGCCCGGCCCCATCTTCGCCAGCGTGGTCCTCGCCGACGAGCTGAACCGGACCACGCCGCGCACCCAAAGTGCGCTCCTCGAGGCAATGGCCGACGGCAAGGTGACCGTCGACGGGACCACACATCCCCTCCCACGTCCCTTTCTGGTGATCGCCACTCAGAACCCCCTCGAGCACCACGGGACCTATCCGCTGCCCGAATCGCAGCTCGATCGCTTCGCGGTTCGCATCTCCCTGGGCTATCCCGACCGGGCGAGCGAGCGCGATCTCCTGCTCACGCGCCGGAGCGAGGATCCGATCGAGGCGATGGACGCGGTCTGCGGTCCCGAGGCCGTCCTCGCCGCCCAAGCTGCGGTCGACGAGGCCCGGGTCGAACCGGCGGTCGCGGACTACGTCCTGACGATCGCCACGGCCACCCGCGAGGATCCACGCCTTGCCGCAGGAGCGAGCACCCGCGCCGCCCTCGAGTGGCTCCGGTTGGCCCGGGCACGCGCGCTCCTCCGTGGCCGCGATTTCGTGACCCCTGCCGACGTGAAGGTGCTCGCGGTTCCGGCCCTGGCGCATCGCTTGGTGGTGGCGGCGGGCACCGATCCGACGCGGAGCGAGACCGAGGCCATCCTGGACGAGATCCTCGCCCGCGTCGCCGTGCCCGAGTAGCCAATGGCACAGGCGTCGCAGACGAGACCCCGCCTGCCCCGGCTACCACGGACGCTCAAGGTCACACGTGAGGGGCGCTGGTACCTGGGGCTCACCTTTGCGGTGGGTCTTGCGGCGGTGAACACCGGTAACAACCTGCTCTTCCTCTCTCTGGGGATGCTTCTGGCCCTCATCGTCCTCTCGGGACTCCTCTCGGAGGCGGCGCTGCGCCGCCTCTCGGTCGAGCGGGTGCTGCCGCGGGAGCTCCGCGCCGAGGAGGCGGCACGCCTCGGCGTCGTCGTACACAATGGAAACCGCTACCTTCCAGCGATGGCGCTGTCGGTGAGTGAGCTGGCCCCGCAGAACGCGCGCGTCGAGCCGGGACGCATCCTCGTGCTTCCTGCAGGCAAGAGCGCCCGCGCCGTGCTGCGCCTCGTGCCCCATCGCCGCGGGACCGTGCGCCTCTGCGCAGTGCAGGTCACCACCGCCTACCCCTTCGGTATCTTCGCCAAGACGCGGACCTTTCCCCTCGACGCGGAGCTTCTGGCGTGGCCGGCGCGGGTGCCTCCGGGTCCGTTGCCCGACGGCACAGGGCGGCCTGCTGGCGCCTTGGTCCACACCGAGCGCGGCGGCCAGGAGGATCTGCGGGGCCTGCGCCCCTTCCGCGACGGGGACGATGCACGCCACGTGCACTGGCGGCGCTCGGTGCGGGTCGGAGCGATCCTCGTGGTGGAGCGGGATCGGCCACGGGGCCGGCAGGTGTTGCTCCATCTGCCCGCCGGGCGAGGTGAGGCCTTCGAGGATGCAGTGAAGCGGGCCGCGGCACAGGTGGAGGCTTGCCTGGCCCGGGGCGACGAGGTGGGCCTGGAAGGCGCGCTTACCGTCCCCATCGGCGGTGGGCCCGCGCACCGCCGCCGGATGCTCACGGCGCTCGCAAGGGTTCCGCCGGCAGCGCGCCGGAGGGCCGGCACGTGAGCTTCCGCGCGGCCCACCGCCTCGCCACGGTGCTCACCGGCACCGTCGCCTTCCTCGCACTGGCCGCCGGCGGCAACCTCTCCCCGGTGTTCTCGGTGGGCTGGCTGCTCCTCGCTGCGGCCGCTGCCTTCCTCCCCGACGGTCGCCTGCGCGGGCCCTGGGTGCTCGCGGTGGCCTTGGGGGCCTTTCCCATCGCGGTCGTCTTGGGGCTGCGTTCGCTGGGCATCGTGCTCGCTGCGAGCTACTACGTCTCGGTCTTCCTGCTCGCACGCCTCCTTGTACGCGATGGGCCGGAGGACCACGCGCAGGCGCATCTGCTCTCGGTGCTCGTATTCACCGGCGGCGCCGTCCTGAACCCGGACATCACCTACCTCCTCGCCTTCGTCGCCTTCCTCTTCGTGCTCACCTGGGCGCTGCTCCTCAACCACCTGCGTCGGGAGCTCGGCGGCGAGCGGCTCGCCCTGCCCCTCTCCGAGGTGGTGGGGCGCGGCCTGGCTGCTGCCGTGACCGGGCTCTCGCTCCTCGCGCTCTTGTCCACCGGGCTCACCTTCGTCCTCTTCCCGCGGACCCCGTTCGGGCTCGGCTTCACCCGGCCCATCGCCGGCGGTCGGGTGGGCCTCTCCGACTCGGTGCAGCTCGCCGGCTTCGGGCGCATCAAGGACGACGACCGGGTGGTCCTCCGCGTCCGCGAACGCGACCGCCGCCACAGCGGGGAGCCGCTCGCCGCCTACTGGCGGGTCCACGTCCTCGAGATCTTTGACGGGCGCGGATGGAAGGCGGCCCCGCGGACGGCGGCCTTCGATGCCGATGCCTTCGTGCGCACGCGCCTCCCCCGGCGAGGCGCGCCGATCTCGGTGTGGGATGTCGAGGTGGTGGCCGACCTCGGTGGGCCCGTCGTGCCCGTCCCAGACCACGCGGTGCTCGTCGCCTTCGGGGGCCGAGATGCTGCGGGCCGCTTCGTGAAGGGCCGCCGGGTGGGCCCGATGGAGATCCGCCTGGCGCACCCGGCGACGCCGCCGTGGCGCTATGCAGTGCACGTCGACGACGGTCCGCTGCCCCTGGATCGCCTGCCGGGTCCCGATCTGAACCGCACGCTCCCACCGCTCGACCCGCGCATCCCGGCGCTGGCGAGAGAGCTGGCCGCCGATGCGCGGGGCCCCGCGGACGCAGCGCGTGCCATCGAGGCGTGGCTGTCGTCGGAGTTCGAATACACGCTCGAGCTGCCCGGTGCGGACCCGTCGCTGGAGCACTTCCTCTTCGAGCGGAAGGCGGGGCACTGCGAGTACTTCGCCACCGCGATGGCGGTGCTCCTGCGCAGCCTCGGCGTGCCGGCCCGCGTCGTGACCGGTTTCTACGGGGGCAGCTGGAACGAGGCTGGGGGCTACCACACGGTTCGCCAGAACGAGGCGCACGCGTGGGTGGAGGTGTGGCTTCCCGAAGAGGGGGGCTGGGTCCGCTTCGATCCCACCCCCCCTGCGGGACGTGGCGCCGGCGCCCCCGAGCGGGGCCTGCTTCGCCGCCTCGAGGACCTGTGGGATGCGGTGCAGGATCGGTGGTCGCGTTGGGTCATCGACTACGACCTGCGCACGCAGCTTCGGCTTCTCCGGCGCGCGCTCTCGGCCCTGCGCCGAGCCCTGTCGGGAAGCGGTGGACCCGGCGCCGCCGCCATCGGGCGCGGGCTCCTCTGGCTGCTCCTCGGCGCCGGCCTCGTTGCGGCACTGCTCGTCGCCCTCCGGCGCCGGCGGGCTCCCGCTCGGCCGGGCCGCCGCGCGCGCGGCTCGGCGGAGATGCGGCGGGCCCAGAAGGTGCTGCGCGCCCTCGAGACCGGGCTGGGCAAGGTGGGTCTGGCGCGGCGCCCCGAGGAGACGACCGAGGAGTTCGCCCGCCGCCTGGCGCAGCACATGGATCCCGTCTGGTCGCAACGTGCCGCCCGCCTCGTCCGCCGCTACGAGGAGACGCGCTTCGGTGGGCGCTCGCTCTCGTCGGGCGAGATGCGGGTGCTCCTCGGGGAGGCCAGGCGCATCGCCCGCGCGGCCCGCAGCGGCCCGGCACGGCGGCTGTGAGACGCCGGCGCCGCTACAGCAGCCCTAGGGGCACTGGTAGGTTGGCGTTCGACTCAAGGTGCGCGGGGAGATCGAGACGTCGGTCACCGTCGCGGCGCTGGAGGTCGTCGTCACCATCACGCTCTTCTGCGTCGCTCCGGGCGTCGTGCTCTCGATCTGCACCGGGGTTCCCAGCGCGCAGCCAGTCGCCACCGTCCCGTCCGCCTCGGTCTCCATCAGCCACAGCTCCCCGTCCCAGGTCGCGACGTCCCCGACCGAGACTCCGACCACCGAGAGCCGGCCGTCGGGTCGCTCGAGCACATCGTTGGGCCAGCTGACCTGCCCGTTCTGGTAGTCCCGCGCCCACATGAGCTGCCCGTCGGCGGAGAGGCGGATGAGACGGCTGCGCCAATCCGAGTCGCTGTTCTCGTAGTAGGTGGCCAGCACGGCCCCGCCGTCCGCCGTGCCAGTTTCCTTGAGTACCTCGTCGAAGATGCCCGGGATCCCCAGCGTCGTCTGCCAGACGATGGCACCCGTCGTGTCGACCTTCAGCGCCCAGGCATCCGACTCGAAGGTGCTCGGGTCCCCGAAGCTGCCGGTGAGCAGGTAGCCGCCATCGGCGAGCACGCCCACCGACCAGTTCGACTCCTCACCGTCTCCGCCGTAGCCGTTCGACCACAGGACCGTGCCGTCGGCGGGGTCGAGACGGAGCGCCAAGAGGTCGAAGTTTGGCTCGTAGGAGTCGCTGACCGATACGACGACGATCTTCCCCTCCGCGTCCACCGCCACCCCGCAGACGTACTCGTCGTAGGGGGCACCCGGGGCATCGTCCCCGCTGCCGCCATAGGCGGCCTCCCACACCACCTGTCCCGTGGCGTCGATGCGAACCACCCAGATGTCGCTTCCACCTGCGCCAAAGGAGGTCGTTCCTCCGCAGAAGACGTAGCCGCCGTCGGGAAGGAGGTCGAGGCCGTAGGCCTGCTCCGCCCCGCTGCCGCCGTAGGCCTTGGACCAGACCACGGAACCGGACGAATCGAGCTTGGTCACCCACACGTCGTAGTCCCCCGCCCCGAAGGAGCGTGTCCACCCGCTGGTGATGAAGCCGTCGCCGGTTGCCTTCACCACGATGAGCATGTCGTCCTGCGGGCCCCCGTAGGCTAGGGCAGAGCGCACGCTCCCGTCGGCGCCGACGTGTACCCAGCTGCCGTCGACATCCACGCCCTGTGCCGCGCCCGGCGTGCTTCCCACCGCCACCAGGCCACCCGCGGGGTGAAAGGCGATGCGTTCGTACTCATCGGAACCGCTGGCTCCGTAGGTGGCAGACCAGGTGGGGGCAGACGGACCCTCCGTGGCAGTCACGGTCACCGAGTCTGGAGCCGAGTCGAGGGTTGCGTCACGGACCACCAGCGTCACCACATAATCCCCCGCGAGGTCGGCCGTGAAGCTGGGGGTCGCAGTGTCCGCGCCTACGAGCTGGGCGTTGCTGCCGGCGGGCACCGAGTCGAGGGACCAGGCATAGGTGATGGGGTCCCCGTCCGGGTCGCTGCTTCCGCTGCCATCGAGGGTGACCGTCTCCCCCACGGCGACCTGCCGGTCCTGGCCCGCATCGGCGACGGGGGGACGGTTGGAGGGCTCCTCGAGGGCGGTGACGGTGACCGTGTCGGGCTTGGAGTCGAGTTCGCCGTCGCTCACCACCAGCTCGACCACGTAGTCGCCCCGCACGTCGGGTACGAACCAGGCCTCGGCGGTGTCGGCATCTTCGAGCGACGCTGCGCTTCCCGTGGGGATCTCTCGGAAGCGCCACGCGAAGGTGAGTGCATCGCCGTCCGGGTCGCTGCTCTCCGAGCCATCGAAACCCGCCGCTTCCCCGACCGACACGGAGAAGTCCTCACCCGCCACCGCGATCGGGGCATGGTTCTCGCCGCCGCCCGTCTCCGGCGGGCAGCCGGCCAGAAGGGGCAGCACCACGACGACGGGGAACAGTGCGGGGTAGGGGATGCGCATCGAGAATCTCCTTGGCGGCAGCTCTCGCTCCCGCTCATCCTACGCGGCCGGTACCCCTTCGTCGATTACCCGGCGTGAGCGATGGTAGAGGAAGCGAGCCATGCCCGTCACCTTTCGTATCCGCCCCGACGACGAGGGGCTGCGCCTCGACAAGTTCTTGCGCCGCGAGCTGAAGCACGTCCCGCTCTCCCACATCTTCAAGCTCCTGCGCACGCGGAAGGTACGTCTCAACGAGCGCCGCGGGCGTCCCGAGGATCGGCTTCGCGCGGGAGACACGGTGGTGGTGCGGGGCGATCCCGAGCGCCTCTTCGGGACCCAGCGGACCGTCGGCCGCGGTGCGCCGACGACCCGCCGCGACTTCGAGGTGCTCTACGAGGATGCCCATCTCCTTGCTGTTTCCAAGCCGCCCGGACTGGCCATTCATCCGGGCACCGGCGTGCACGGCGCCACCCTGGTCGACCAGGTGCGCGCCTACCTCGGCATCGAGGCCGAGACGGAGGGGTTCAAGGCGTCTCCGGCGCACCGCCTCGACAAGGAGACGAGTGGCGTCGTGCTGGTGGCGAAGTCCCGGCAGTGCATGACCCGACTCGCGGATGCCTTCGCCGCGCGGCAGGTGGAGAAGGTCTACCTTGCGGTGGTGAAGGGGCGCATGCCCGCGCGCCGGGGAGAGATCGATCTGGCCCTGAAGGAGCATCAGCAGACGCGGCGGAGCAAGGTGCTGCACGGACCCCACTACCAGGCCGCACAGACCCGGTGGGTCCAGAGGAAGAGCACCGGTACGGTGAGCCTCCTCGAGGTGCACCCGGGCACCGGGCGCACGCACCAGATCCGGCGCCACCTGGCCAGCACGGGCCATCCCATCGTGGGCGACCGGCGCTACGGAGACTTTCCCTTCAATCGCGAAGCGAGGGCAGAGTGGGGGGTGCGGCGGCACCTGCTCCATGCCTGGCGCCTCTGCCTCACGCATCCCTTCGAGGAGGAGACGCTGCGGATCGAGGCGCCCCTTCCGGCCGACCTGCGCGAGGCCCTCGAAGCCATGGGGCTTCGCTGAAGTCCTCCGGCGTGCCCTACGCCGGGGCGCGTGGAGGTGGGCGCACTGCGCCGGCCATGGGGGCCGGGTCCAGCGCCCAAGGCGCCAGGAAGGCGGCGATCCGACGCGCGGCCCGGAGCGGCTCGGCCACGGTTTCTTCGTAGTGGATCCGAAGTAGCGATGCCTGCGGCATCGTCTCGCAGTGGCGTAGGCTCGCCTGCTGGGCCGCGAAGAGCCCCTCTCCCAGCCCCGGTGCCGGCGACGCTTCGGTGCCAAGGCGCTCGAGCATGCGCTGCTGCGAGAGGAGGACCGCCTCGAGATCCCGCAGCATGAAGATCACCCGATAGCGGTGCTGCGCTGGAAGGTGCCGGACCAGGGGCGCGACCACCTTGACGGCCTGGCCCGTGAGTGCCTCCATCCACGAGGCATCGCGCACGATGCGCCGCACCGGCGCGTACTCGAAGTAGCCGAAGGGGTTGCTCGGGTCGGGCGGACGCTCATCGTCGGTGGCGACCGGCATCCCGGCGGCGGCGAGCATCTGCATCATCATGCTCGTCCCGCTGCGGGGCAGGCCGGAGACGACGACGATCTCCTGCGGTAGGTCTGCTGCGACGGGGGAGGCCACCGGCGCTTGCCTACCGGCGCACTCCGGCCAGGACAAGGGCGACGAGGCCGAGGGCGCAAGCGGTGAGGGTCTGGGTGGCGCCCACGGTCAGCTCGTAGGCAAAGGCGATGAGGTAGCCCATCACACCGCTGAGCAGCCCCAGCACGCCGGCGGCCACGAGGGCGGGAAGCATGCGGCGGCTGTGGGCCAGCGCGCCCATGGCGGGCAGGACGCTGAAAGCGAAGACCGGTAGCGCACCAAGGGCGCGGATGCTCGCTGCGATGGTGATGCCGATGGATAGAAAGAGGAGCGCATCGAGCAGGCCCGTGGGGACCCCCTGCACCCGGGCGGTCTCCGGGTCGAAGGCGGCGAGTACGAAGCCGCGGTGCAGCCACAGTTGCACGGCGAGGACCAGGCCGCCGGCGATGGCGATGGCCGCGAGGTCCGCGTCCCGGATGAGGACGGCGTTGCCGAACAGGACGGCCGAGATCTCTTGGGACTCCTGGGGGATGGCATCGCCGACCACGAGCGTGGCGGCTCCAGCAGCCACGTACACGAAGCCCAGGATGCTCTCGCGCGTCACCTTCAGGCGGCTGGGCTCGAAGACGAAGAGGAGGCCCGCGGCCGCCGTTGCCACCGCGCCACCGACAAGCGGCTCGAGCTCCCAGCCGATGAGGCCGTGCAGCAGGAAGATGAGGGCCACGCCGAGGGCGCTGCTCTGCGCGATCGCGGCCGAAACGAAGACCATCCGTCGCAGCACGATCCACACGCCGAGCCAGCCGAGTACGAGGCCCGCGAGCGCCGCAGCGGCGATGGGGGGGCCGAAGACGTCGGGGCTGCTCAAGATCGAGTCGATGGCTTCTCTCATCCCGCGCCCTCCTGCCTTCCGGGCGTCTTGCCCGTTTCCTGGGACGCGTCCGGGTCGGCGCGGCTCGCTGGCGCCGGGTTGCTGGGCGCGTGGCTTCCGTAACGGGCGCGGAAGGCCTCCGAGGCGAAGACGGCCTCAGGGGTGCCCGCAGCCGCGTGACGGGAATCCGCGTCGACGAAGAGGACGCGGTCCGCGAACTCCCGGACCAGGGGAAGGAAGTGCGCGACGATGACGATGGCTAGGTCCCGATCCTCGGAGAGGCGGTGGAGGAGTTCGAGCATCTCCCGCTCGGCCACGAGGTCCATCGCCGAGGTGGGCTCGTCGAGGAAGAGGAGGTTTGGCCTGCCTGCGAGTGCCCGGGCGAGGAGCACGCGCTGCTTTTGTCCCTCGGAGAGGGCGCTGAAGGAGGCCTCGGCGAGGTCCTCCGCGCCCACCTCCTCGAGGAGGCGGTGGATCTCCTGCCGGCGCAAGCGTCCGCCCAGTCGAAAGGGTGAGTAGCCCCGCTCGGCGCCCATTGCGACCACGTCCCGTACCGTCAACGGAGCGTTGCGCTCGATCCCCGTGCGCTGCGGCACCAGCGTGGGCCGCGCATCGGCTCGCATCTTCGCCTCACCGTGCAGGGGCTTCAGAAGCCCGAGCAGCGTCCGCAGCACCGTGCTCTTGCCCGACCCGTTGCGTCCCACGAAGGCCCAGAAGGACCGGGGTTCGATGGCGAGATCGATCGGGGGCAGTAGCGGGCGGTCGTACCCGACCACGAGGCCCTGCGCTTGCAGCAACGGACCGCCGCCGGCGCTGTGACCTTCAGTGCCCATGGTCGTGCCCCTGCGCCTCGCCGGCCGCTTCGATGACGAGTGTGACGGGCCCCCCATCGCTGTCGGGGCCGACGCGGATGCGGTGTCGCCCCACGGAGAGGGGCACGATGTGATCGACCGCGAGTGCCTCACAGGCGTCGACGGGCCGCGTCTCCTCGATGGCCACCAGGGCCTCGTGGTCGTCGTAGATCTCCATCTCCACTGCAGCGGAGAGGAAGAAGTGGTAGTCCCCGGCCTGCGGGACATCGAGGCGGAGGAACCCCGCTGCTCCCTCCGGCAAGGTGATCCGCCAGGCCCGGTGTCCCGCCTCCACGGCGGGAGCCAGATCGGGGGCCGTGGTGGCCTCGACATCGATGAAGGGCCCCTCCTGGGCGTGTTCGCAGCCTTCCGCCTCCGCCTCTGGGAGCGGCTCGGCGCCGCAGGCGCCGAGCAGAAGGATCAGCATGGCGAGCGCCCACTCGAGGCGTACGAAGGCGAGTCCCCTAGCACTCCATTGCGCCCTCATGGCGTTTCCTCCTCTGGCGCTGGCCAGGCGTCGACACGCTCGACTTCGATGCGCACCGGCGCAGCCGTGAGGTGAGCCGATACCAGCTCCGAATCGACGAGGCGGACCTCGCCGCCGTCTAGGAACTCGGAGGCCTCGACGCCATCGAGCAACCCTGCCGGCACGCGGAAGTGAATCTCGAGCTTTGCCCCGGGGGCCTCACCGAGATCGAAGCGCAGCACCTCGGGGAGCGCGGCTTCGACGGTGACGGGCGCGTCGAGTGTCACCTCGAGCGGCACCGCGTCCGGCAGGCGGCCCCAGACGCTCGCGTCGCGGATCTGGCCGTGTCCTTCCACCGCCTCGACCGTAAGCGACAGGTGGCTCGCCTCGCCGCGTGGCACCTCGCAGGATGGCGTGGCACAAGGGAGCGTCAGTCGTTGGTCTGCGGTGAGGTCGAGCGCTTGCTCCACGGGAAAGGTCGCAAGGGCGGAGCCGGCACTCGCCCCTGCCCCCGCGGCGACCTCGGCGTAGGGGACGAGCGCCCCATCCGACTCGCGGTGGCAGTGGCCGCCGTGGCAGCTCGAGTAGCCCGGCGGTGGGTTATTGGGGTCGAAGTCGACGCTCCCCGCGCCCGCGTCAGAGAGCAGTGCAATCTCTCCGAGCTGCAGCGTAAAGCTCTCCCACCGCAGCTCGTAGCTCGACGAGGTCTTTCGCCAGGGGCCGCTGCCTCGATCCGGCGGACGGCCGAGGCCGGCGTCCAGATCGGCCTCGATCCAGCCCCAGCCGTCTCCGGGAGAGAGAGCACAGCCGGCAGCCGGCAGGGTGATGAGCATGCCGAGAATCATGCACTGTGGCCATCGATGGCGGCTCATGGCGCGGCCTCCGCAGTCCGGCTGGCGTCGGCCTTCGCGAGCACCTCTGCAATGCTGCGGACGAAGCGGTCGATGTGATCGAGGTAGCGCTCGCCGCTGTCGACATCGGTGCCACCGGGGAGGATGAGGACGGGGACGCCGGTCTTCGAACTCAAGAGTCGAGCCGTGTTGGCCGGGTAGTAGGCCTCCTGCAGGATCATAGCAGGCTTCTCCCGCTTCATCTTGATGAGCAGGCGGGCCACGTGCTGGGGGTTCGGTGGAATGCCTGGCTTGGGCTCGATGGTGTCGAGTTCCTTCAGGCCGAGCCAGTCGAGGAGGTAGATCCAACTCTTGTGGTAGGTGACCACCTTCGCCCCTCGGTACGGGGCGAGAAGCTTCTCCCACTCGGCCATGCGGGCCCGCGCGGCCTTCTCGAAGGCGGCTGCATTGTGTTCAAAGATGTCGCCGTGCTCCGGGTCGAGCTTGGCCATGCGCTCGGCGAGGGCGTGGGCCACCCGGATGGCGTTGCGGGGGTCGACGAGGTAGTGCGGGTTTCCGCCCGGGTGCACGTCGCCCATCGCACGGTCGATCTTCACGCGCGGAACCTCCTTCAGAACCGCGTAGGCGCTGGCGTCGAAGTAGCCTTCACTCCCCGGCTGGATCCTCGGGTTGCGGCTTCCGGTGATCAGGACCGGAAGCCAACCGATTTCGAGGTCGAGTCCGGCCAGGACCAGAAGATCGGCCTTGTTCAGCTCCAGGGCCAGATGGGGACGTGCATCGACGAAGTGGGGGTCCTGAGTGGGCAGGGCGAGCGATCGGACGGAGGCGTGGTCTTGGCCGACTTCACGGGCGAGCGCGGCCAGATCGGGAATCGTTGCGACCACGCGCAGGGGAGAAGCCATGGCAAGGCCCGGCAGCAAAGAGAGCGCGAGACAAAGCGAACGCATGGGACACCTCGTGGGCTAGAAGGTGTGGGCGCCGTGGGCGCCGATGGCGAACTCGGTAGTCAGGAAGACGCGCCAGATCGGAGCATCGGTCCAGGAGGGGTCGTCCAAGCCGACCTGAATCCGAAGGCGCGAGAACTCGGTGGGGTAGAAGCTCAAGACGCCATCGCTGCGGAGGCGGGGTCCGATCCACTCGGGAGCGGTCGGGTCGTCGGGCACGCCGGAGACCCACTCACCGCGTAGGCCCGCCGCCCACCAGCGGTCGAAGCGCCACTCGGCGTAGGCATATCCTCCGGTGTCGGTGAGGACGTCGTCTGGGACTTGCCGGCGGCGGAGCAGCCACTCGGCCTGCAGTGAAAGCTGCCGCAGGTCACCCGGCGCCGTGATGGGCCGCCACTTCAGGTAGAGGTCGGCGACGTACACGTCGGTGCGGTTGTGGGCGCCGGTGGCCAGCGGCCCGTTGGCTGCGCCGAGGCCGAAAAGGAGCGACCAGTGGTCGGAGAGGGGAAAGAACTGCTCGACCACGAGGGACCACTGTAGGTCGAGGGGCGAGCGGGGGGGTGGGGCATCCTCGCCCAGGAAGGACGGTCCGGTGGCGCGATGGACGCTTCCCACCACTTCGAGCCACCAGGGGAGGGGAGAGAGCCAGCTCGCTTCGAGGCCGAGGCCGCCATTGCCCTCGGGTCCAAAGAATTTTCCAATGGCGAGTGGCTGGTCGGTGAAGGTCCAGGTATGGGGATGCGTCGCGTTGATGCGGCCGAGGCGACTCAAGAACTTCCCGATGCGCATCTGCAGGTTCCAGGGGAGTGCGAGCGTCGTGGCGTAGAACTCCTCGACCTCGACCCCGGCCGCGAGGAAGACCATGTTTCCATCGAGGCGGAAGTACGGATCGACCGAGGCCCCCACCGCCATCTCCACCTGCTGCAGCGTGAAGCCGTTGTGTTTCGGGTCGTGGGCGCCCGTCTGCATCGGCTCGTCGGAGAAGGCAGCGAGCGCAAAGTCTCCGATGAAGGAGATGTCCGGGTTGAGCGTGGTCTGGATGCTCCGACCGACCTGGCCTGCGAAGGACGCCGTGGCGTTCGTCTGGGAAGCGCCCGCTGCCTCGCGTTCGGAGGCATCGGCGGCCAGCGCGGCTTCGATCTCCTCGAGGGCCGCAGCGTCGTCGGTGTCGTTGGCATCGGGCGTGTCGCTTCGGCCTTCGCCAGACTCGACTCGGCGCTCCGAGCGCCCGGTCTCTCCCCCGGCGGCGTCCGCCTCCCCGCCGTCGGCTTCAGGTGAGGCGTTCGAGCCCGCGCCATCGGGCGCCGGGGAGGGCGCGTCCCGCGGGGGGCCCGCCTCCGCCGCGGACGCGGGTGGGGTGCGAAGCGTGAGACAGATCAGAACGATAGACGTAAGCGAGACGAACCACGGAGGTAGACGCATAGGAACCTCGACGGCCAGAGCACGTTCGGTGAGCGCGGGCGGAGAGTCCGCCCGTCAGATCTCGAGCGCGTGCTAGGCCGACGGAGGCCCGTGCTTCGGAGCGCGGAGGAGACGCGCGTCGTCGTGCGACTCCGGCGATGCGTAGGGGGCCGGGGCCGTTCGCGGAAGGGAGACGCTCGCGGCCGTGGCGGCGGGTACGGCATGCTGGCCCGATGCGGCCAGATGGAAGGGGCAGCTCTGGTGGCTCCCGGAAGCGGCCGGTGCGGTGCTCGCCACCGGCGCAGTTCCCAAGGCCCGACGGGGACCCGGGGCTTCGGCGGCACCCGTGAGATCCACCAGATGGCCGTGCACCTCGCACCAGGCGTGGCGCGTTCCCTGGGCGTGAGCGATCTCGACCAGCGGGCTGCCTGCCAGCCCGATGACGAGCAGAGCAGACGTGGCAACGTCCAGGAGGGCTCGGTGTCTCACTCGCATGGTGCCCAGAGCAGGGTGCCCACAGAGCCTCCACCGGATGGCGCGCGTCTGTCAAGCGTTGCCCAGGTCGCGTGCGTGCACGGTTGCGTCGCGACGTCGGGCCGCGCCTTGCTCGGCCCTGGCCGATCGCCTAGAAACAGGGCGATCGATCCGCCTGCCCCGCGGCGGAGCCGCTTTTCCCATGAACGAGTTCGACCGCAACGACGACGCCGGCGAGTCCGGTGCGCCGGAGAGATCGGCGCCGCCGCAAGGCGCGCCGCCGCCGGGGGCCGAGCCCGACCCCCAAGCCTCGCCGGGCCCCCCTTCGCCCGAGGCTTCGGTGCCCCTCGAAGCGGAGGGGGCGGAGCAGGTGGGTGAGGGGCTCATCCTGGAACGCCCGGCGCGAGCCCCTCGCTCGCTTGGGCGCCGGCTCCTCCGCTGGGCAGTGGTCACCGCCGGGCTCCTGCTTCTGCTCGGCGGTGACC
>CAYYHA010000098.1:0-13885 GCA_964471535.1 uncultured Myxococcia bacterium | reverse complement strand
CCCTCTCGCTTCTCTTCGCCTGCGCTCGAAGCAGTCCCCCACCCCCCACGAGCCCCCCAAAGGGCCCGGCCCCAGCAGCCACGGAGGAGGACCCAACCATGGAGCTACGCTCGCCGGCATTTGCCGAAGGTGCCCCGATCCCGAAACAGCACACCTGCGACGGCGCCGACACCAGCCCCCCACTCACTTGGGACAACGTCCCCGACGCCACAAAGAGCTTCGCGCTCACCTGCTTCGACCCCGACGCCCCCCGCCCCGAGGGCTGGGTCCACTGGGCCGTCTACGATCTTCCCGCGTCACTCCGCAGCCTACCCGACGGCGCACCCCTGCCTGCCGGCGCACGGACGCTCCCCAACGACTTCGGCGTCCCCGGCTACCGCGGCCCCTGCCCGCCTCCCGGCCATGGAGTGCACCACTACGAGTTCACCCTCTACGCCCTCGATGTGGAGCACCTTCCCGAGAACCCCGCCGACTACCGCACGCTCGTGTCCGCGGCGCGCAAGCACGCCCTTGCCAAGGCCGTCCTCGTGGGCACCTACCAGCGCTAACGCCGCTGCCACCCTTGCGCCGCGCCACACGGCAGGGTCACAGCTCCGCAGATCAAAGGTCCAGACGCTTGAGGCCGGCAGGGTACCGGCGCCGCGCGAGATCGGCGTAGGTGTCCTTGTACTCGTCCCAGAGTGCTTTCATCTCCGCATCCACCTCGCCGAGCACCTTCGCCGGCACGCCCGCAACGACGCACCCATCGGGCACCTCGAAGCGCGTGCGGACCACCGCCCCTTCGGCCACGATGGCCCATTCGCCCACCACCGCGAAATCGCTCACGACGGCGCCAACACCCACCACGGCACAATCTCGCACCGTGCAGTTGTGGTACTTCGACCCATGACCGCACTGCACGCGCGACCCAACCTCACAGAGGCCCCCCTTCCGCGCGTGCATGATGACGCCCTCCTGC
The DNA here is from genome assembly GCA_964471535.1 of uncultured Myxococcia bacterium. Classification (GTDB taxonomy): domain Bacteria; phylum Myxococcota; class Myxococcia; order SLRQ01; family SLRQ01; genus CAYYHA01. Next base: position 12,927 of record CAYYHA010000098.1, on the reverse strand, counting down.
ACACTGGTCTCCGCACCGATGACGATGCGCCCGTAGTCGCCCCTCAGGACGGCGCCGGCCCCCACGAAGCAGCCGGAGCCGATCCGAACCTCACCTATGATCACAGCATCGGGAAAGACGAACGCATCGCTGGCAATCTCTGGCCTCTTCCCTTCGAACTCGTAGATCGGCATGGCGCCACGATGCCATGCACGGCGCCTTCACGCCCACCCCCCGCGAGCCGCATACTCCCCCCATGCGCCCGGAAGACCAGACGCGAATCAAGACCGAGCTCAAGAGCCGCCTGGTGGACGAAAAGGTCCGTCTCGCACAGGAAGGAAAGCTCAGCCTCGACGAGGTGATCGCCGACAGCATCTACTACGAGCGGGCGCGCCTGAAGGAGGATCACCACGCACGGGCGCACGATGCCGATCTCAGATTCTGGGAGGGGGTCCAGCGGCGCTTGCCGCGCGCCAACGAGCGCGGACTCGAGCGCCTCCTCGGCGAGATCGTCGCACGCTACGCAGAGGAGATCTGCGGCAACTTCGACGATCGCATCTACAAGCTCTCCACCCGCATCCTCCCTCCGGCGATCGGGCTCCTCGTCAACGCCGTCTCCCCCAAGCGACTCCTCCACAGCCTCCCCGACCTGCCTCAGCTCGAGGAACAGGTCGTGGTGCAGGGCGAAACCGAACACCTGCGCCGCCTACACGAACGCGGGACGGTCATCCTATGCCCGACCCACGTCTCCAACCTCGATTCCATCGTGATGGGGCTCGCCATCTACAGGTTGGGCCTACCGCCCTTCATCTACGGCGCCGGCCTGAACCTCTTCGAGAACCCGCTCCTCGGCTTCTTCATGCGGAACCTCGGGGCCTACACCGTCGACCGGAAGAAGAAGGACCCCCTCTACAAAGAGGCGCTCAAGACCTATGCGACCCTGACCCTCGAGTACGGGTACGACAACCTCTTCTTCCCCGGCGGAACGCGGTCGCGAAGCGGCGCCATCGAACGACACCTGAAGTTAGGCCTCCTCGGTACCAGCATCCCCGCCTACATCGACAATCTGCTCGCCGAGAAGCCCGATCCTCGGATCTACATCGTACCGGCGACCCTCTCCTTCCAGCTTTGCCTGGAGGCGGAAACCCTCATCGATGACTTCCTCAAGGAAGTGGGCAAGAGCCGCTACATCATCACCGACGACGAGTTCAGCCGACCTGCAACAGTCCTCGATTTCATCCGGCAGCTCTTCAACCTCGATTCGAAGATCTATGTGACCCTGTCGAGAGGCTACGACCCCTTCGGCAACGCCGTAGACGACGAGGGCCAATCCCTCGATCCTCGGGGCCGTACCATCGATCCGAAGGCCTATGTGCTCGTCGACGGAGCGCCTACGCGGCGCCCGCAGCGCGATGCCGAGTACACGAAGGAACTCGGACAGCGCGTCGTCGACGCGTTCATGCGAGACAACGTCATCCAATCGACCCACCTCACCGCGCGCGCGCTCTTCACGCTGCTTCGCCGGCACAACCGGGAGATCGGCTTGCTCCGCCTCATCCGCGTGGGCGGTCCACACGACAACTTCGACCAGCGCGAGGTCTACCGGGAGACCGATCGGCTCCTACAGGAACTGCGGGGGCTCGAACGTCGAGGCGGCATTCGCCTCGCACCCCACATCCGCGACGCGGCCGCAGACGAAATCGTCGCCGATGGCTTGCGTCACTTTGCCATCTTCCACAGCCAACCCGCCGCAGAGCGCCGTGGCGACCGGATTTTCGCCGTCGATCGGAACCTACTCTTCTATTACCAAAACCGCCTCGAAGGCTATCGGTTGGATCGGACGGCCGGGCTACCACCGGCGCTCGCGCCCGACCACCGGAGCTTGGGGGTCTCGCCATGAGCCAGAAGGAGATCGCGGTTCTCGGCGGCGGTCGCTTCGCCCAGGCGATCCTGCGCCTGCTCTCCGCCCGCGGCCTTCCGCTTTCCACCTGGGTCCGTCGTGATGCGGCCCGCCGTGAGCTTCGGCGCACCTTCCCGAAGGTCTCCTTTCCGGAGACGGTGGCCGACGCCTGCGCCTCGGCCGATATCGTCATCTTTGCCGTGCCGGCCGGCGCTCTGCGTGAGGTGGCCTCGCAGCTCGGTGACGTCGCCCGAGGAGATCAAATCGCCGTCCATGCCTGCCGCGGTGTGGACGAAGGCTTCGTGCTGCCCCACGAGGTCGTAAAGAGTGAAACCTGCATCAAGCAGATCGTCGCCCTCGGCGGCCCGCTCCACATCCGTGAACTCGCAGAAGGCCGTCCCATCGTGGCTGTGGCAGCCTCTCCCTTCGACGACGCCGTTGAGGTGATCCGGCAAACCACTCAGGGCACGCCAGTGCGCGTCCATGGCACCCGGGATCTCATCGGCGTCGAGGTCGCCGGCGCCATCGCCAACGTCGCCATCCTTGCCGCTGGCCTCTCCGATGCGCTCGAACTCGGCGACACGGCACGCGGCATCCTGCTCACCCGCGGGCTCATCGAGGCGATCCGCGTGGGCGTGGCCCTTGGTGCCGACGACGCCACCTTCCGGGGCCTCGCTGGGGTGGGTGAGCTCATCCCGCGTCGCGTTGGATCCACCGAGAGACACCAGGCCGTTGCTGCGGCCTTGGCCCGGGGCGAAGAGCTCGAAGCGGCGCTCGCCCAGGTGGATGGATCCGTCGAGGGTGTGGACACGGCGGCCGAAGCGGTCCTCCTCGCCGAGCGCCTGGATCTGGATCTACCCCTGATCCAGGCGGTCGACATGATCCTCCATGGCGAATCCGACCCAAGAGCCACTCTGGAAGAGGTGCTGCAGCTCGATCTGGACCTCTAAGAAAGCGAACCGTGCTCACGCATGTACCTCGAGCGCACCAACGACCGCCGGCTCCCCGAGGACTACACGGGCGATATCCTCCTCTGGGACATCGACAAGACCTACCTCGAGACCCATTTCTCGAGCTGGCGTGGTCTCCTCGCCATTCCCTTCGAGTTCGCCATCGACAAGAGCCCCCTGCCCGGCGCGGTGCCGCTGCTGCGGGCGCTCCGCCACGGCCCGGGGGACGAGCCACGGCTGACTCCTCTCTACTTCGTCAGCGGCTCCCCACCAGAGCTCCGCCCGGTGATCACGAAGCGAATGATCCTGGACGGCGTCGAGTATGACGGGATCACCTTCAAGGACCAGCTCGGGCTCCTGCTCGCCGGCCGAGTGCGCGAGATCACCCGCCAGGTCGGCTACAAGCTCGAAGCGCTGCTGCGCTACCGCCTCGAGCTGCCCGCAGGCGCCCGGTGGCTCTGCTTCGGGGACGACGTGGAGAGCGACGCAGAGATCTTCGCACTCTTCGGCGAGGTTTGCGCAGGGCTCCGCGGCGGGGCGCTCGATGGCCGCCTGCGCAGCTACGGGGTGCACGCGGACCAGATCCGAGAATGCATCGCGCTCGCCGAACGCCTCCCCATCACGCCCGATCCGGTGGAGCGCATCTTCATCCACTTGAGCGGCGGATCGGATCCCGCCCGCTTCGACGACCCGCGGGTGGTCGCAGCATACTCGTATTTGCAAACGGCCCTGGTCCTGCTGCAGATGGAACGCATCCGCCCCGAAGCAGTCACCGCGGTTGCCAAGGACCTTCGGCGTCGCCGCATCCCGGAGCAGGAAATCCGCCGACAGCTCCTCGACGCCAACGTACGCTTCGGTGTGCCCCTCGAGTGGTCCCTGCTCACCGCGCAGCGCTAGGGCGCATCGAACGGATTTCCGCCGCGCCCTGCTGCGCCGGTGTGCCAAGACGTGTCAGGATTCAGCGGCCGCTTGCACCTCGGCGATGCGCTTTTGGAGCTCACCCGACTCGTACATCTCCCGCACGATGTCGCAACCACCGATGAACTCTCCCCTGAGGAAGATCTGCGGGATGGTGGGCCAACCGGTATACTCCTTGATGCCCTGGCGAACCGCGGGATCGGAGAGCACGTCGAAATGGACGAGCTTCTCCGCACCGGCCCGCTTCAGGCACTCGGCCGCCGTCGCAGAGAAGCCACACTGGGGCAGCGACGGTGAACCCTTCATGAAGATGACCACGGGGCCACTTTGAATCGTGGCTTCGATGCGTGCCTTCACGTCGTCGGACATCATCTTCTCCTTGCTCGACGGGAATCAGGCGACCCCGGCGACCTCGTCGAAACGCGCGAGCGGGACCGTCTTGAGGGTGAGCGCGTGCACGGCGTTCCCCACCTCCGCACCAACCGCCTCGTAGACCATCTTGTGCTGCTCGAGGAGCGACTTCCCCTCGAAGGCATCACTGCCCACGATGGCCTGGTAGTGATCCTGCGTCCCCGTCAGATCCACGATCTTCACGCGAGCATCGGGGAGACCCTTCTTGATGGCGGCTTCGAGCTGCTCGGGCGTCATGGCATCTATGGTTTAGGCGCGGCGGCCTACGACCGCAACTCCACGCCCGACGCAACGATGGACACCTTCTTCACGGGCTTCAGCGTCGCGGGGTCGACCTCGCGCCCCTCGTCCTTGGCGAAGTGGACCTGCTCCTCGACGCTCACCTCGCGAAGCTCCACCTTCCCCTGCACCGTGACGGCCTTGCCCACACAGTCCGTGGGAACGAAGAAGCCGTAATCCTTCATCGTCACGCGCACGGGCTCTGCGCCAGATCCGTCCGCGAGCGCCAGCCAGCACCCCTTCTTGGCGCAAACCTTCTCGACCTTCCCGTCGATGCGAACCGTCTTCCCGGCGAACGCCTCGGGATCCGCCGCGATGGCCGCCAGCGTGACCGCCTCCTCCGGCGGAATCGTCACCGCCTCGCCGCGCACCACCGGCGCCCCGGCAGCCGCATCGCCCACACCATCGGCACCGCTCGGTTCCGCTTCGGCAGGGGCCGCCGTAGAAGCCGCCGCCTGCGCCTCGGTCGCTGCAGGCGCGGCCTTCTCCTCGGTGGAGGCACAGGCCGCGAGAAACGCGGCCCCTCCGACAACGACGATGCATGCGTATCTCATGGAGCGCTTTTTGGCCTAGCCGGTGGGCGGCGTCAAGCATGGGCCGCGGCGCCCCGTGCCGCAGGCCAGGAGGGGCCTGCTGCGCCAGAGGCGGACGCCGTACCGCGAAAAGGAGGCTCGACTTCCCTCTCTCGGCCCGCTATGGCGAAGGAGCCGTGCCCTCGCCGCCCCTCGACCAGTCCCCCGGCCCCAAGAAGGGACGGGCCGGCTGCCTGCGTCGCGCGGGCCTAGGCTGCGGCCTCTTCGTGCTTGCTGGCCTCGTTCTCCTGCTCCTCGTCCTCTGGTGGGGCCTCGGCTCGCCGGGACAGACGATCTCACTCGAGAGGCTGGTCGGGCCGCAGACGCTGGCGCTGGTGCACCTTCGCTTCTCCCGCGACGACCCCGGTGGCGCCGCCCTCGTCGAGGCCATCGCCTCTGCCGTGGCCGAAGCGGAGGCGCGGGTCGCGGACACGGAGCCACCGCCCGAATGGGTCGAGGTTCTTCGTTTCCTACGCGGCGTCGGCTTCCCGACCGAAGCGCTCGTTCCCGTCGAAGTGCTCATCATCGAAGAAGGACCCCGCGATCCCGGAGGGGAGCCCCGGCTCGCCTCGGCGATGACCTTGAGCGCCCTACCCCGGATCTACCCCTGGGTCCTCCGCTGGTTCGCGATCGGTCGCACGGAGTACCTCAGCCACGAGATCCTGCGCATCGACGCTGCGACCTACCTCTCTGTCGAAGGCCGGACGATTCTCGCCGCCCCAGAGGAGGCCACCTTGCGCCGGGTGCTCTTTCGCATCGAGCAGGGAGGGGGCGCGTCGCCGCCTGTGGAGGCAGCGGCCTCACCGGTGCGGAAGCGTTACCTCGAGACCATCAGAGCGGGTGACGGCGCCGCCATCTTCCAAGGCGGAGCCCCCCCGGGAATCTTTGGCGACCCCGGCACGGGTGACGAGGGAGCGCGCCCCGGGACCGTGGAAGAGGCAGGGGCTCCCGAGGCCGGTACAGGGGCACGCGCCCCCAAGCCCGATACCGTCGACGCCTGCGACCCCTTTGTCGCCCGCTTCGATCAGGTCGACGCCGAGCGAACCCGGATTCACCTTGAGTGGCGCTGCCCCGATGCGGCGCGTGCGGAGGAGGCGGAGCGCCGACTCGAGTCGCTCCTCGCGGTCATCCGGCGTGAAGCCTCCGGGCTCGAGGGGCTTCGTGTGGAGAAGCGCGGCGGCCGTCAGGGAGATGCGGTGATCGTCGACTATACCCTCTATGGGCTGCCGGCGGCTCTGCACGACGCTTTCCTCGCCTCTCTCACCGAGAGGCCTGGTCCCAGCGAATCCCGGGAAGCACCGCTGCAGGGGTCGGAGGCGCCCGCCACGTCCGGCACCGCTGACTCCGTCACGTCTGACGCCGGGACCGCGCCCCCCTGATCAGCCCATCAGCCGCAGGCGCGCCGACGTGGCTCGGTGCACCGGTCGACGGTCTCGTGTCCGGTGCCTTGGGCGGCTGTGTCTTCGAGGGGCGGGTCCGCCGCATGGGGCCAGCCGATCCTTGCCATCGCCGGAACACGACGCACCTTGCCTGGCGAGACGACACATCGAACCCCAAGGAGGCAGAAGATGGTGATGGCGGTCAGCAAGTTCGAGAAGCTCTTCCGCGCAGCCGCAGGCCTGGACGTCGACAAGTCCGACCTCTCGCGGCTCGAGGACTTCGTCAACCGGCGCCTGCACGCCTTGCTTCTGATGGGCCAGGCGGCTGCGAAGGCGAACGGGCGTGACATCATCGAGGTGCACGATCTCCCCATCACGCCCGGCCTGCAGGAGAGCATCCACTTCTTCCGCTCCCTCGACGAGACCCTCGAGGCGGGGCCCATCCTCGAGCGGCTCGCCACGCTCCCCGCCCTCGATCTGGGGTACAGCAGCGCCCTCGAGGCGAAGCTCCCGGAGCTGGCCGGCGGGATCACCGTGAGTCTCGCCAAGGTCTTCAAGGCCATCTGGCCGGAGCTGAAGAACCCCGGCAGCACCGAGTGGGAGACGGTGGAGGCCGTCTACGGCCTGCTGCTCTAGGGTCCGCTGCCGGCAGGCACGCCGGGGGGACCGGCGGCGCCACCTCTCTTCCTTCCGGCCGGGCCGGGCCGGTGTAGGCGGCCGGGCTGCGGGGCGGCCCACATTGACCCTGCGAAAGAAGAGACTAAAGAGAGGCGACATGGGCCTCGCCGCTCGCTACGCCCCCTCGCTGGCGCTCTTCACGGATCTCTATGAGCTGACCATGGCCCATGCCTACCTGCAGGCCGGTCTAGGCTCGCGCCGCGGGGCCTTCCAACTCTTCTTCCGCAGCTGTCCCTTCGGCGGCGCCTTCGCCCTCGCCGCCGGGCTGGCGGATGCCCTCGACTACCTCGCCACGCTGCGCTTCGAAACTGCAGACCTCGACTACCTCGCCGACCAGCGGGATACAGAGGGCCAACCCCTCTTCCCCGAGGACTTTCTCCACTACCTCGAGGGGCTGCGCCCCGACTTGGACGTGGACGCGGTGCCCGAGGGCACGGTGGTCTTTCCCCACGAGCCGCTGCTCCGGGTGGAGGGTCCGCTCCCGGTGGCGCAGCTGGTCGAATCGGCCCTGCTGAACCTCGTCAACTTCCAGACCCTCATCGCCACCAAGGCGGCGCGGGTGAAGGAGGCGGCGGCAGGGGCGCCCGTCCTCGAGTTCGGGCTCCGCCGCTCGCAAGGGCCCGATGGAGCCCTCTCGGTGGCCCGCGCCAGCTTCATCGGAGGCTGCGACGCCACCAGCGACGTCTTGGGGGGGCGCCTCTTCGGCGTCCCGGTGAAGGGCACCCACGCCCACAGCTGGGTGATGGCGTTCGACCGGGAGGAGGAGGCCTTCGACGCCTGGGCGGAAGCGCAGCCGGGCAACTGCATCTTCCTGGTGGACACCTACGACACGCTGCGCGGTGTGGAGCACGCGATCGCCGCGGCACGGCGGCTGCGCGAGCGGGGTCACGAGATGGTGGGCATCCGCCTCGACTCCGGCGACCTCGACAGCCTCGCCCGGGCGGCGCGGGAGATGCTCGACCGGGCGGGCTTCGAAGGGGCGAAGATCTTCGCCTCCGGCGACCTCGACGAGTACCGCATCGCTCGCCTCACTCGGGCGGGTGCACCCATCGATGTGTACGGCGTCGGCACCCGCCTGTCGACGGCCTTCGATGAGCCGGCCCTCGGCGGGGTGTACAAGCTCGTGGCCATCGAGACCGAGGCAGGCCAGTGGTCCCCGCGGTTGAAGCGCTCCTCCTCCGAGGAGAAGGCAACCTACCCCGGCCGCCAGGCGGTGCTGCGCATCCGTGACAGATCGGGACGCATCGTTCGGGACGTCCTCCATCGGGCCGGCCGGGCGCCCACGCGCTACGTCGATCCAGCCGATCCCGCGTGCGTGCATCCGATCGAGGCAGGGCTGCCTACCGAGCCGCTCCTCGTTCCCGCGATGCGACGGGGCCAGGTCGTGATGGACCCGGTGGACCTGCCGAGCATCCGTGCGCGTGCCCGCGCCCAGCTCGATGCGCTGCCCGAGGCGGTTCGGCGGCTCGAGAAGCCGGAGACCTATCCCGTCTCCGTCGAGGCCGAACTCTTCCAGCTGCGGCGCCGGCTGCTTGAGGAAGCGGCCCACCACGCATGACCGGGAGGTGAACACGATGAGCAAGACCGCTCTCATTCTGGTCGACATCCAAAACGACTTTCTCCCCGACGGGGCGCTCCCCACACCCGACGGCTACCGCGTGATCGGCCCCGCCAACCGCCTGATGCACCAGGGTCGCTTCGACCTCGTCGTAGCCACGCAGGACTGGCATCCCGCCAACCACGGCTCCTTCGCCAGCCAGCACCCGGGCAAAGAGGTCGGGGAGGTGGTAGACCTCCACGGACTCGAGCAGGTGCTGTGGCCGGATCACTGCGTGCAGGGAAGCCGAGGCGCGGAGTTCCCGGGAACCCTGGACATCCGGCCGATCGAGGCCATCATCCGCAAGGGCACCGACCCGGCCATCGACAGCTACAGCGGCTTCTACGACAACGGCCACCGCAAAGCGACGGGCCTGGGGCCCTACCTGAAGGGGCGGGGGGTGGACCGCGTCTATGTCGCCGGAATCGCCACCGACTACTGCGTGAAATGGACCGCACTGGACGCGGTGCAGCGAGAGGGCCTGCGCACTTCGGTCGTGGTGGATGCCACCTGCGGCGTGAATCTGAAGCCGGGTGACGTGGAAGCGGCCATCGAGGAGATGCGCGGCGCCGGGGTGGAACTGGTCACCCTCGCCGACCTGGGCCTCGCCTGAACGCCGGGACCGGTGAACCTCCTACTCCTCGACGCGGCCGAGGCAGGGCCGGTGGTACGGCTGCGGGGGGCGCGGGCACGGCACCTGCGCTCGGTGCTCCGCGTTCGGGCGGGGCAGGTGCTTCGTGCGGGGCGCGTCCGCGGTCCCCTCGGGCGGGCAGAGGTGAGGTCCGTCGAGGGCGATGCGGTGATCGTCGAAGTCGCCTGGGAGGCAAAGCAGCCCGAGCCTCCCCAGGTCGACCTCGTCCTGGCGCTTCCGCGACCGAAGGCCCTCTCGCGGACCCTCGAGATCGCCGCCTGCCTGGGGGTGCGCCGCATCGACCTCGTCAACGCGTGGAGGGTGGAGAAGAGCTACTTCCAATCCCCACGTCTGGCCCGGGAACGCGTCGAGGCGGATCTCCGGGCCGGATGCGCGCAGGGCGGACACACTTGGGTGCCCAGTTGGGCGGTGCACCGGCGGCTCGTCTCGTTCCTCGACGAAACCCTGCCTCGGCTGCGCGAGGCGGTGGGGCTCCTCGCACACCCGGGGGCCGGGGCGGGCCTCGAGCTGGCCCGTGGCACGCGGCCCATCCGCCTCGCCATCGGGCCCGAGGGCGGATGGATCCCACGGGAGCTTGAGTCGTTCCGAGATCGGGGCTTCACTCCCATCGCCCTCACACGATCGATTCTCAAGAGCGAGGTTGCGGTCGCCGTGGCTCTGGCGGGGATCGAACTCGCTCGCGGCATGGAGGTGCCCAAATGAACGCGCGTAGCATTGAAACGGTTCTCTTCTCTGCTCTACTCCTGCTCTCTGCCTGTGCCGCAGGCACCAACGGCGCGAAGGACGCGAAAGAGGCCCCCGCTGCGCTCTTGCCCAACGCCCATCGTGTGTCCGAGACTCTCGTCACCGGGGGACAGCCGAGCAAGGCTCAGCTCGAGCGCCTGAAAGAGGAGGGCTTCACCACGGTGATCTCCCTGCGCACCGACGCGGAGCCGGGCGCCAAGGAGGGCATCGAAAACGCGAAGGCACTTGGCTTCAAGGTCGTGCACATCCCGGTCGCCGGGGCGAAGGGGGTGACGGAGGAGAACGCCCGCAAAGTCGCAGAGGCGCTGGCCGCGGCGGACGGGAAGGTGGTGCTCCACTGCGCGAGCGGCAACCGCGCCGGAGCGATGGTGGCCCTGAAGGCCTACTACGTTGACGGGAAGTCGGTGGAAGAGGCGCTGCGGCTTGGCCGTGCCGCGGGCCTGACCCACCTCGAGGAGGCCGTGCGGCAGCATCTGCTCGAGGCGGAAAAAGCCAGGCAGAGCAGCAAAGGTGCCGCGGCCGGGGCCGCCGAGACGCCCGAGGACGCCCCGGCACCAGACGCCACCGACTCGGCGGAGGAATAGGCAGGCCCCGCCCTCGCGGCTCAAACGACCTCGACCGACACCTCGGGGCAGAGGGCGTATCCGCGGTCGACGGTGATCAGGATCTCTTCGAGGCCGAGCCGCCGCAGGGTGCGGATGGCCGCGTAGACGCGGTTGGCGCCCGCCTCCGGGTGTACCCGCTCCCCTGGCCAGCCCACCTCGAGCAGCTCGTTCACGCTTGCGGCCTCGGTGTCCCGGTGGCGCCGCGTCAGCTCCACGAGGATCCGTCGCATCGCGCCTCGGCGGGAGAGATCCACCCGCGCCTGCCCGGCGACCTGGAACCAGCGGCCGGTGGCCTCCACCCGCAGGCACTCCGCCCCGGCCTGACGGGCCACTCGGCCGAAGAGCTCGAGTGCCCGGCGCACGTCGAAGGAGGGGCGCATCTCACTCTCCCGCCGCACCTCCTCCACTGTCCGCTGCGCCGCCGCCTCCTCGCCGCGGGCGTGGTGCAGCGTCGCCTCAGCGACACGTCGCAGCGCGAGGAGGAAGGGTCGGACGGCCTCGTCGCGGAGGAGACGATCGATCTCGGCGATGGCCGCCTGCGCCTCGTGCAGGCGGCCACCCTCCACGTCGAGCTGCGCGCGAAAGGCGAGGAAGACGCAGCGGTTGGTCACGTCGCCGGTGCGCGTGAGGCCGCGGAGGGCCTCCTCGTAGAGCACCGCCGCCTCCTTCGGATCGGCCGACAGGTGGTGCGCTACGGCGAGGTACCCCAGGCTCACGTCGAGGAAGCGGGACTCGGCGAAGGTGCGGTGGCGCTCGACCGCCGTGCGAAGCAGGCGCCGTCCCTCCGCAGGGCGGCCACAGTCAAGCTCCAACATGCCGAGCCATCCGATGAGGATGCCCTCGGTTCTGGCATCCTCCCGGGCCCGGTGCAGCTCGAGGGCACGTTCGAGCGTCGCCCGGGCCTCCTCCCGGCGCCCCGCATCGAGGAGAGCGAGACCTAGGTCCGCCGTGGTGAATGCCTCGGCGCGATGATCGCCGTGCTCCCGTTCGAGGCGGAGGGCTTCACGGTAGTGCGCCTCGGCCTCGTGCGCCCGGTTGATCTCCACGAGAATGTTCCCCATCACCGAGTGCACGAAGGTGGAGAAGCGAGGCTCTCCGACCTCGGCCAGCGCCGCCTCGCAGATCGCGAGGGCCTGCTCGTGCCGACCTCGGTGTCCCTCGAGGAGCGCCCGAGCCAGCATCGCCCGGCCCGCCGCTGCATGCGCCGCCACACCGCGGGCGAGGGCCTCCGCCTTGTCGAGCAGCGCCTCGGTTTCGTCCCATCGCCCACGCGCTCTCAGTGCGATTGCCATCTGTACGCGCGTGCGTGCCTGCAACACGGCATCACCGCTGGCGTCCGCGGCCCTGATCGCACCTTCGAGGTTCGACAGGCGAAGGTCGGCGGGACCCCGGGCGGCAAGGAGGATATCCGCGGCGAGCGCGGCCCGGGCTGCAGCGGCTGGGGCCACCTGTGCGGCGCACCGGGCGACGTGGAGCACGTTGTCGGCGTCGCGGGCGACGTCGGCGATCTCAGCCGACAGCGCGTCGGGCGCATCGAGACGCGCATAGTACTCGGCGTGGGCGGCTGTCGCCGCCCGTGCCTCTCCCAGCGCCTCGAGCCGCCCAAGGGCGAAGGCGCGTACCGCCTCGAGCAGGCCGTAGCGCACCCCTGCTGCCGAACCGCCGGAAAAAGTCGCACGCAGGAGGCTCTTGCGATGCAGGGCCTGCAGTACGTCCACGACCTGCGCCCCGCCCGCCGGCTCGGCGAGCACCGCCTCGGCGGCTTCGAGATCGAAGCCCCCGCGGAACACCGAAGACCAGGCAAGGACCCGGCGCTCCACCGCCGTCAGCAACTCCCAGGAGGCCCCGATGGCCTCGGCCAAGATGGAGGAGGCGGCAAGGTCGGCCTCCAACCGCTTCTCGATCTCCTCGAGCGGCAGGATCTCGACCCGTCCCGCCGCCAGCTCGATGGCGAGCGGAAGGCGGTCGAGGCGGCGCACGATGCGCTCGATGCGCCGCTGGGTGTCCTCGTCGTCGGGGAGGGTCCGGCCAAGTTCTTCCGCCCGCATGCGGAAGAGGCGCACCGCCTCGTCCACCCGGAGGAGCGGCAGCGGGTAGCGGCGCTCACCGGCGATTCCCAGGGCGATGCGCGAGGTGGCCACGATCCGAACTCCCCCGGCGGCGTCGAGGAGGGCGCCCAGGAAGCCCCCGAGCACGGGGACGAGGTGCTCGCAGTTGTCGACCAGGAGCACCGCCTCCTCGACGCCCAGCGCCGCCGCGAGCT
>CAYYHA010000097.1:0-14065 GCA_964471535.1 uncultured Myxococcia bacterium | reverse complement strand
GAGGCGGTGCCCAATCTCGGCTTCGCCGACGATCGCTTCCCGCCCCCGTCTCTCGCCGTGGCCCTCGCCGGCTCGGCGAGCACCGATGGCGGCACGTACCTCGCCCACCACTTCGCCCTCCTCGACGCGGGCGTCGCCCACCAACACGTCGCGATCCTCGTGCACGAGCCGACCGGTGGCATTCCCTTCGTCACCGTGGGGTGGACCGGACTCGTCTGGGGGGTCTCGGGCATGAACGCCGAGGGCGTCAGCTGGGCAGTGAATCTCTCCGACACCCTGGACAACCCCCTGGTCGCCGAGGTGCGCTCGAAGCTCCTCGGCGCACGGCTCCTCGCCCGGGGCCTGCCCGTGGGCCTGGTCGGCCGCAACGTCCTCGCCCGCGCCCACGATGCCGACGAAGCGGCAGACCTGGTGGCCGCGGCCCCGGCCACCGGCGGTTACAACCATCTCGTCGCCGACGCCGCCGGCGCCCTCCGAGCCATCGAGGTCGATGGCAACATCGACCACCGACCCGAAGGCGGGGCCTACCCGACCGAATCCGACACACGTCTTCTCGTCGCCTCGCACTACCAGGTGAACCGCCAGGACCTCGACACAGAGGTCCTCGGCCTCAGGCTCCCTCCGCAGCGGGTGTGGAGCGGCACCTGGCACCGCTCGGTGCGCGCCCTAGGCCTCCTCGAACGTGCCCTCGCGCAGCAGGGCCCCAGCGATGCAGCAGGCCTCCAGGCGCTCCTCGCCCGGCCGCAGCTCGTGGACCCGCGCGACAGCATGGTCGCCGCCGTCTACGTACCTGCCGGCGGGCTCCTCTACTGGGCCGCGGGCCAGGTGCCCGCCACCGATGCGCCCTTTCGGGCCCTGCGCCCCTTTGGAGGGCCACGATGAACCGGCAGGCGAGCCCCCCGAGGCGTCCCCGCTCTGGCACGTCGCTGCGCCCGGCCATGCGCCGGCCACTCCGCGCCCTCGTCTTGCTCTCGAGCCTCCTTCTCCCAGTGGCGGCACGCGCCGGCTACACCGAGACCCTGCCCGCGGGCACCTTCCTCCTCGACGAGCGCCTCGCCTTCTCCCGCACCCTGCACCACTGGCACGACGACGGCCGCCTTGGCCCCCTCCTCGACCCCATCGAACGCTACGAGCCCGGCGGCGGCCTGCAGGGGACCCTCATCCCCGACGTGGTCGCCACCTACACCCTGCTCATCAACCTGCTCCTCTACGGCGTCACCGACGACCTCACGGTGGGACTGGGCCTGCCCCTCGTCCTCGAGAACACCGTGGTCCCGCGGCTGGGCTGGATTCCCGGGGATGATTCGACCACGCTGGGCCGGCCCTACTCCGAGGAGGACTTCTGGGCCTGGGCCGAGAGCATGGGCCAGCCTCGACCCACGACCTGGTCGGGCAACCGCGGCCAGACGGGAGACACCGTCCTCGCCCTACGCTGGCGCTTCAGCGATCGACTGCTGCCGCTGCGCGCGTGGGGCCTTTCTGCCGCGCTGTACCTCTTCGGCAGTCTTCCCACCGGCCGGCAGCCCGATCCGGAGGAGGTTCTGGCGGCGGGCACCACCTCCTGGAACCTCCATGCACAGGGTGAGTTCGGGGCCCATCTCGCCGTGGAGCGCCGATTCGGACCCCTGACACTTGGGGTCGACCTCTTCCACGAGATCTTCCTACCTCGCACCTGGGTGAGCGCCACCGGCACGAAGCATCCCCTCCTCCTGCGCCAGCGCCCCTACGTCGGCGAAACCTACGTGATCGATCCCGGCGACTTCACAGGGGCCGAGGTGGGCGTCGATTGGGTGCTCTGGGAGGGGCCGCTCTTCGACACCTGGCTCTCGCGGCGCACCGGCCCCGAGCTGCCGCCGCTCATCACCGTGAGCGTTCGATACAACTTCACCGGCATCGGGCAGAGCGACTGGCAGAGTGCTTCGGCGCTCTGGGACTACCAGCAGGAGCGCTTCTGGCGGCCTGGCTACAAGAACATCCTCTACTTCAGCGCCACCGCGAGCCTGCTTCGCCTGGGCCTGCCCGCGCAGATCTATGCCACCTACCGCAATCTGACCTGGCTTCCCAGCCGCAACACGCGTGCACCCAACGTCTTCTTCTTCGGCATCCAGATCCCTCTGAAGTTCTGGTGAGGACCCAAGCCCATGCCCTGCATCCCGAGCCACCGGCACACCCTCGTCACGCTCCTCCTCCCCCTGTCCGTGCTCCTCTCTTCCTGTACGGCGCTGCGCTACCTCTCCTACCGGATCGCACCGGACTATCCCCCGGAGCGTGGCCAACAGACCTATGACCTTCCCGGTCTCACCCATCCAGCGGAGATCCTCCTCGATGCGTGGGGCGTTCCCCACATCCGGGCCGAGGACGAAGTGGACCTCGCACGTGCCACCGGCTTTGCGCACGGCCGGGCGCGCTTCTTCCAGATGGACATGCTCCGCCGCGTGGGACAGGGGCGCCTCTCGGAGCTGGTGGGCGAGCAGCCCTTCCGCGGCGGCACGACGGTGGAGATGGACCGCAGCATGCGCGGGTGGGGCCTTTGGGCCGGCGCCAAGGCGGACGTCGCTGGGCTGGACCCACGGACCCGCGCCTTGCTCGAGGCCTACGCGGACGGTGTGAACGCTGCATTGGCCCAGTGGACGCCCATCGAATACCGCCTGCTCGGCGTGACGCCCGAGCCCTGGACGCCGGTGGACTCCTTCACCGTGGGCCGGCTGACCAGCTGGACCATCACCCACAACTGGCACCAGGAACTCTCGCGCCTCCTTCTGGCACTCCACGTGGGCATCGACCGCGCCTCCCTGCTCTATCCCCACGATCCCTGGGAGGGCGGCACCACCCTCCCCGCGGACGACGAGACGCATCCCCTGCCCCCTGCCGTCGCAGAGGCGCTCCGTCCCCTCTTCCCCGAACGTCCGCCGCGCCCGGAAGCCGCCCGCCTCGCGCAGGCCGATCTCCCCGCGTACCTGGGGCCCCGGACCGGAGCGAGCAACGCGTGGGTGGTGGGCGGCGCCTCGAGTCGGAGCGGTGCGCCTCTCCTCGCCAACGACCCGCACCTCGCGCTCCTCTCCCCCGCCTTCCTGGTGCAGATGCACATCGCCGCGCCGGGCCTCGATGCCATCGGAGTCACCATCCCGGGGCTGCCCTACGTCCTCGCCGGTCACAACGGGAAGGTGGCCTGGGGCATGACCGCGGCGACCGCCGACGTCGTGGATCTCGTCGTCGAGAAGACCGATCCGGCCCATCCCGGGCAGGTGCTCGGCCCCGATGGGCGCTGGCATCCCATCGAGACACACCGTGAAACGGTCCTCGTGCGGGCGGGTCGGCACCTGGAGGCGCGCAGCTTCGAGCTGCGGCGCACGCCCAACGGCCCGGTGGTGCAGGACCTCTACCCGGGCCTCCTGCCCGAGTGGGCCCCGCTCATCGCCATCCGATGGCACGTGGGTGAGGTGGGCCGGGCGCTGCCAGCGCTGCGCGAGGCGAACCGCGCTGGAGACCTCGAAACCTTCTTTGCGGCCATCGCCCGGATCTCGAGCCCCATCAACGTATGGACGGCGGCCGACTCGAACGGACGCATCGGCGTGCAGGTCAACGGCCAGGTCCCCCTGCGCCCCGGCTACCGGGGCACCTTTCCCGTGCCCGGCTGGCTTCCCGAGTTCCGCTGGCAGGGACTCGCCTCGGCCGACGCGATGCCCCGGGGCAGTGGGGGGCCCCGCGATCTCTTCGCGCACGCCAACAACCTCCTGCGACCCCCAGGAGCCAGCCGCCTGCTCCTCCACGTGGACTCCTCCTCGTCGTACCGCTACGACCGCATCCGCGCGGTGCTCGAGGCCTCGGCGCCCCACGACGTGGAGCGCTTCCGCCGCCTGCAGACCGACGTCGTCTCCCTGCGCGCCCGGCGGCTCCTACCGGCAGTGCTCGAGGACCTGACGGGCACGCAGCTGCCATCGGAGGCCCAGCGACAGGCGGTGAAGCTCCTCGAAGGCTGGGATGGCGTGGCCCGTGCCGACTCGGCGGCCGCGGCGATCTTCTTCGTGCTCTACCGGGAGGCTGCGTTCCTGGCGCTTCGTGACGAGGTGGACGACCGGGCCCTCGCCTTCCTTCTCGCGCAGCGCTACGTCACCAACCCCATCGACCTCTGGTTCCTGGACCCGGCGCACCCTGCCTGGGACGATCGCCGCACGCCGAAGGTCGAACGCCGTGCCGAGATCCTCCGCGAGGCGCTGGCCCGGGCGGTGGCCTGGCTCGAGGCACGGCAGGGGGATGACCCGGCAAAGTGGGCGTGGGGGCGCGCCCACGAGAACCACATCCGCCACCTCTTCGGCACGCAGCCGGCGCTGGCCTCCTTCTTCAACCTGCCTCCCCGGCCCGCGCCGGGCGGCTTCGACACGGTGTGGAAGAGCATGTACGACCTCTCCCACCCGGAGCACCCCTATTGGCCCACCGCAGGTCCCTCCTCGCGGCACATCGTCGATCTCGCGGACCCGAGCCACGCCTGGTGGATCTCCCAGAGCGGCGCGAGTGGCTGGCCCGGATCCCCCCACTACGCCGACCAGTACGAACGGTGGCAGGCGGGGACGCTCGTCCCCATGGTCTCGAGCTGGCCGGAGCTGGAGCGGTCGGCGGTCGGGCGGATCCGGCTCGAGTAGCGCACCTGGCGTCCCGCCCGAACGCGCTCGAACCCGTGCCCGGTCCGCGGATCTCTGAGGCTCCCCCCTCGGCCCGCGGAGCGCTAGGCTGCCCCCATGGAACGGATCACGTGGAAGGTGGAGGACGAACCCTTCGACGCTTGCGTCTTCGGCGCCGACCCCGCGACCCCGCGCCCGGGTGTCGTGGTCTTCCACGCCTGGCGGGGTCGCACCGCGTTCGAGGAACGCTTCGCCCAGGACCTCACCGCGCTCGGCTACGTGGGCATCGCCAGCGACGTCTACGGCGTCGGGCGGCGGGGGACCACCCGCGAGGAGAATACGGCGCTGATGTCCCCCTTGCTCGCCGACCGGGCCCGCTTGGAACGGCGACTCCATGGGGCACTCGAGGCGGCGCGCGCGGTGCCTGGCGTCGATCCCGAGCGGATGGCGGCGGTGGGCTTCTGCTTCGGCGGGCTCTGTGTGCTGGACCTGGCCCGATCGGGGGCGGACCTGCGGGGCGTGGTCGCCTTCCACGGCCTCTTTACGCCCCGGGAGATCCCGAGCCAGACGCCGAAGGCGAAGGTGCTCGCCCTCCACGGCTACGCCGATCCCATGGCCACACCGGAGCAGCTCGTGGCCTTCGGCAACGAGATGGAGGCCCTCGGCGCCGACTGGCAAGTCCACGTCTTCGGGCGCACGATGCATGCCTTCACCAACCCCGAGGCGAACGATCCCGAGTTCGGCACCGTCTACGACGCGCGCGCCGATGCCCGAAGCCGGCGCGAGATGGAATGCTTCCTCGAGGAGATCTTCGCCACCGGCGCAGCCGCCTAGGGGCGCACGGCGCGGCGGGCCTTCCCTGGCGTGGAGGCCGCGCGCCGTGCCGCCGGTCGCGAGGCGCCGACGGGCCCGCCTGCCCTAGTCGACGAGCGGCGCACCGGTCGCCTCGGCCACCGTCTCGCGGCGCACACCGGGGGCGAGTTCGATCACCCGGAAGCCCTCGCCGGCGGGATCGAAGACGCCGAGGTCGGTGATCACCCGAGAGACCGCGCCCACGGCGGTGAGGGGATAGTCACAGCGGGCGAGGAGCTTCGGGGCCCCCTGCTTCGTCCGGTGGGTGGTGAGGACCAGCGTCCGCCGCGCGCCCGTGGAAAGGTCCATCGCCCCCCCGATCCCCATCGTCTTGCCGCCGGGCACCGCCCAGTTGGCGAGGTCCCCCGCCGCCGAGACCTGCATCGCTCCGAGCAGGGCCACGTCCACGTGGCCCCCGCGGATCATCGCAAAGGAGAGCGCACTGTCGAAGAAGGACCCGCCGGGAACGACGGTCACCGTCTGCTTGCCCGCGTTGATGATGCGTGGGTCCTCCTCGCCCTCGACGGGGAAGGGGCCCATGCCCAAGAGCCCGTTCTCGCTGTGGAACCAGATCCCGTCCTCGGGCTTCAGATAGTCCGCAACGAGCGTGGGCAGGCCGATGCCCAGGTTCACGATGCTCCCCGGCGGGATCTCCGCCGCCGCCCGGCGGGCGATCTCCTCACGACTCCAGCTCATCGCGCTCCCTCCTTCCGGGGACGCACCGTTCGGTACTCGAAGGGGTCCTCGTGCTCGGGCACGTGGACCACGCGGTGCACGAAGATGCCCGGCAGGTGCACGTCGTCGGGGCCGATCTCGCCAAGGGCCACCAGACGATCCGCCTCGGCGATGGTCGTCTCCGCCGCCATCGCCATGATGGGACCGAAGTTACGCGCGGTGCCGAAGAAGCGGAGGTTGCCGAAGGGGTCGGCGGTGTCGCAGCGCACGAAGGCGAAGTCGGCGCGGAGGGGACGCTCGAGCAGGTAGCGGCGCCCGTCGAACTCGCGCACCTCCTTCCCCTCCTCCACCACCGTCCCCACGCCCGTGGGCGTGTAGAAGCCGGCCAGGCCCGCGCCCGCGGCGCGCATGCGCTCGACGAAGGTCCCCTGCGGCATCACCTGCACCTCCACCTTCCCCTCGGCCATGAGGCGATGGAGGTCCTCGTTGTTGCCGATGTAGGTGCACTCGACCCGCCGGACGATCCCCGCACGGAGCCACTTCGCCAGGCCCTTCCCCAGGTTGCCCGCGTTGTTCGAGATCACCGTCAAATCGCGCCGGCCCGTCTCGAGCACCCCGTCGATGAGGGCCTCGGGATTCCCGCAGAGCCCGAAGCCACTGACCATGATGCGCGCGCCGTCGAAGAGCCCTTCGAGCGCCTCGGCCACCGTCGCCTTCACCTTCTCGCGATGTCGTCCCACCGTCGGCGTCTCTTCTCTCATGCGAAAGCCTCCTGCGCCGCCTCTCGGATGGCGGCCAGCCCCTGCTCGAGTTCCGATTCTTCGATGATGAGCGGCGGGGCGAGGATGAGCCAGCCCTCACGCGCCCGGCCATGGACGTGGATGCCTCGCGCCCGCAGTCCTTCGAAGAGCGAGGTCATCGCCTCCGGCGAGGCCTCGAACTCGGCGCAGGCCAGAAGGCCCAGGCCGCGCACCTCGCGCACGGGGAGGCCGGCCAGAGCCGTCTCGAGGCCCGAGAGGAGGACCGGCTCCAGCCGGGCGGCCCGTTCGACGAGCCCTTCCTCCTCGTAGATCGCGATGGCCTCGAGCGCCGCGGCACAGGCCAGCGGATGGCCGTAGCCGGTCAGGCCCGCCACCAGGACGGCCTCCTCGAAGTACTCGGCGACGCGCCGGTGCACGATGACCGCACCGAGCGTCGCGTAGCCGCCGGTGAGTCCCTTGGCCACGGTGATGAGGTCCGGCGTGACCCCGAAGTGCTGGTGGGCGAACCACCGTCCGGTGCGCCCGAAACCGGTGAGCACCTCGTCGGCGACGAGGAGCGCGCCGTGGGCGTCGCAGGCGGCACGCACCCGCGGCCAGTACTCGGCCGGCGGCACCAGGACCCCGTTGGCCCCGGGCACCGGCTCCAGGATCACCGCCCCCACCCCGCCCTCCAGGGAGAGGACCTCCTCGAACTGCTGCGCACACTCGATGTCGCAGCGGCTGCGCACTTGGCCGAAGGGGCAGCGGGCGCAGTAGCAGTCGAGGACTCGCAGCGCGCCCGAGAGCAGCGGCTCGATGGGACCGCGCCGCCAATCGCCGGTCACCGAGAGCGCGCCCAGAGTGGCCCCATGGTAGCTGCGGAAGCGACTCACCGTCTTGTGCCGGCCCGTGAAGAGGCGCGCCATCTTGAGTGCATTCTCGTTGGCCTCGGCGCCGCCCAGGGTGAAGAAGACCTTCGAGTACTCGGGACCGGCGAGCTCGAGGAGCCGCTCGGCGAGCCGCCGCTTGGCGGGGAAGTCCGCCGCCGGCAGGCTCAAGGCGAGGCGTCTCGCCTGCGCCACGATGGCCTGCACCATGCGCTCCTGTCCGTGGCCGAGGTTGGCTTGGAAGGAGAGCGAGCCCAGGTCGAGCCACCGCTTCCCATCGGCGGTCTCGAAGTGGGCGCCCTGCCCTCCGACCAGTTCGACGGGCTTCGCATCCCGCTGCGCGGTCCAGGTATGGAAGAAGGGCGACGCCATCGGAGGGCCCTGTACCTGCGCTAGGAGGCGAGCGCCTCGAAGGAGAAGGCCACCGGCGCCCGGCCGTGGATGATGCCGTCGAGGCCGTAGACCTCACGGCGGCTCAAGTTCATGAGCACCGCACTGCAGGTGGCCGAGCCGTGGGGTCGCTCGGGGGTGGAGAGGTTGCTGCACACGCTGCGAGGGTACCCCTCGTGGGAGGCCAGCTGCCACCACAGGTCCAGCGCTCGGCGCGGCGGGTTTTCGGCGAGCGCGCGGGAGAGCCGATCGTAGCGCTCGTGCGTGCTGCTCTCGGGGGCCACCGTGGAGCAGGCGGCGATCTCGTCGTCGAGGCAGTGGTTGGTGTGCACGTAGGTGGGAGGCGTCCGCGACCAGATCACCTTGCGATGCGTGCCGCTGGTCTCGATCCCGAAGGCCCGTTCGGGATCGGCGACGAGGTAGTGATGCCCCGATCCGACGGGTGCCTCGGTGACGACCCGCCGCGCCTCCTCGGCGGACTTCGTAGCGAGCGCCCGGCGCACCAGCGCCGGCCACACCACCCCCACCCTCGCATCGAGGCTGCGCAGGTTGTTGATGCACACGCCCACACCGGTGGCGTTCATGCCCGCCATGCCCAGACAGCCGACGAGGGAGAGCGTCCACATCGCGGGCCGGTCCCCGGTGGCGGGGATGCCCAGCATCAGCACGTAGGGGAGCGCGCTGATGTGCATGTCCCAGGTCTGCCCGAGCACCGTGCCCTCCTCGGTGAGCACGTGCGCCACCGAGCAGCCCTCGTCGTCCCACTTCGCGCCCGGCTTCAGGTCGCGAAGGTCGGTGTAGTGGTTGAGGACCACGATGCGCTCGGGCTCCACGTCGGCGCCTTCGGCGATGCCGAGCAGCTCTTCGTAGAGCGGAGGATCGAAGCGCTGCAGCACGGGCAGGTGCTCCCTCGCGACCTCGAGCACCTGCTCCACGTGGTCGAAGGCGCCGATTTGCACCGTGAGCCACTCGCGGATCTCGGCGAGGGCCTGGATCTCGTATCGCCACTGTTCGCCGTGGGCGCGGCCCCACGCGCGGGGGCCGTCGCCAGGCCGATAGACGAAGGTGCGCATGATGTCTTGGCTCCTCTCAAGGCTGGGGGAGGGCTTCGACGGCGGCCTCGAGGATCTCGAGGCGCGTCTCTGCCACATCGAGCGGCGGTGCGATGGCGAAGCGACCGGCCGGCAGCGCACGGAGGAGGATGCCTTCCGCCGCGAGCTGCGCCCGCAGCGTCTCGGCGGCCTCCCCCGCGTGCACCACCCGGTAGAGCCCCGCGCCACGCACCGTCAGGCCACGGCTGGCGAAGGCGGCCACCACCCGCTCCATCGCCCGCAGCGCCCCCGAGAGGTCCAGCCGCCGTGCCGCGCGGGCATGGTGGTGGTCGCGAATGAGGGAGAGCTCGTCGCCATCCCAGGTGGAGACGAAGGTCAAAGGCTTGTCCACGAAGAGCCCCTCGGTGACGTGCAGCCAGCCGTGCTGTCCGCCTCCCCACCAGGCAAGGGCGTCGGGCACGAAGCCCTGAGCCAGAGCGCGGAAGGGGCCCGCGCCGCTGCGCCCGAGCGCGCTGGCCGTCTCGAAGAGGACCACCGGGATGCCGCTCTCCTGCCGCCACTGTTCGAGTGCCTCCCAGAAGGCCTGCGGAATCACCGCGCCCGTCCGCTCCTGCACCGTCTCCCAGAACAGACCCAGCACCTTCGCCGGCCCCCCGGCGGCGGTCACCGCCTCTCGCAGTGCCGCGAGGGTCGCTTCCGGGTCCTGCGCGGGGTGCGGCACGCGCGGCCAGGCGAAGTGGGCGGGTCCCCCCCGGTGCACCGCTGGATCGGAGAGCGAGCGCGCCGCGGCGGTGACGTGGCCCAGGTAGCCGCCCTCGAGGCCGATGGCCACCGTCGCGTCGCTGCGGTGCCACTTCAGGATGCGGAGCGCCTTGTCCAAGAGCTCGTCTCGCCCGCTCGTCACATAGAGGCGAGGAAGCCCCGGCGTGAGGGCTGCCATCCACTCGGCCGCTCGTACGACCGATGGGGTCACATAGTTGCAGAGGGTGATCTTGTTCACCGTCGGCCCCACGAGCGCGCCCGCCTCCCAAAGGGTCGCGAGGCTCTTGGGCGGCGTGGCGAAGGGGCGAAGCAGCCCCGAGGCCAGATCCACGCGGACGCGGCCGGCCGGTCGATTCGAGGTCTCACCTTCCTGCTTGGGGGCGGACGGGATCTCGTGCCGAATGGGGATGCGGTAGTAGAGCGCGCGACCCTCGGGATCCCCATACTGCCCCTCGAGCTCGAAGACCACGTGTGCCCCGAGGCGTCGGTTCAGACGGGCCATGCCGTCGGCGAATCCGACCCGGTTCCGACCGGAGACGAAGAGGTAGCGCGGGCGGCCCTCGGCCCCCGAGCGGCGCCTCGCCTCCTCGATCTGGTGGACCTTCAGCGCCCGCCCGAGACCCAGGCCGCGGGCCTCCTTCTTCAGGGTGATGCTCACCGAGTAGGCGGTGTTCTCGTGCCCCAGCATGGGATCGCGGTCGGGGCCTGGCACGTCGGCCACCCGCTCGAGGGGCACCGCCAGCGCGAAGCCGGCGAAGGACCACGGCGCCTTTTCCCCGGCGCCCTTCTCCCGGAGCTCGGCCACCCCCACGATCGCCTCGGGATCGGCGAGGAAGCGGCGCAGCTTCTCCGGCGGCTCCCGCCGTGCCGGCTCGTAGACCTCGGCCTCCAGCGCGATCATCGCTTCGGCCAGACCGGCGGCTTCCTCCGGACTCACCCCGCGCACGCGCGTCTCCCACCTCTCGGTCGCCGGTGCCCGCCCCGAGGGGGCAGGCGCCGTCTCCGCGTCCTCCCAGGCGGGCGGCGCCTCGCCCGGATGGGCCTCGATCCACGCGAGACTCTGGTGGGCGGCGGCGAAGAGCTGCTCGATGTGCCGCTCTTCGAAGGCGCGGGAGAGGCGGTAGCGCACCGTCCGATCGCCGGCACCGAAGACGACGACGCCGCGGTAGAAGCGCTGTGCGAGATAGGCCTTCAGGTGCTCCGCGGACGGGAGATCGAAGGCGAAGGCATAGCCGCGACCCCGGGGCCGGGCGACCAGGCTGGGGAACGATGTAGCGAGGGCCGCAAGTCGCGGGCGCCACAGCGCCTCCACCCGCGCTGCCGCGGTGGGGTCCGCCGCCACCTCCCCCTGCAGCCGGCCCCGCACGAGCGACGCCACGTGCACCGGCACCGGCTCGGGGTCCTGATAGCGGCTCAGCACCACGCCGAGCTGCGCCCGCTTGGCAACGGTCACCGCATCCGGGGGAAGCGGTCGGCCGTCCAAGTCGCGCAGGTCGAAGTGCTGGTGCCAGAAGAAGGGACCGCCCAGGCCGAAGCCGCACTGCACCTCGTCGTAGATGAGCGCCACCCCGAAGTGTGCCGTCAGCAGACGCAGCGCCCGGTGGAAGCGGGCGGTCGCGTAGCGGTCCCCGCCTTCGCTCTGCATGGGCTCCACGATGCACGCAAAGACCTCCCCCCCCGAGAGCGCCCGCTGCACCGCGCGCAGTGCTTCGATCTCCCGGGCGAGGAGTGCGTCGCCGCCCTCGGTCAGCTGCTCCATGCGCCCGGCCGCCGCCGCCTCGAAGAAGCCTTCGGGTGCGGCAGGCTCGGCGCCGCCCGGTGCCTCCCAGAGCGGCCAGGGGGCGAAGAGCGCCTCGTAACCGGGAATCTGGAACGGCTCCCGCTTGGCCGGGTTGTAGGTGGCATGGAGCGCCAGGAGGGTGCGCCCATGGAAGGAGCCCTCGAAGGCAAGAACCTTCGTCGCCGAGGCCGGCGCGTGGAGGCGCGCGAGGGCCAGCGCCTTCTCGTTGGCCTCGGCGCCGCTGTGGGTGAAGGTGACCTCTGGCAGCTCGGGGAGCTTCGAGCGCAGGAAGGAGACGTAGGCATCGAGCGCGTCCACCCGCTCGAGGGTCGTGTCCCGATTCGTCACGGGCGTATCGCCGAAGCCGCCCTCGTAGTAGCTGCGTACGATGTGGTCGTCGGAGAAGCCACCGGTCAGGGTGGCCGTCTGACTCATCCCGTCGATGACGGAGAGCGGCGGGTCGTCCACCGAGCACAGGTAGGGCCCGAAGGAGCGCAGGTGGTCGAAGACCGCCGGCTTCTTCTCCCGCACGAAGCCACCCGGGCCCTCCAGGCGGTCGAGCCACGCGCGGGAGCTGGGCAGAGCCCCTCCGGCCGGCAGGGACAGATCGAGGGCGCGCCCGTCCCCCCGGCGCGCGAGCTCCACCGGATCCCGCGCCGCCTCCTCGCCTTCCTCCCGGCGATGCGTCTCCTCCAGTGCCTCCAGATCCCTCGATGCTGCCATCTTCACCTCGATCCCTTCTCTCTGCCGCCTCCCTCCGGTCACGGCGCCGCGAGCCGGAAGAAGAAGTTGAGCGGCCCGTGGCCCTGGCCCATCGGCTCGGCACTCGCCAGCGCCCCCGAGACGTAGTCCTTCGCCCTCGCCGCCGCCTCCGCGACCCCAAGCCCTCCGGCCAGCCCCGCGGAGATCGCCGCAGACAGGGTACAGCCCGTGCCGTGCCCTGCGCGCGTCTCCACGCGGGGTGCCTCCAGGCGGACCCTGCTGCCGTCGGCGCCCACCAGGAGATCCACCGCCGGCCCGGGTGCATGCCCCCCTTTGACCAGGACGTAGCGCGCGCCGCGGGCGAGGAGGTGCTCTGCCGCCTCGAGGCGCATCGCCTCGGTCTCCACCGGCCGCCCCGTGAGACGCTCGAGTTCGGGGAGGTTCGGTGTGAGCACCGTCGTCTGGGGGAGCAGGCAGGCCGCGATTGCCTCGAGCGCGGCGTTCTCCGCGAGCGGAGTCCCCGACCCGGCGACATGCACCGGATCGACGACCAGAGGCACGCCGGGCGCCGCATCGAGCGCATCGGCCACCGCCTCGACGACCTCGGCGGAGGGAAGCATCCCCGTCTTCACCGCGTCGGCGCCGATGTCGCCGAGCACCGCCTCGATCTGCGCTCGCACCACCGCCGGCGGAACCGGATGGATCGCCGACACACGGCGGGTGTCCTGCGCGGTCACCGCCGTCACCGCCGTGGTCCCGTAGCAGCCGAAGGCGGCAAAGGTCTTCAGGTCGGCTTGGATGCCCGCGCCCCCGCTGGAATCGCTCCCGGCGATGGAGAGGCATCGCGGCCGCCCTTCGGCCCTGCGCTGGCGCGTGGCATCGAACATGACGCGCCCCCGGTATAGAGCAGGGCGGAGGCGGGCTCCAGCCGCGGCGCTTCCCTCCCCGCCCCCCGCGGCGATGGGAACGGCGGCTGCCGGAGAGGTCGGCGCGCCTCGGCACGAAGCACGGCCCTGCGGCTCGGGCGAGACCTGCGGCTCGCTGCCCTCACCGCGCGGGTACGGGCCGCCCGATCCGCGCCAGGACCGCCTTCAGATCCTCCCAGACCTTCCGCTTCTCCTTCGGGTTGCGCAGGAGGTAGGCGGGATGGAAGGTGGGCATCAAGGGGATGCCCGCGTAGCTGTGCCACGTCCCGCGCACGCGGGTGATCCGAGCGTTGGGATCGCCGAGGAGGCACTGCACGGCGAAGCGCCCCAGCGCGACCACCACCTTCGGCTCGATGGCGGCGAGCTGTGCCTTGAGGAAGGGCTCGCAGGCCGCCACCTCGTCCGGCTCGGGATCGCGGTTGCCGGGGGGCCGGCACTTCACCACGTTGCAGATGTAGACCTCCTCCCGCTGGTACCCCATCGCCTGGATCATGCGGGTGAGCAGCTGCCCGGCGCGGCCCACGAAGGGCTCGCCCGCCAGGTCCTCGTCCCGGCCCGGCCCTTCGCCCACGAAGACGATCTCGGCGCGGGGGTTGCCCACCCCGAAGACCAGGTTGGTCCGGGTCTCGCACAGCTTGCAGCGCCCGCAGTCGTCGAGTTCCTCGCGGATCGCCCGCTCG
>CAYYHA010000096.1:0-14090 GCA_964471535.1 uncultured Myxococcia bacterium | reverse complement strand
CCCCGGTCGCCCGCGCATCCTCGTCGCGTGAGGCGCGCCCCCGCGGCGCCGCGCGTGGGCGCCGTCCCATCGCGCGCCGTGGGCCCCTGCGGGCTGCCGCGGCCGGAGCGCAAGGCCGGCGCGATCGGCGAGGCGCCTTCGCTGCGGCGGGCTCTGGGCGCCGCGCTCACTCCACGGTGACCGACTTGGCGAGGTTTCGCGGCTGGTCGACGTCGGTGCCCCGGTGGTCGGCCACGTGGTAGGCGAGCAGCTGCAGCGGGATCACCGAGACGATGGGCTCCACCTCGGCGGGCACCTCTGGGATCCACAGCACGCGATCGGCGATGCCTTCGATCCGGCGATCGCCCCGGGTGGCGACGGCGATGACGCGGCCCCCGCGGGCCCGCACCTCCTCGAGGTTGCCCAGCACCTTCTCGTAGGCGGCCCCCTGCGTGGCGATCACCACCACGGGCAGGCCCTCTTCGATGAGGGCGATGGGGCCATGCTTCATCTCGCCGGCGGGATACCCCTCGGCGTGGATGTAGCTGATCTCCTTGAGCTTCAAGGCGCCCTCGAGGGCGATGGGAAACTCGATGCCCCGGCCGAGGAAGAGGAAGTCCCGGGCGCCTGCGACCTCGTGGGCCACCTCGCGTACCACTGCCTCCTCCTCGAGCACCGCCTCCACCTGCCGCGGCGCCGAAAGCAGACCCGAGAGGAGCCCCTGCGCCGCCGATCTCGAGAGGCGATCCCGCAGGCGGCCGAGTCGCACCGCCACCAGGGTCAGGGCGGCCAGCTGCGTGGTGAAGCACTTGGTCGAGGCGACCCCGATCTCCGGCCCGGCGTGAGTGTAGAGGACGTCGTCCGCCTCGCGGGCGATGGCCGAGCCGACCACGTTGACGATGGCGAGGGTGCGCGCGCCGCGGGCCTTGCCCTCGCGCATCGCGGCGATGGTGTCCGCCGTCTCCCCCGACTGGGAGATCGCGACCACCAGGGTCGAGTCGTCCACCACCGGCTCGCGGTAGCGGA
This sequence comes from uncultured Myxococcia bacterium, assembly GCA_964471535.1. Taxonomy (GTDB): domain Bacteria; phylum Myxococcota; class Myxococcia; order SLRQ01; family SLRQ01; genus CAYYHA01. The sequence goes on along the minus strand of CAYYHA010000096.1, from coordinate 13,085 downwards.
ACTCGCTGGCGAGATCGACCTCCACGGGGATGCGAGCCAGCCGCTCGATGAGGAACTTGCCCACCAGGCCCGCGTGCCAGCTCGTCCCGCAGGCCACGATCACCACCCGGTCGATCCCTTCGGCCTCGGACCGGCCGATGCGGACCTCGTCGAGGGCCACGTCGCCCTCCTCCACCAGCGCCCGCCCCCGAAGGGTGTCGGCGATGGCGCGCGGCTGTTCGTGGATCTCCTTGTGCATGAAGTGCTTGTGGCCCCCCTTCTCCGCCATCACCGGGGACCAGTCGATGCGCACCGGCGAGCGGCTGCGCCGCGCCCCGGAGAAGGCCTCGATCTCCACCCCGTCCTCCCGCACCACCGCCAGCTCCTCCTCCTCGAGGAAGATGACCTCCCGGGTGTAGGGCAAGAGGGCGGGCACGTCGCTGGCCACCAGCCAGGCCCCCTCTCCGCGACCGAGGACGAGGGGGGAGGCGTTCTTGGCGACGACGATCTCTCGCGGGCCGGCTTCCGCGATCACCGCGAGCGCGTAGGTGCCGCGGACGCGATCGAGGGCGCGCCGCACCGCCTCCCCCAGACTCGTGGCGCCGTCGTCGCGGGCCTGAGCGATGAGGTGGGCGAAGATCTCGGTATCCGTCTCGCTGCTGAAGCGGTGCCCAGCCTCCCGCAGCGCCTCCCGCAGCTCGAGGTGGTTCTCGATGATGCCGTTGTGCACCACCGAGATGCCCGCGAAGGTGTGGGGGTGGGCGTTCTCTTCACTGGGGCGCCCGTGGGTGGCCCAGCGGGTGTGCCCGATGCCCAGGGTGCCCTCGAGGGGGTGGGCCTCGAGGGCGGCGGCGAGGCGTGCCAGCTTGCCTTCGCAGCGCACGACGTCGATGCCCGCCGCGGTGCGCACCGCGACCCCCGCCGAGTCGTAGCCGCGGTACTCGAGGCGGCGCAGTCCCTCGAGGAGGACGGGGGCAGCGGCTTCGGGGCCCACGTATCCGACGATCCCGCACATCGCGCTTCTCGTCCTTAACCCAAGTGGGCCCCCAGCCCAAGCGGCGAGCCTCGGGTACGCCGCGGGGGAAGGGGCGCCTTCGGTCGCCGCAGGGGGCTGGGCGGGGCCCCGGCGGTGCTGCGCCTCGGGCGGCGCCGACGCAGGCCGGCGCGACGCGGCCCGCCCCGGGCGTGTCAGACCCCCCCGCTAGACTCGGGCACATGACATCGACCTACGCATTCGACCTTCCCGTGGAACTGGTGGAACAGCTGCGTCGCTACCGGGCGCGCCTCGCCGCCGAGATGCCCGGGGTGACGGTGGACGACTCGGTGGCCCTGCGCCTGGCGCTCTCCCGAGTGCTGCGCGAGGAGGGCCTCGCCCGGCGCCGGACCCCACCGCCGAAGCGGCGGCTCCTCCGCTGAGCGTCCGCCCTCCGCCACCGGGCATCGCATCCTGGCCCTAGCGGCGCTTCTTTCGGTGGGGCGAGAAGCGGCGCGCCCAGCCGGCGACGGTCCGCTGCGGGGCGCGGGCGATGGCGAGCGCGTCGGCGGGCACGTCCCGCACGATGACCGAACCGGCCCCGACCAGCGCCCCGCGGCCAACGCGCACCGGGGCCACCAGCGCGGTGTTCGATCCGATGAACACGTCCGATTCGAGCACCGTGGGGTGCTTCTCCCGGCCGTCGTAGTTGCAGGTGATGGTGCCCGCGCCGATGTTGCACCCGGGCCCCACCGTGGCGTCGCCTAGATAGGTGAGGTGGTTGGCCTTCGCTCCCTTGCCCAGGTGGGCCTTCTTCGTCTCGACGAAGTTGCCGATACGCGCCTCGGGACCGAGGCGGGTCCCCGGCCGCAGTCGGGCGAAGGGCCCCACGCGTGCGCCGCGCCCCACCACGGCCCCTTCGAGGACCGAGTACGGCTCGATGACCGCCTCGGCGCCCACCTCGACGTCGCGGAGCACCGCCCCCGTGCCGATGCGCACCGAAGCGCCGATCCGCGTCTCACCGCACAGGTGGACGCCCGGCGCCACGAGGGTGTCGCGGCCGAGGCGCACGCCCACGTCCACGTAGGTGCGCCCTGGGTCCTCGAAGCTCACCCCGCGGCGCAGCCAGGCCTCGACGATGCGGCGCCGCAGGGCTGCGGCCGCCTCGGCCAACTCGGCGCGATCGTTGACGCCCGCGACTTCGGACCATTCCGGGACCGGGACGCCGACCACCGCCTGCCCGAGGCGGCGGGCGATGGCCACCAGGTCGGTCAGGTAGAGCTCCCCCTGGGCATTGTCCGCCTCCAGGCCGCCCAGGGCCCGCTCGAGGAGCGCCCGCTCCACCAGGTACACCCCCGCGTTCACCTCCTCGATGCGCCGGGTCTTCGCATCGGCGTCCGCTTCCTCCACGATGGAGACCACCTGACCCCGCCCGTCACGGACGATGCGGCCGTAGCCCTTGGGGGACGGCGGTCGCGCCGTGAGGAGTGCGAGTGGGGCCTCTCGCCCCGCCCGCAGCAGGCGCCGCAGCGTGGCCACGGTGAGCAGGGGGAGGTCCCCGTTGAGAATGAGGATTCGCTGCGCCGGGGCGCCTTCGAGTGCGCCCAGCCCGGCGGCGACGGCATCGCCCGTGCCCCGCGGCTCAGCCTGCAGGGCGAAGCAGAGCGGCGCCTCCGGAAGGGCGCTCGACAGCGCCGCCTCCACCGCGGCGGCCTGGTGCCCCACCACCACCACCACCGGCCGGGCCCCCACCCCGGTGGCCGCAGCCACGGGAAAGTAGGCCAAGGGGCGCCCGCAGAGGGGGTGCAGCACCTTGGCCGTTCGGCTCTTCATGCGCGTGCCCTGTCCCGCGGCCAAGACGATGGCCGCGAGATCGCTCCCCCGACGCTTCGAACGCTTCGACTTCCTCTTCCTCGCCATGGGCGGGGGATAGCACGCCGCCGGTGGCAAACGAAACGCCCCGGCCCTCGAGAGGCTCCACCCGCTGGGGTGGGGAGCTCCACGGACCCGGAGGGAGTGTCCCCAGGGGTAGAGCCTCTCGAATGCCGGGGCGCCGGCGGTGCGCCGTTCAGCGGGCCCCGACGCAGTCGAGGAGCCGCTGCCTGTCCTGATAACGAATGTCGACGAATTCGATTCCCATCCCCGGGACTTTTCTTCCGGAGAGGGATCCGCGGACGGTGCGCACCACCCGTCCGAGGATGGTGAGCGGCCGCCCCGCATCGGCGAGGTCGAGGCGCAGCGTCAGGAAGCGCCCCTCGGGCAGGGGGCGATCGGTCTCTACGAAGACGCCCCCGCCACTGATCTCACGGGCCCTGGCCGTCACCGGCCGCCCGTCGTCGAAGAACTCCACCCTCCGCGCCACGGCGGCGCGGCGAAACCGGCGGGCCTCTCGTCCCTGGGCTCTCGACTCCATGTGCTCTGCCCCAAGCACGCCGCGTGCCAAGCCGCCTGGGCCTGGGCGCCCCGGCGACCCCGCCCCGCCCCGGACCGCGACGCCGGCGCCTCGAGGGCCCGATTCGGCCGCCTCCGCGCCTCTGTTCGCCGGGCCAGCCGGCGCAGGGGTCCAAGGCCCCGGGGCCGCGGTCACTTCCGGCCGGCGGAGTGCGGGGGCGTTAGACCCCTACCGCTGGTGTGTGCAGGGGTGTCACCGTGTCGCAGCGTGTGCACACGGGCGGCCCGTCTCGCCCGGGCGGCAGAGGGCGGTCTCGGGATTGAGGGGGAGCGGCGGATGGGCGTCCTCGTAGAGGGCCCGGTAGATGCCCCAGTTGGTCAGCACCTTGCGGACGTACCGGTTCGTCTCCGCGAAGGGGATGTCCTCGACGAAGGCGTCGACCGGCTCGGTGCCGCGGGCGCGCAGCCACCGGTCCACCTGCGGCTCCCCGGCGTTGTAGGCGGCTACCGCGAGGACCACCGAGCCGCCGTAGCGGTCGAGCAGGTCGCCGAGGTAGGCCGAGCCGATGCGCACAGCCATCGCTGGATCCGTGAGCTGCTGGAAGCGGAAGCGGCGCAGGCCCAGGCGCCGGGCGATGCGCCGCGCGGTGGGGCGGATGACCTGGGTCAGGCCGAGGGCACCCGCCGGAGAGCGCGCCTTCGGGTCGAAGCCCGACTCGGCCCGGATGAGGGCGTAGACGAGCGCCGCCGGGACCCGGGGATCGCGCGCCGGCCCCTCCACCGCCTCCCGGAAGGCGCGGGGGTAGGCGAGCCGCGCGGCGACGCCGTGGCGGCCTTCGAGCCCCCCGGGCAGGCCGCCCTCCCAGGGGACCGGCGCCATGCGGTGGGCGCGCGCCGGCTCGCCGAGGGCCAACCACACCGCCGCCGCCACCGTGCGGCTCTCGAAGTCGAGACGGTCCCGGCGCAGGGCGAGCAGCGTGCGCCGGCTCTCTTCGGCCATCCCCAGGCGCAGGTAGGCGAGCGCGGCCTGCACCTCCGGGTGGCGGGCCGCGGGCAGGGGATCGCTTCCAGGCCGCTGCGCGGGAGGGAGCGCATCGAGCGCGGCGAGGAGGGCGAGGGAGAGCTGCGCATACCAGTCGTAGGGGTGCGCCTCGCTGATCTGCCGGTAGAGCGCCGCCGCCGCCTCGGCGTCGCCCCCACGGGCATAGAGCCGTCCGCGCCAGTAGCGCACCTTGTCCCGAAAGCGGCGTTGCGCCAGGTCCCAGACCGGCGCGGTCGGCGCTTCGGCCAGGGTCTCGTCCTCGGCCAGGGGATCGCTGCCGGGGGGCTCGGCCTCGGCAGGATCGGTCTCGGCGAGGTCGGTCTCTGGGGAAGCGGACCCGGTGGGATCAGGTTCCATGGGATCGGGTTCCGTGGCGTCGAGCGCTGCAGGACGGCCTGCAGGGCCGTCCGCCCCGCCGCTCGCCCCGGCCTTCCCGGGCGCCTCCACCCAGGCCCCGGCCGCGACCCCCTCGGCGCGTCCGCTGCCGTCGCCGGGGCCTCCAGCCGCCTCGTCTCCTCCGGACTCCTCTTCCTCAACGGGGTCGTCTCCGTCCGGCTCGCCCGTCGCTTCGCCCCGGGGGCCGGCCCCTTCCGAGGTGGCCGGCGTCTCCGAGCCCGCCTCCCCCGGCGCCTGGGCAGGCGGCTCGGGCGGCAGATCGAGGGGCGATCCCACCGGTGCGAGCTTCAGCGCGAGGAGGCGGTCGAGCTTCGCCGCGGCGGTGCCCTCGTCGCCCCCCTCCAGGGCCGCCCAGGCGAGCTCGAAGGTGCACGGCGCCCCCTCGGGGAGGGCTCCATAGCGGTCCTCGCAGCGCTGCCACAGGCGAAGGGCGGCGTCCAGGCCTCCTTGCCGCCAGGCCAGGCGCCCGGCGTGGTGCAGCGCCGTGGGGGCTGCAGGGGTGTCGGGCCAGCGGTCGGCCGTCTCCTCGAACGCGGCCTGGGCCCGGCGGCTGCTCCGCCGCCCGTAGAGGAGCGCCAGGCCGTTGTTCGCCTCCGCCTGCAGGGTGGCGCTCGGCGCCCGGGCACGCACCCGGGCGAAGAGCCGGCGGGCGCGGCGGAAGCGCCGCGCGCGGACGGCCGTCTGGGCTTCGAGGAGATCCACCTCCCAGTGGCTGGGATGGCTCCCCAGGATCGCGCGGATGCGGTGCAGCTCGACGAGGGCGCGCCGGGGATGCGCCCGCTGTGCCCAGCGGCGCGCCCGGGGGAGGAGCCAGGCCTGGGGTGGGGGGCCGGGCCGGACGCGCAAGCGGGTTTGGAGCGCCGCGGCCCGGGCGGCCGCCCGCTGCCCGCGGAAAAGCAGGGCCACCGCCCGCAGCTCGGCGGCGATGGTGCGCCGGGTGCGGAGGTCGGCGCCAGGGAGGGCGCACTCGGCGGCGAGGACCCGGGCCGCCCCCTCGCGCCAGGTCCCAAGGGTGGCCTCCACGAGGGCGCGGGCTTCCTCGAGGGCCTCGGCGCTCCGCCCTTCGCGCCGGAGCCGGGCGATCTCCGCCGCGCGCGCCGGGTAGCCGAAGCGGCCGTCGCTGGGTACGGAGCGGAGGAAGGCCACCTCCCCGGTGGCGAGGTAGCGGTACCAGCCGAGATGAGCGCGCAGGAGCGCCGCCTCGGGCGCTGTCTCCGCGGCTTCGAAGGCGGCGGCCGCCTCGGCGCGGCGGCCGAGGTGCACGAGTGCGATCCCTTCGAGGAGACGCAGCCGGCCGCGTGTGGCCGCATCCTCCGGCGGCTCGATCCGCGAGAGGAGAGCCAGGGCGCGTGCGGCCTGCCCCGCGTCGATGCGCTCCGCCGCCCGCCGCATCTGTGCCTCGCGCGCGATCGCCTCCCCGAGCACCGGTGCCGGGACGGACGATGGGTCGAGGAGGAGGAGGAGCGCACCGAGCAGTCGACCCATCGCCCGGATTCTAGCAGGCGGCTCCCGGGGGGCCAGGCGCTTCGGGGGGCGGCTCCGGCACGCCGGGGCAGATCGGCGGGGCGGCGGCGCCCCGCACCGCTGTTCCGCGGCACCCGCCCGCCGTGCACCGCACGGGACGGCGGCGTGCCCACCTCCTGCGTGGCCGCCGGCAGGGCGGGCGCGGAGGCCGCCGTTGCGGGGTGCACTTCCGCCCCGCTATACCTGCACCTCGAGATGGACACGGTCGTGATTCTCGGGGTGCTGTGCTTCGTCACCATCGTCCTCCTGGGGATGCGCCATCGGGAGAGGCGGCGGCAGGCGATGCTGCAGTCCATGTGGGACGAGCTTGTGGACCTCTCCCGTCGCATCGACGGGCTCGTGCGCAGCCACCGGCAGCAGGAGGAGGACCTGCGCGTCCTCGCCCACACCCTGCTCGAGAAGGGGGTCGCCGACGAGGAGGACCTCGAGGAGGTCCGGCGTCGCTGCGTGGAGCGGCCCCTGCGCCTCTTCGAAGAGCGCGCCGAGCTGCTCGAGCGCGCGGGGATCTCCGTGGACGATCACCGGGTGGTGGACGACGAGCACGGCACGGTGCACTGAGGCGGGGCCGCGGCCACGCCTCTCGCCGAGAGGTGCCCACCCCGTGTCAAGCCAGGACGCCCGCGCCGCCGCGGCGTGGGGCCGGCCCGCCCCTCGGTCCTGGCCGCGTCACCCGCCCGCGGCCGCCAGGCGCGTGCCCTCGGCTGCCAGCACGCCCGCACCCACCAGATAGAGGCTCAAGAGGCCCACGACGACGGCGGCGAGGGAGAGCCCGAGGCCCCGAAGTCGCCGGGACCGGGCGATGCGAAGCGTGTTGTAGAGGCCGAGGACCACGCCCGCCGCCGGCAGGATGGGCAGGGGGTAGAGGCAGGCGAGCACCAGGGACCAGAACGCGCTGGCGGGGAGCACCGGCTCGGGCTCCGACCGGCGCACTTCACCCGGGACGACGAGCTCCCGCCCGCAGCGGCAGGGAAAGCGCGATCCAGGCGGGTCGCCATCGACCTCGAAGGCGGCGAGGCAGTCGGGGCAGATCAGCGGGGGCATCGTTTGCGCGCTCTCTGTAGCAGACGGGCTCCGTTATCCTGTACCGTGCCACCGATGGATGCGACGCTCCGGCGCGCCCCCGGCCTGCGCACGCTCTTCTTCTTCCTCTTCGCCGTCACCTTGTTCCCCCTGGCGTGTGCCCCCAGGCGTCCTGTGACACCTGAGGATACCTGCTCGCCCGCTTGCGGGAAAGGGCAGCGTTGCGCCGGCGGCCGCTGCGTGTGTGCCGAGACCGACCCGCCGTGTCGCGTGGATTGTTCGGAGACGGATCCCGGCTGCACGGCCGGCGTGCAGGATGCGGAGAGCTGCGCGTGCGTGCCGCTCGGGCGCACGCGTCTCACCGAGATCTGGATCGAACCCGCCCCCGTCGTGCTCACACCGGGCGAGTTTCCCTTCCTCCGAGCCCTCGCCCGCCTCGACGATGGCCGGCAGGTGGACGTGAGCCGCAGCGTCGACTGGTCGGTGGGCGACCTGTCGGTGGCCTCACTCACCTGGCCGGGGCGTCTCGAAGGCGTCGAAGTGGGGCGGACCACGGTCTTCGCCGCCTCCGGTGAGGTCGTGGGGGAGGCGCCGGTGGAGGTGGTGCCGGCGGCACCGGTCGAACTGCGGGGCCTTTGGGTCACCCGCTGGAACTACGATTCCCCCGCCGACGTGGAGCGCATCTTCGAACAGGCGGCCGCGGCCGGCTTCAACGCGATCTTCTTCCAGGTCCGGGGCACCGCGGACGCCTACTACGATTCCTCGCTCGAGCCCTGGGCGGAGCGGCTGACCGGCACCCTGGGCGAAGACCCCGGCTGGGACCCGCTGGCCGTGGCCATCGAAAGCGGCCGGCGCGAAGGGCTCGAGGTTCACGCCTGGCTGAACACCGTTCCCGCGTGGTCCGGGGCCACGCCGCCGGCCGAGTCGACACCGCGGCACATCTACCTGGCCCATCCCGAGTGGATCATGCAGGACGCCTCGGGCACCCCCATGCCCCTCGGCGATGGCTACGTGTGTGTCTCCCCGGGCATCCCCGAGGTGCAGGACCACATCGTCGCCGTCGTCGAGGACCTCCTTTCGAAGTACGCGGTCGACGGGATCCACCTCGACTACATCCGCTACTACGGACCGCAGTACAGCCACGACCCGGTGAGCCTCGCCCGCTACGAGGCGGCCCGGGCCGCGGATCCCACGACGACCTTCGAGGACTGGCAGCGCGATCAGGTCACCGAGCTGGTGCGGCGCGTCTACCAACGCGTGCGCCAGCATCCGGGCGTCCGCCTCACCGCCGCCGTCTGGCACAACAACGATCTCGACGTGACGGGAAGCAGTGGTTACCGCGACTACTACCAGGACAGCCACCGCTGGACCCGCGAAGGGATCATCGACGCCATCGTGCCCATGACCTACTTCCGCCTCGACTCGGATCCCGGCTTCGCAGCCCTGGTCGACGATCACCTCACGAACGGGCGCAACGGGCGCCACGTCTACGTGGGGGTTCACGCCTACGGGCGTGGACGAGGCGCAGAGGTGGACACAAGCGGTCAGGCGATGCTCGAGAACATCGCGTATGCGCGGCAGGCGGGCGCAGACGGGATCGTCGTCTTCGCGTATCCTTATCTGGATGAATCCGGCCTCTTCGGGGTGCTCGCCGACGGGCCTTTCTCCGAGCCGGCACGCCCGCCGGGCCTGCCGTGGCGCGAGCCGTGACGCGCCAGGGCCGAGGGCGCACCGTACTTTCCACGATGGAAAGAGTCCGCCTGCAGTGTAAGCCTAGGGGGCCGGATCACCTGGGGGGATTCGACCAGAGGGGCGGCGATGGGGAGAGACGCGGGCACTCGGGGCAGTACGGAGCCGGGCGCGGAGGCGCCACCCGGCGACGATCGGGGTCAGGATCTCGGCCTCTCTCAGCACTTCGGTCCCCTCCTGGCAGACGCGGCCGCACAAGGGTTTAGCCCAAAGGTTGTGCTGCAGCGGATCTGTGACCTCCTCGGCGCCTCGCATGCCCTCTTCCTCTTCACCGAGGCGCGCCTCGATGGACGCGGGCTGCTCGATTTCCATGCATTGGGATTCGAGCGTCCCGAGGCGCTCCGCACCGTCTGCGCCGAAGCGGTGCGCGCCGGCCAGCCGGCACCGGCGGCCGCAGCGGACGCTCCGCTGCTACTCCCGCCGCTGCGGCAGTTGCGCAACTTGGGTACTGAGGCGGCCGACGGAAGTGACAGCGACCTCGCGCTACCCCTCGAGTGGCTGCGTTCCGATGCCTGCCCCGTTTTTTTGGTGCTCCCCAAGCTGGTGGAATGGGGGCTCGCGGAGCATTCGCCCCTCCACCTCGCGTTCACCGCCCAGAAACAGCGGGTGGCATGCGTCCTGCTCTTCTTTCCCACGGTGCCCGATGCGCCGACGGTCGAGCTCTGCCGTGCGGTTGCTCCCTGGCTTCGCGTCCACGTGCTCGCCCACGCTGCGGGCCTCGAGGGGGCGCGGTGCTCGGCTGCGCTCGACGCGCTCATCGAAGAGCTGTCCTGGCCGGTGTGGCTGGTGGACGGGGAGGGGCGTCCGTGGCGGACGAACGCCGCCGGCATGGCGGCGCTTGGCTCGGATTCCGAGCTCGGACGTGAGCTCGAGCGGGCCGTCCGCGGTCGAAGCCGGAGGCTGCGGGTGGTTCCGCTCGCCGACAACGAGGGCAGCAGGGCGTATCTCGTGTCCCTCCCCGATGGGCCGACGCAGCCGGCGCCCCGGGCGCAGCGCGCCCAAGCGCGCTACGGGCTGACCCGCCGCGAGTCCGAGGTGCTCACCGAGCTGCTGCGGGGAGCCAGCAACAAGGAGATCGCCCGGCGCATCGGATGTGCGACCCGAACCGTCGAGGATCACGTCGCACGCATCCTGCGGAAGCTAGGTGCCTCCTCCCGCTCCGCCGCCATCGCGAAGCTGTGGATGGAACGCCTCTAGCTCGGCCCACCCTGTGCACGCGCGCCCCGGCCGTTCGGCGCACGCTTCGTTCGACGCACGGTTCGCCGCCGGTCGCGGGGCCTCACTTCGCCGTGGTCGCGTTGACCTTGAAGCCCAGGAACTTCTTGCCGGTGGTCGTCACGTAGACCATGCGCCCATCGACCGAAGGATCGCTCTCGATGATGTCGGGCGAAGACCAGCTCCAGAACACCTTCCCCGTATCCCGGTCGAGGGCGTAGAGGCCGCTCTGGCCCACCCCCACGGTGACGAAGACGAGGTTGTCCACGAAGGCGGGCCGCGACTTGATCTCGCCGCCGAGCTTCGTGGCCCAGCGCTCCTCGCCGGTCTTCGGGTCGAGGGCGTAGAAGATACCGCTGTCGCCACCCACGTAGAGGACTCCGTCGTGCACGACCGGGCTTCCGTTCACCCAGGCGCCCAGGTCCTTGTCCCACACCGCCTTCTGGTTGGAGATCGAGACGGCATAGAGGTGGTTGTCGTTCGACCCGAAGTAGACGATGCCGTCGTGCACCCACGGGGAGCTGGTGACCGCACCGAAGGTCTTGAAGCGCCAGCGAAGCGCCCCTGTCTCCGCGTCCACGGCGTAGAGGTGGTGGTCCATGTTGCCCACATAGACGACACCGTCGGCGACGAAGGGCTTCGAGTAGGCGAAGGCCTCAGGCTTGATCGCGGGCTTCTTCGGGGCCTCGGCTGCCTCTGCAGCCGGCGCGCCGGCCGCCGGCTCGCCCTCCTTGGGCGTGCCCGCCGCCGCAGCGGTTTGCTCTCCGCTCTCCTTCGCCTTTGCGTCGGCCTCCTCTGCCGCGGTGTCCTCGGTGGCGCCAGCTGCCTGGTCGCGTGGCGGGAAGATCCACTTCTTCTTCCGCTTCTCCGTGGTCAGCGCATAGAGGTGCCCATCGTAGGAACCGAAATACACCACTCCGTTGTCGATGGTCGGATCGCCCTTGATCCGGTCCCGGGTGGCGAAGCGCCACAGCGGCTTGCCGAGCGCGCTCACCGCGTGGAAGACGTAGGAGGTGGAGCCAAAGAAGAAGGCGTCCATCTTCTCGTCGTAGGCGGGCGCGCTCACGACCTCTTTGATCGCGGCGAAGCGGGCCAGGTAGCGGCCGTCCTTCGAGTAGAAGTACACGTCGCCGTTCTCGGTTCCGAAGGCGACCGAGCGCTTGCCCACAGACGGCGTGGAGACGCTCGGTGAACCGATGGCCTGCTCGAAGACCTTCTCGATGGGCGGCTTGGTGCAGGCAGGGCCCAGCCCGGCAGTGAGCGCCACGAGACTGCCGATCACCCAAAGCGCCTTGCTCGTACGTCCCTTCATCGCGTGCTCCCCCTGTCGGTTCGGTAGGTCCTCATAACACGTCAGAACCCGGCTGCCAGCCCTTCGCCGCGGGGATCGGAGACGCCCCAGCGCACCTCGTCGTCGTCGATGAGGATCGCCTGGGCGTTGCCCCACGGAGGCCGGGGCAGGATCTCGTGCCCCCGCGCGCGCAGCGCCGCCAGCGTGGCCTCGTCGAAGCCGCCTTCCTCCACCCACAGGGCGTCCGGGAACCACTGGTGGTGAAAGCGCGGTGCGGCCACGGCCTCGGCCAGGTTCATGTCGAAGACCTCGACGTTGAGGAGGATGTGCAGCACCGTGGTGATGATCGTCGGTCCACCGGGGGCCCCGAGCACGAGGAAGAGCTGGCGTCCCTTCTTGCCGTCCCGGTAGACGAAGGTGGGCGACATCGAGGAGAGGGGGATCTTCCGTGGTGCGATGGCGTTGGCCTCCCCCTGCAGGAGCCCGTAGAGGTTGGTGGTCCCCGGCCGGGTGGCAAAGTCGTCCATCTCGTTGTTCATCAAGACGCCGGTCCCCGGCGCCACGACCCCGGCGCCGAAGCTGTAGTTGACCGTGTTGGTGAGCGCGACGGCGTTGCCCGCCGGGTCGACCACCGACAGGTGCGTCGTGTGGTCGCTCTCCGCCCACGCGGCGCGGTAGGGCCGCACCGCCTCGCTGGGCGAGGCCTTCAGGGGATCGATGGTGCGCCGCAGGCGATCGGCGTAGGCGGGGCTGAGCAGCTGCGCCACCGGATTCTTGACGAAGGCGGGATCCCCCAGGCGGGTGTTGCGGTCGGCGAAGCTGCGGCGGAGGGCCTCGGCGATGAGGTGGATGGCGCGGGGGGAGCGATACCCGTCGCGCCCGAGATCGAAGCGGCTCAAGATGTTGAGGGTCTCGATCAGGACCACGCCGCCCGAGGAGGGGGGCGGCATGCTCTCGATGGTAAGGCCGTGGAAGGTGCCCCGCACGGGAACGCGCTCCACCGGGACATAGGCGGCGAGATCCTCGGCGGTGAGTCGCCCGCCGCCGGCGGCGCTCGCCGATGCGATGGCGCGGGCCACCTCGCCCGCGTAGAAGCCGGCGCGTCCCCGCGCGGCGATGGCCTCGAGGGTGTGGGCGAGATCGGGCTGCCGGATGCGGTGGCCGAGTGGAGGCACGCTCCACTGTCCCGATGCGTCACGGACGAGAAAGATGCGCGCCGCCTCGGGATCGGCGCGTAGCTTCGCCAGGCTGCGTTCGGCCGCCTGCTGGTAGCGGGGGGTGACCAAGAAGCCCTCTTCGGCCAGGCGAATGGCCGGGGCCAGAACCCGCCCGCGGTCGAAGGTGCCCCATTTCTCCAGGGCGTGGAGCAGGCCCGCGACGGTGCCGGGCACGCCCACCGCTGCCCAGCCCTCCGTCGAGCTCGCCGCAGGCGCTCCCCCCGCAGCGACGTACATGTCGCGTGTGGCCGCCGCAGGGGCCTGCTCGCGGAAGTCGAGGGCCACCGT
>CAYYHA010000095.1:13491-14283 GCA_964471535.1 uncultured Myxococcia bacterium | reverse complement strand
CCCCCGCCCCCGTCCTCCTCCCCGCCGGGAGCGACGCAGCGGCCGGTCTCATAGTCGCAGATGCGGTCGCCCTTGCAGTCGGTGTCCTTGGTGCAACCCGCCTTGCCGGTGCAGCCGTAGAGGGCTGCGCCAAGACCGAGGACACCCGAGCCGAGGAGGAGGACGAAGAGAGCGCTCCGCAGGGGCCGTTCCATGGCGGCGCACTCTATTCAACTGCGTGCGCGGCGTAAACGCGCACTGGCGGCCACCGGCGCGCGCCTTCTGGGGCCCCTGTGTTCAGCCCCCCCGCCAGAGGGCGGCCAGGAGCAGGGTGCGGCCAAGGGTTTCCTCGTCGGCGACATCGAGATCGCCGCGCACCCAGACGACGCGCCAGGCGGGCAGACCGGCAACGGGGGGGCCACGCAGCACCTCGGCCACCGGCGCACCCATCGGATCCTCGACGGTGAGGCGGGTGCCGAGGCCGTGCACCGTGACCGACAGACGCTCGCGGCCATCGGGCGCCTTGGCGTGGAGGCGCGGGGAGAGGAAGCGCCCCGAGCCGTCGGTCCACAGGCGCACCTGGCCCCGGGGATCGCGAAGCTCGTAGCCACGGGCCGAGGGCGTCCCCTCGGGGGTGAAGAGGCTGTAGGGGAACAGGTGCACCACCGAGCCCACCCGCTCGCCCCCCTCCTCGAGGCGCCAGACCTGCTCGAGCTCGCGCGTATCGAAGCTGCCTCGCAGGGCCCGGCGGAGGAAGCGCCGGTCGAGGAGGCGCCCGAGTGGGCCCCCCTCGCGCGCCGCCACCAGCAGCAC
>CAYYHA010000095.1:0-13481 GCA_964471535.1 uncultured Myxococcia bacterium | reverse complement strand
GGTCAGTTCGAGGCGCGCGCCGCGGCGCTGCATCGACGCGCCCACCGTGGCCATCCCCGACAGGTCCATGGGCCCGTGCCGCCTACACGCGCTCGACGCTGTAGACCCCCTTGATCCGCTCGAGCTCGCGGATGACGCCGTTGAGCTGCTTGATGTCGGTGACCGAGACCTCGAAGGTGTTCACGGCGCGGTCGTCACCGGTGGCCCGGCAGTTTGCCTGCGAGATGTTGACGCCACAGGCGCTGAAAGCCTGCGAGAGTTCGGCGAGGAGACCCCGGCGATCGCTGGTGACGACGCGCAGGGAGACGGGCCGCTCTGTGTCGGTGCCATCGTCCCAGCTCACCTCCACCCGCCGGTCGGGGTCGGTCGCCAGCACCTTCTCGCAGTCGGCGGTGTGCACCGTCACGCCCCGACCCCGGGTGATGAAGCCCACGATGGGATCCCCGACCACCGGATTGCAGCAGCGCCCAAAGCGGACCAGCACGTCGTCGATGCCCTGCACAGAGATGCCGTCGCGCCGTGTGCGGGCGACCTTCTTGAAGATCTGCGCCAGGCGCCCGGTGCGCTCGGGCTCCTTCCGCTCACGCTCCGCCTCGGGGAAGAGCTTCGCGCTCACCTGCGGCGGCGTGAGCTTTCCATAGCCCAGGTTGGAGAAGAGTTCCTCGGTGCTCTTCAGGCCGAAGCCCTCGGCGGCCTTCTCGATCTCGCCGCTCTTGACCAGCTTGTTGAGGCTCCGTCCGAACTTCCGCACCTCCTTGTCGAGGATCTCCCGCCCGATGGCAATGGAACGATCCCGTTGCTGCTTGCGAATGAAGCTGCGGATGCGGGCCTGCGCGCGAGAGGTCTTGACGAAGGTGAGCCAGTCCTTGGAAGGGTTCGCGTGGTTGCTGGTGAGGATCTCCACCGTGTCCCCGTTCTTCAGCTTGTAGCGAAGCGGGACGATGCGGCCGTTGACCTTCGCCCCCACGCAGTGGTGGCCGACCTCGGTATGCACCGCGTAGGCGAAGTCTACGGGCGTGGCGCCCCGCGGGAAGCTCCGCACCTCCCCCTTCGGAGTGAAGACGAAGACCTCGTCGGTGAAGAGATCTACCTTCACCGTCTCGAGGAACTCCTTCGGGTCCTGAAGATCCTGCTGCCACTCGAGGAGCTGCCTCAGCCATGCGAAGCCCTCGGCGTCCTTCAGCGCCGCGGGCGTCGAACCCTTTTCCTTGTAGTTCCAGTGCGCTGCGATACCTTCCTCGGCCACCCGGTGCATCTCATGGGTGCGGATCTGGATCTCCACGCGCTCCCCATAGGGCCCGATCACCGTCGTGTGCAGCGACTGGTACATGTTGGGCTTGGGGATGGCGATGTAGTCCTTGAAGCGGCCGGGGACCGGCTTCCACAGGCTGTGCAACAGGCCGAGGGCCTCGTAGCAGCGCGTGACCGTGTCGGTGATGATGCGGAAGGCGATGAGATCGTGGACCTCTTCGAACTCGATATTGTTGGCCCGCATCTTCCGGTAGATGGAGTAGAGGTGCTTCAGCCGCCCCTGCACCTCGGCGGGGATGCCCTGCGCCTCGAGCTTGCTGGCCAGGATCTTGCGCACCTCCTCGATGTAGCGCGCGTGCTCCCGGCGCTTGCTGGAGAGCTTCTGGACCAGCTCCTGGTAGTCGTGGGGCCGCAGGTACTTGAAGGAGAGGTCCTCGAGCTCGGTCTTGATCCACTGGATACCGAGGCGGTTGGCCAGCGGTGCGTAGATCTCCAAGGTCTCGCGGGCGATGCGCTCCTGCTTCTCGGGAGGCATGTGCTCGAGCGTGCGCATGTTGTGGGTGCGATCGGCGAGCTTCACCAGGATGACCCGGATGTCCTTCGCCATCGCGACGATCATCTTTCGGAAGTTCTCGGCCTGCTTCTCCTCGGCACTCGGGCGGCGTGCCGCCGAGAACTGGGAGATCTTCGTCACCCCGTCGACGAGCGCCGCCACCTCCGGTCCAAAGAGATCCTCGACCTCCTCGAGGGTGGCCAGCGTGTCCTCGACGGTGTCGTGGAGCAGACCGGTGACGATGCTCGCCTCGTCGAGGCGAAGGTCGGCGAGCAGGCCGGCCACGGCCAGAGGGTGGACGAGGTAGGGCTCACCGGATTTGCGCACCTGCCCCTGGTGCACCTTCGCCGAGTAGACGTAGGCCTTCTTGATGATGTCCAGGTCGGCGTCGGGCCGGTAGCTGCTGACCTTGTCGAGGATGTCGCCTAGGCGAAGCATGGGTTGCGTGATCCGGTGTTCCTTAGCCTCGAAGGACGAAACACGCGCCGCCCGCCGGACGATTCCTCTGGCCCCGCTGCTTGGGTGCGTATCCCCACGCAGCGCCACCTTGGGTGTCCGGCCGCCGGCATCCGCCCTCCAACGAGTTAGTGTAGCACCCCCCCTTCTCCTGGCAATTGCGCCCTCTCCGTCCCACCAGCCCTCTGCCGCCTGGCCTGGCTCACTCCCGCGCAGGCCTTGCGGCCCGTGCGCCGCCGGCGTGATTGCGGGATCCCCGGGGAGCATGCGACCCTTCCTGGGGGCCTTGCGCCCCATCTGCGGATGAGTGGCAGCCGACACAGTGAACGCAAGGCGGTCTCCTTTCCCGCGACTGTCCGCGCCGCCGGAGGCACCTTTCGGGATGCGGTGACGAACGTGAGCCTCACCGGCCTCTACCTACAGGCTCAAGCCCACCGCATGCGTCCCGGCGAGCGGGTCGAAGTCGCCTTCTCCCTTCCCGTGGGCGGGCGCCTCGTCCCGGTGAAGCTCGTCGGGCGCGTGGCACGCGTGGTGAAGGACTCGGTGCATCGCGTGAAGGGCATCGGCGTCGAGTTCGTGCGTCCCTCCCCGCAGGCGCTCGCCACCCTCGACGCCTACGTCGCCGAGCGGGACCGCTTCCTGAAGGCGGGAGGCGGCGGGGGCGCTGCTCGAGAGACCCCGGTGGACGATGCGGCCGCGGACGATGGAGCCACGGACGACGAGGAGATCCCCACCCTGACGGGCTTCGATCCGCCGGGGGAGGGAAGCTGATGGCCACGGTGAAGCACGAGAGCGCCGAGTACGTGGGCAACTGCGAGCTGATTGCCGAGGTCGGCGCGGGGGGGATGGCGGTGGTCTACCGCGCGGTGCAGCAGCCGCTCGGGCGCAGCGTCGCCGTCAAGCGTCTGCGCCCGGACCTGTCGCGGGATCCCGACCTGGTGCAGCGTTTCCGCCGGGAGGCGCTCTCGGTCGCCAACGTGCAGCACGAGAACATCGTCTCCATCTTCGACTTCCTCGCCGACGAGAGCCGCGGCGAGTACGCGATGATCCTCGAGTACGTCGAGGGCATCGACCTGCACGAGCTGCTCGATCGCTGCGGCCGCCTTCCCTGGGACGTCGCGGCAATCATCGGGCTGAAAATCGCCAGTGCCCTCGAGTACGCCCACTACCGAAAGATCGTCCACCGCGACATCAAGCCCTCCAACGTGATGATCTCGCTGAAGGGCGAGGTGAAGCTCACCGATTTCGGCATCGCCAAGGACATGACCTTCGACGACATGACCCGTACGGGCATGGCCATCGGAACGCCGAGCTACATGTCCCCAGAGCAGGTCGTCGGCGCCCGCCTCGACTTCAAGAGCGACCTCTTCAGCTTCGGCATCCTCCTCTACCAGATGCTCTCCGGAGAGAAGCCCTTCGTGGAGGACGAGCGCTCCACGGTACTCGAGAAGATTCGGGACGAAGCCTGCCCCCCACTGCGCAAGAAGGCCCCCACCGTGCCCCGCTCCCTCGCGCGCATCGTGGAGCGCTGCCTCGAGAAGCGAGCCGAGGATAGGTGGCAGGTGACGGCCCACCTGCGCCAGGCGCTCGAGCAGGTGGTCGCCCGCCACGTCCACATCAACTACTCGGGGCGTCTGGTCGCCTTCCTCTGCCATCGCGGGATCATCGACGCGGACGAAGCGGCGCACTTCGTGGAGACGTCGGTACTCGACGATGCGGAGATGCAGCGGGTCGACGCCGGCGGGCCGCCGACCCCTCCTCTTTGGCCGCTCCTCGCCGGCTTCGCCGCGGTGGGGCTCGTCATCTTTCTGTGGATCGCCGTCCTGCACGCCGGGCTCCTGGGCCCGCCCGAGCCGGCCCAGAGCCCACTCGTCACCGACACCCGGGAGGCAGGCTTCTTGAAGGTCGTCGTCGACCCCTGGGCCCACGTCTACGTGGACGGCGCCTACGTGGACACCACTCCCTTCGCCCGGGCCCTGCCCCTCACCGAGGGGGAGCATCGCATCCTCCTCAAGAACGACTACCTCGGAGAGGAGGAGTATCGCGTGCGGATCCGCAAGGGCGAGGAGAGCACCCTGAACGTGAGTCTGCGAGAGTGAGTGCCACGCGCGCGCGACGCCTCCTGATCCTCGTCTTCGTGATCCTGCTGCCCAGCTTCGGGCGGGCGCAGATCACCCACCGCCTGCGCGAGGGCGAGAACCTGGCCGCACTCGCCCGGCGCTACTACGGGGCGGCGTGGAAGTGGTCGTACATCGCCGGCGTCAACGGCATCGCCGATCCGAAGAAGGTCCCCCCGGGACGCAAGCTGAAGATCCCCGTGGTCTGGCCCTACACGGTGCGAAGGGGGGATCGCCTCTACACGGTGGCCGAGCGACTCCTCGGGGACGGCAAACGCTATCCCTTCTTGGCCCGCTTCAACGGACTGCCCGAGAAGACGGTGATCGAGCGGGGCCAAAGGCTCCTGGTGCCCATCCAGATCCGTCACCGGGTGCAGCGGGGGGACACCCTCTCGAAGCTCGGCCGCCGCTACTACCGCAGTGCACGGATGCGCTTCCTCCTGCGCGACTACAACT
The DNA here is from genome assembly GCA_964471535.1 of uncultured Myxococcia bacterium. Classification (GTDB taxonomy): domain Bacteria; phylum Myxococcota; class Myxococcia; order SLRQ01; family SLRQ01; genus CAYYHA01. Next base: position 8,648 of record CAYYHA010000095.1, on the reverse strand, counting down.
TCCTGAAGTCGATGCGCCTCGAGCCCGGCCAGACCATCCTCGTACCCATCTTCGACCGCGAGGCGGCGCTCGACCGGGTGAAGGCCAGAATCTCGGACCGGCGCCCGGCGGCCCCCCCGAAGGCGGAGGCGCCGCAGCCGGAGGCGCCACCCCCCACGCGTGCTGCACGAGGCGGGGCTCCGCCGCGCCCCGAGGGCAAAGGCCGCGTCGCCGACCCCTCGCCCGAGCGTTCCGCCGTGCCTTCGGCGGGGCACGAAGCAAGCGGGGACTCCAACGGTCCTGCCGGCCCGGCCCCAGCCGGCGCCGCGGTGAACGAGCCGGGGGCACCCCACCAGCAACTGGCCGCGGCGGAGTGGGAGCGACGCCTGGGGGCGGCCGAGCAGATGCTCCGTGAGGGCGAGTACGAGGACGTGGTGGAGGAGCTCCTCGACCTGGCCGAGAGCGCCGAGGGAATGGACGGACCACGGCGGGCGCGGCTGCACAAGACACTCGCCGTGGCGCTGGTGGCGCTGGGCCGGACGGGCGAGGCACTGGACCACTTCCGCCGGATGCTCGCCGCCGAGCCGGATGCCACCCTCGACCCGGTGCTGACCTCCCCGAAGGTGCTCCGCGTGTTCCAGCAGGCGCGGGAATCGGACTAAGGTGCGGCCATGGACACGCCGCAGCCGTTTCAGTTCGGGATCGTCTGCACTCGCTGCGACACCTACAACTCCCCTGGCCTTTCGGTGTGCCAGTCCTGCGGTGCGGCGCTCACCCCTGCCTCGGGTTTCACCGGCTTCTTCGCCGCGGCCGAGGCCTCCGCCACCCAAAGGGCGGCCGTCGACGACGAGGCGATCACCGAACCCGACGTGCCCCCGGCTCCGCCCGGGGCGGCGCCCGCCGCCGCGCCGGCGACCGGCCCGCATCCCGCCGCGCCGCCCCAGACCGCGGCTCCGGCGACGCCCCCTCGGCTCTGCTCGGTCTGCAAGGCAGAGGTGGGCGCCGAGGCGAAGTTCTGCGGCCAGTGCGGTGCACCGCTCTCCGGCGGCACGATGGTCCTACCGGCCGCCGCGGCCGCCGCCGCTCGGGAGAGTCAAGCGCCGGCGGGGGGCGGCACCCAGTTCTTCGGCGCGATGCAGGCGGGCCGGGCCAAGCTCATCCTCATTCGCGGTGAGGGCTTCGAGGGCGCCGAATACCGCCTCAACGCCGATTCGGTGGGTGCCGGCCGCTCGCAGGGGCTCGTGCTCTTCCCCTCGGACGACTACCTGGCCCCCTTGCATGCGACCTTCCTGTACCGCGATGGCCGGCTGCACGTGCGGGACGAGGGGAGCAAGACGGGGACCTGGGTGCGGCTGCGCGGCGCCACCGAGCTGACCCCGGGCGCAGAGTTCGTCGTCGGTGCACACCGCCTTCGCTACGCCGGCCCCCTGCCCCCACCGGCGGCGGCCGATCCCGCCCATGCCCGGATGCCCGGCGCCCCGCGCCCCGAGGGGGCGGTGCGGCTCGAGGAGGTGCTGGCCGGGGGCCGTCCAGGCCGCACCTTCGTCGTGGGTCCCGGCGAGGTGAGCATCGGACGCAGCGGCTGCACCCTCACCCTCGACGACGAGTACGTGAGCGGGCGCCACGCAGTGCTCTCGGTGCAGGGCGGCCGCGCCTACCTCTCCGACGCGGGGAGCGTCAACGGCACCTTCGTACGCATCCCGCCCTCGACGGAGCGGGGTCTGGCCCACGGGGACTACCTGATGATGGGACTGCAGGTGCTCCGGGTGGAGGTGGCGCGGTAGACCCGGGCACGGTCGGGCGGGAGCGCAGCAGCCCCCAGAGTGCCGCCCGGCGCGGAGACGGCCGGTGCGCGGCGGCTCGCACCGGCAGCAGCTCAGCCGCCCATGGAGCGCAGCATCTCCTCGATCATCTTGCGGTCCCGCGCCCGGGGCGCCAGCTTCAGGTAGCGTCGCAGGTGCCGAGCCGCCGCCTTCTCGTTGCCCACCGTGAGGTAGCCCATCCCGAGGTAGCGCTGGGCCTCGGCATCCCGGGGGTCGGCCCGCGCCGCGTCGTGGTAGAGACGCAGCGCGGTCTCGAAGTCCTGCTTGGCCCAGGCCTCCTTCCCCTGCGCCTTCAACTCCGCCGCCCGGGCGGGGTCCCGGCGCACCATCTTGGGCGCGGGCTTGGGTGCTGTGCTGCCGCCCGTCTTGGCGTCGTGCCTCGAGGGACGGGGCGGCGCGGCTACGGGATCCCCGCCCTTCGCGGGGGGGCCGAGCGCGTTGCCGGCGGGAGCGGAGCCTGGTGCCTCGCCGCCCCCCTGCGCCGCTGCGGCGGGAGCGTCTGGCGTGCCGGCGACCTTCGCCTCTCCGGCGGCGCCGGCCCCTGGGGAGGCGGCTGGATCCGCAGCCGCACCTGTTGCCTGTGCCCGCCCGGGCGCAGCGGGCGCCCCACCGGACGCCGCTCCCCCTTGTGCACGTTGCGCCGCGTCCTCGGCGTCACCGCCGTGGCCCAGGGTGGTCAGCGCATAGCCGCCCGCCACCGCCGCGCCCACCGCTACCACGGCGACCAGGGCGATCATGGCCCGCCCGGGACCTCTGACCCCACCCGTCGTCCCAGCGTCGACCTCCGGCAGATCCACCTGCGGCGGCGGCGGGGTGCGCAGGGGATCCGGGGGCGCTCCGGCGGGGGTGGACGCATCGCCCGCCGGAGGCGACGCGGGGTCCCCTGTCCCCGCGCCAGCCGCCGGCTCGGGCGCCGCGGGTGGGGAGGATGGAGGCGCATTAGACCCAGCAGCGCCGGAGGCCGCTGGCGGGGACGTAGGCGGCGCTGCGGCCGCGCCCATCCTCTGCGTCCCGGGCCGCCGCCCCGCCGGGGCCTTGGGCGCCGCCCCGCCGAGCGCGAGAAGCTCCGCCTTCAGCGCTTCGGCCGAAGCAGGCCGGCCGGCGGGATCCTTGGAGAGGCAGCGCAGGATGATCGCCTCGAACGCGGGGGAGAGGGCCGGGTTGATCTCCCGGGGCCGGGGCGGCTGCTCCACCAGATGCTTCGTCACGATCCCCACCGAGGTCTCGGCCCAGAAGGGAAGCTTCCCGCAGGCGAGCTGGAAGAGGATCACCCCGACCGCGTAGAGGTCGCTGCGGGGGTCGAGGGGCTCGCCTCGGGCCTGTTCCGGGGACATGTACTCGGGCGTGCCGCAGACCAGGCCCTGCTGCGTGAGCGCCACCGCATCCGGGCTGTCGGCCGGGTCCTGGATCTTGGCGATGCCGAAGTCGAGGACCTTCACGAAGTCGGGGTCGTCCCGCCGGGGGACGACCATGATGTTCTCCGGCTTCAGGTCCCGGTGGATGATGTGGGCATCGTGGGCGTCGGCGAGGGCCGAGAGCACCTGGCTCATGATGTGGACGATGCGGTCCTCGGGCAGGGGCCCCGTCTCGGCGAGGAGCGCACCCAGGTCCTTCCCCTCGAGGTACTCCATGGCAATGTAGAGGGCGCCGTCCTCCATCTGACCGAAGTCGGTGACCTGGATGGAGTTGGGATGCGAGAGCCGGCTGGCCGCGCGCGCCTCCCGCTGGAAACGCGCGACCAGCGAAGCGTCGCCGTGGAGCTGCTGGCGGAGCACCTTGAGCACCACCGGCTTGTCGAGGGGCTGCTGCGTCGCCTTGTAGACCTTGCCCATCCCCCCTTCGCCGAGGAGACGCTCCACCTGGTACTTGCCGGCCACGAGCTTGCCGACATACGGATCGCCGCCACTGGACTGCACCGCTTCGACGTTGGCCCCGCAAAAAGGGCAGAACTTCACGCCACCGTCGATCTCTCGCTCACAGCTGGGGCAGGCGGGCATCGCCAGGGTTGTACCGCATCTTCCGGTCCGCCTCCACGCGGAGTAGACCAGAGCCATGAAGCTCGCGGTGCTAAGCAGCGGCGGCGACGCCCCGGGGATGAACGCCGCCATCCGCACGGTGGTGAAGGTGGGCCTCGCCCGCGGCCACAGTGTGGTGGGCGTGCGGGACGGGTATGCGGGGCTGATGGAAGGCGCCTTCCGGCCCCTGGCCCTCGAGGAGGTGGACGGCCTCTCGGGTCGCGGTGGAACCTGCCTGGGTTCGGCGCGCAGCGCCCGCTTCCACGAAGCGGAAGGCCGGGCGCGCGCCGCAGAGGCCCTCGCCGCGGCCGGGGTGAGCGGCCTGGTGGTGATCGGCGGCAACGGGTCGCTCACCGGTGCACACCATCTGGCCCGGGAGGCGCCGGTGAAGGTGGTGGGCGTGCCCGCCTCCATCGACAACGACATCGGCCACACGCGCCTCGCCATCGGCGTCGACACCGCGGTCAACACCATCGTCGAGGCCTGTGACCGCATCATCGACACGGCCAGCGCCCACCGGCGTGCCTTCGTCGTGGAGGTCATGGGGCGCGACAGCGGCTTCCTCGCCATGCGGGCGGGCCTGGCCGCGGAGGCCGATGCCATCCTCTACGCAGAGAAGAAGGAAAGCGAGGACGAACTCGTCGAGCGCCTGCGGGGTGTGCTCCGGCACACCTTCCGCCCGGGGCGGGGCAAGCGCTGGTGCCTCATCGTCAAGGCCGAAGGCGTGAAGGTGCCCACGCCCCGCCTGGTGGAGCGCCTGCGGGCGCAGATCGAAGAGGATGCGCCCGGCGTGGAGGTGCGCGAGGTCGTCCTCGGGCACGTGGTGCGGGGCGGCCGGCCATCGCAGACCGACCGGGTGATCGCCCAACGCCTCGCCTTCGCCGCGGTCCTGGCGCTCGAGGCGGGCATGAGCGACCGCATGGCGGCTTGGGAGTGCCCCGCGGAGGTGGGCCATCCCACCGAGGACCCACGGGTGCGCCTCGTCCCGCTCGCCGAGGTGCTCGAGGAGACGCGGCGGCTTCTCGACGGAACGAGCCCGGTGGTGGCAGCACGGAAGGCCCTCCTTTCCGCCGCCGAGCCCATCCTCGCGCTGTAGGCCCCCTGCCGCGGCTGCGGAGTTCCAGCCGGGGGCGACGCCGCCTGGGCGCGCCCGCGACTGGACAGCCCGTGTCTTCGGGCCTACACAGGCGCTCGCTATGCGGACGGTCGCCGACGGGTTCTTGGGTCTTCTTGCCGGGGTGTGTCTCTTCGCCGCCTCACCGGCGTTCGCGCAGGTGGGGGGGCCACCCGGCGGGGGAGGGCCGCCGGGTAGCGCGCCGGCGGGCAGCGGAGCAACGGACGCAGTGCTCGGGGGGAGCGGCGCGGCGCCCACCTCCGCGGGTTCGGGACGCACCGCCGCCCCGGCGCCCACGCCGGCGCCCACCGGCCCCGAGGCGAGTCTCGCGCTGGCGCCGGTCCCCGAGCCCCCGGCGATCACCCTGGAGGAGGCGATGCAGGCCGTGCTCGAGCACAGCTTCGACCTGCGCATCGCCGCCGAGCAGGTGACGCGCAGCGAGATCCAGCTGCGAAAGGCCTGGGCACTCCTCCTGCCTACCATCAGCGCAAGCGCCAGCTACACCTACAACTTCCCGTCCGAGGAGGTGTACTTCGTCGATCGGGAGCAGCTCGATCAGCAGGCCCTCCTCTACGATTCGATTGCGCAGATTCTCGAGCAGTCGGCGATGTTCATCACCGATCCGGACGAGCGACAGGCCGCCGAGGAGCGGGCGCAGCAGCTGCGGGCCGTCGCCAAGAAGCTCTCGGATACGGAGCCGGAGCCGGTCACCATCAACCCGCCCCACGTCTTCGGCGCCAACGTCTCGGTCGCCATCCCGCTCTTCAACGGGCGGGCGATTCCGCTGCTCAAGAACGCCTACGAAGCAGTGGATCTCTCCCGGGCCGTCCTCGCGCAGCAGCAGGCGTCACTGCTCTACGCGACCTTGCGCACCTACTACGGCGCGGTGGCGGCGCAGGCGCTGGTCGCAAGCGCGAGGCGCCAACTCGATGCCGCACAGGCGCATCGCCGCACCGTCGCCCGACAGGTCGAATTGAAGACGGCGACCCGCATCGCCCTACAGCGGGCCGACCTCGAGGTGGTGCGTGGCGAGCAGCAGCTGCGGGTCGCCGAGCAGGCCTACCGCAACGCACGGGCTGCCTTGGGGCAGCTGATGGCGCGGGAGGAGGAATTCGAGGTCGTAGAACCTGGCGCCCTCCCGCCCCCTCCGCCCACCGCGGACGTGGAGGCCCTCGAGGCGCGCGCCCTCGCCGTGCGCCCGGAGATCGTCGCGCAAAGCGCCGCCCTCGAGATCGCCGAGCGCATGCGGACCGAGGCCTGGATGCGCTATCTCCCCTCCCTCTCCCTCGTGGGCAGCGGTCGCTACAACTCGAACACCTCGGGCTTCATCAACGACCCGTTCACCGGCGCGGTCACCGTTCGCCTGGACTGGCCCCTGTGGGATGGTGGTCTGCGGGAGGCGAACCTGAGGGAGACCGCTTCCCGCATCCGGGAGGAACGGCTGCGTCTCGCGCAGCTCGAGCAGAAGATCCGCGCGGAGGTGCGGGGCAACGTCGCCGACCTGGCGCTGAAGGAGAAGGCGGTGGAGACGGCGGAGCACGGCTATGCCCTGGCCCGGGCAACGCAAGCCGACGCAAAGCGACTCTTCGAGCTGGGTGCGGCGACCAGCCTCGACGTCATCGATGCCAACCTGGCGGCCTTCTTCGCCGAGGTGGAGCTCACTCGGGCCAAGCTGGACCTCGCGCAGGCCCGCCTCGCGCTGGCCTACGTGCTGGGCGAGCTGACGCCGGAGGTCGCTCACGGCGGCGAGTAGGCGTGCGGCCGGGGGAGTGGGCGCCATTCTTGGTGGGGGAGCCGCGCTTCGCCTGCATGCGCCCCTCCCGCTTCCGCCTGGCACGCCTCCCGAGGCGCTAACGCCGGGTGGCCGACCAGGTGCCGGTCACCAGCTCGTCGGTGCCGTCCACCTGGATGGTGCCCTGCCACTGCCCGTTGTCGAGCTTCTCGACGACAAGGTCCTTGTCGGCATCGACGATCTCGGCGATCCCGGTCAGGGTCACCGTGCTCTCCACGCCGCTGGCCAGGCGATCGAGCTGGTCGTCGACCAGGCCGCCGACGAGATTCAGCGCATCGCCGCAGTACTGCTCGATCTCCTGGTTGGTGAAGGTCACTCCGATGTCGAAGATGCCGTCGACGGTGCCGTCGCTCTCGTCGAGGGTATCGGCGAAGTTCGTGCAGTTGATGAAGGCGTGGAGCATGTCGGCGCTGCTCGTCGCGCCGGGCACGATCTCCGGATAGACCACGTTCAGGATGAAGACGTGGAAGAAGCGGGCGTACTGGATCTGCCGCGTGTGCTCCGCCGCCTCGAGGAGATCGCCGTTCTCCGTGACCCCATAGGTCGCACTCACCTCACCGACCATCGTGTTGCGCAGGGCAATGCGCCGCTCGTCACAGCCGGGATTCGCCGCCGGATCACACTTGCCTCGCCAGGTGAAGACCACCTCCGTCCACCGCTCGACGGCGCTCAGGCTGCCGTCCATCGCCTCGCCGATGGTGAGCGTGCCCGCAAAGGTCGGGGTGGTCACCACCCGTGCGGCGTCGCCCACGTACTGCGCCCACTGCAGGAACTCGGGCGGCACGATGTTGCGGATGAGGTCGTCGACCATCCGGATCGCGGTGTTCTTGATGAAGGTGGGGATCGTGGTGCCGAGGAGACTCTCCACCTGATCGACGAGGTAGCGCGCCGGATCGTCGGGGTCGTCGAACATCTGTGCGAGCACGTTGATCACGTCACCGACGGTCCCTGGCACCGCTCCGCTCATGTCGAAGCTGACCTCGTAGTCGTAGGCACCGGTGAGATCCCGGGGCCGCGGCGAGAGCGTGACGGTGACCGTCGTGGTCTGTCCTCCGGTGAGCATCACGCCGTCGACGCAACCCTCGGCGATGCGGGTCACCGAGGAGTACCCACTGACGATCACGGTCACGGTGCTGCCGCCTCGGCGGTTCTCGAACACCGCCTTCTGCGAGAGGTCGGTGATCGTGGCGTCGGCGTTCCCCGCCGCGGGCCAGGTGAGGGCGTCGGCACAGCTGGTGCCGTCGTCACGCACATCGACGTACGCAGCCACGATGGGGTTTTGCGCCTGGTCGGGCCAGGCGACCGCCACCTCGAGGGTCGCCGGCTCCACCGCCTGGCCGCTGACCACGACCTCCGCGGTGAGCGGCGTGGTGTACTTCGTCTCGATCTCGATCTCGAAGGCCACCGGCTGCCCGCCCGCGATCACCTCCACCGTCGCCTCGCCGCTCTCTCCGGTGCGGGCGCGCAGCGCCGAGAGGCGCGAGCCTTTGGCGTCCCCGACCACCGTGAAGGTGACGTCCTCGCCGGGCACCGGCGCGTCCTGCTTGGTCAGCTTCACCGTCAAGGTGCCGACGGCGAGGGTGTCGAGCGCAAGCGGCTGCGGGCTGACGATCTCCAGCTTGTAGCCCTCACCCTTGTACTCGGGCTTGTCCTCGCCACCGATGGCGACCAGAGCACCGTCACCACAGGCGGCGGCATAGACGAGGATCACGCAGGCAGAAAGTCCCAGGTGGATGCGACGCGTCATGTGTTCCCTCCAGGAGCGGCATCCTATCGCACTTTTGCGGACCTAGGGAAAGGCGGGTCGCCGGCGGGGGGGCTTCGCCTCCGTGTGCCCGCTTGGCTGCCTGCGCCGCCCTGCCTTCCCACACCGCCCTGCCTTCCCACACCGCTCTGCCGGCGCTAAGCACGCGCCATGGGAAGCG
>CAYYHA010000094.1:0-14311 GCA_964471535.1 uncultured Myxococcia bacterium | reverse complement strand
CCTGGGGACGCCGCTTCAGGGGGTGATGCGGGCGGGGCCGCTGGCGTAGGGGGCGGCGGCGCCTCCTCGGAGGGCGCGCCTTCTGGCGCCGTCTCCGCGGGGGCTTCTGCGGGCATCGCCGCCTGGCCGCCCGTGGCTGCGGCCGTGGGCGCCTCAGCCTGCGCAGGCGGCTCCGGTGGGTGCTGATCCCGTAGGGCCTTCGCCTCGGTCCGCGCACGTCGTTTCGCTGGGGCGCCGGAGGCGCCGCGGGCGGGCCGGCCACCGGCGCGGGGCTCCGCCTTGCCGGGATGCGCGCCGGCCGAGGCCGCCTCGGCGGGCGCCGCCGTGCCGTCTGCGCCTTCGGCGGTTGGCGACGGTGCCGCGGATGCCTCGGGTGCGCTCTCGCCGGTCGCCTCGCCGTTCTCCTTGCCTTGTTCTTCCGGGAGTTTCAGCGGCGGTCGTTCGACCGGGGGCGGGATGGTCGTGTCGATCTTCGCCAGCAGGCGGGGGGCCGCCTCCATCTCCAGGGAGAAGCGCTTTTTCCAGTTCTGTTCCTTCGGGTCGATCACGAGGCGGGGCTTCACCTCGACGCCCAGACCGCGCTGCGCCTGGAACTTCACCTTCTTGCCCACGGTGAAGGTGTACTTGCGACCGTAGCTGGCGGTGCCCTGGTAGGTGAAGCGGACGACGATGGTATGGCTGCCGGGGGCGAGCTTGGTCGACCAGATCTTCTTCGGTTCGAAGTAGGTCTGCAGCGCCTTCCCCTCGAAGGTGGCGCGGGGGGTTCCATCGATGAGGATCTCGCCGCTCTGCGGCCGGATGTTCGCATCGTCGATGGGCGTTGCGTAGACGTCCAAGGTGGGTTCTGGGATCTCCGCCTTGGCGGCTTCGAGCGCCGCCTGGATCTCGGCTTCGATCTCATCTCGGCTCTGCGCCGCCGCGCGGCCGGGCGCCACCACCCACCAAAGGACGGATGCCAGAACGAAGGCCCCCACGTGCGCCCTGCACATGGGGGAATCGTAGCCCGGCGGGGCATCGGCGGTCACCCCCGTGTGGCAGCCGCGCGGCCCGCACTCGCCGCCGCTTGACCCGCACTCGTCCCCGCACCATCGTGAGGCCCGGCCGAGGAGGGCGCGGTGCCGGAATCCATCGTCGAGCTGAAGGACGTCGTGAAGGACTACCCGCTGGGCAAGACAACGGTCCATGCCCTGCGGGGGATCACACTCCAAATCGAGGCGGGTGAGTTCACGACCATTGCCGGCCCGTCGGGCAGCGGGAAGACCACCTTGCTCAACCTTATCGGCTGCGTCGACGTGCCCACCCGCGGCACGGTGGTGGTGGCGGGTCAGCACACCGAGCGCCTCGGGGACTCGCAGCTGACTGCGCTTCGCCTGCACACGCTCGGCTTCATCTTCCAGAGCTTCAACCTCATCCCCGTGCTCGATGTGTTCCAGAACGTCGAGTTTCCGCTCCTGCTGAAGGGGGGCTTGAGCCGGCAGGAGCGGCGCGAGCGGGTGGAGGCGATCGTGGCGGCGGTCGGGCTCACCGAGCAGATGCGCCAGCGCCCCAACGAGCTCTCGGGGGGGCAGCGCCAGCGCGTGGCCATCGCCCGCGCCCGGGTGCCCCGCCCGAAGGTCGTGCTCGCCGACGAGCCAACCGCCAACCTCGATTCGAAGACCGGCACGGCCATCATCGACCTGATGCGGGAGCTGAACGCGCGGGAAAAGACGACCTTCATCTTCTCCACCCACGACCAGCGGGTGATGGCACACGCCCGACGCATCGTGCGCATCGAGGACGGGCGCATCGTCGACGACGGTCTCGGGCGTGCGCCGTCCGATCGGGACACGGCGACGGGGGAGGCGTGAGCGATGGGGGCGTGGCTGTCTCGACTGGGCCTCCTGCTCCTCTTGGCGCTGCGCAGCCTGTGGACCCACAAGGTCAAGAGCTTCATCGTGGGGGCCCTCATCCTCTTCGGGACCTTCCTGGTGGTGGTGGGCCTGTCCCTCCTCGACTCCGTGCAAGCGTCGATGCAGCGGTCCATCGTCCACTCCCTGGCGGGACACCTGCAGATCTACTCTGCGGATGCGCCGGACCAGCTGGCCCTCTTCGGGAGCGGCTTCGGTGGTCAGGATGACATCGGGGAGATCCGCAACTTTCCGCAAGTGAAGGCGGCGCTGCTCGAGCTGCCCGAGGTCCGTGCGGTCGTGCCCATGGGGATCGGTCAGGGCTCGGTGACGCAACCGGGCGAGTTCGAGCAGGTCGCAGCCCGCCTCCGGGAGGCAGTGCGCGCCAGCGATGCCGAGCAGATGGAGAGGCTTTCTGGGCAGCTGCGTCAGATTGCCCGGGACCTGCTCGCGCAAAAGGAGCGCGAGCGCGCCATCGCCAGTGACCCCGCTGCCATCGACGCCCAGCGGGCCGTCATCGCGCGCCTCACCGAGGATGCGTTCTGGGAGGCCTTCCGCCGGGATCCCATGGCCGGTCTCGAGTACCTCGACACGAAGGTCGCACCGTTGACTGCCGATGCACAGCTCATCTTCCTGCGCTACCTCGGCACCGACCTCGATCGCTTCGCCAAGGAGTTCGACCGCTTCGAGCTCGTCGAGGGGGAAATGGTCCCCCGGGGCCGCCACGGGATGCTCCTCTCCAGCCGTTACACCGATCGCTGGCTCAAGCATCCGGTGGCGCGAATGCTCGACCGCATCCACGAGGCCTACGACGGGGTGCCCGAGGGGGCGCCCGGCCCCATCGCCACCGATCCGGTGCAGCGGGACCGGGCGCGCCGGCTGCCGGACCAGTACCGGCGGATCACCTACCAGCTCGATCCCGAAGAGCGGGCCAGGCTCGACGAGGCGTTCGCCCGCGACTTTCCCGAATTCGAGGGGAGCATCGAGGAGAAGGTTCGCGCTTTCCTCACGCTCACCGACGAGAACTTCCGGCGCCGCTACGCGTGGTTCTACGAACACATCGCGCCGCTCATCGAGATGCGTCTCGCCGACGTCGGCGAGGTGCTCACGGTGCGTACCTTCACGAAGCGTGGTTACGTCCGGGCGCTCAACCTGAAGGTGTACGGAATCTTTCGCTTCAAGGGCCTCGAGGAGTCCGACCTGGCGGGTGCGCAGAACCTCATCGATCTGCCCTCGTTTCGAGAGCTCTATGGGGTCATGACCGAGGAGAGCAAGCAGGAGCTCGCTGCACTGAAGGCGGAGGTGGGGGGTGAGGACGTTCCGCCCGAGGAGGCGGAGGAGGCGCTCTTCGGGGGCGGGGAGCCGCTGGTGGAGAGCGGTGAGGAGGACACCGGCTTCGATCCCCTCCAAGAGGTGGACCTGGCGAAGGTCGCCTCCGAGCGCGTCGACTGGACCATGGCCACCTACGATCCGGAGCAGATCGACGATGGCGTCGTGCTCAATGCGGCGGTCCTCCTTCGCGACGGTGCGGACCTCGACAAGACGAAGGAGAAGATTCTGCGGCTCTCCAAGGAGAAGGGCCTGGGGATCCAAGTCGTGGACTGGCAGGAGGCCGCGGGCATCCTCGGGCAGTTCATCTGGGTGATCCGCGCCGTGCTGTACATCGCCATCGGCATCATCTTCCTGGTGGCCTTCTTCATCATCAACAACTCGATGGTCATCGCGACCATGGAGCGGGTGAGCGAGATTGGAACCATGCGGGCCATCGGTGCGCAGCGGGGCTTCGTGCTGGCGATCTTCATGGTGGAAACGGCGGTGCTCGGTCTCCTCGCCGGCGTGGTGGGCGGTGCGCTCGGCGCAGGAACGGTCGAGTGGCTGGGCCGGGTGGGCATCCCCGCGGGAGGGCAGGACATCTTGCACTTTCTCTTCTCGGGCCCCCGCCTCTTCCCCCACGTCACCTTGGATCACGTGCTCGTCGGTCTCCTCGTGCTCATCGTGGTGAGCATCTTCTCGACCCTCTATCCGGCCCTCTTGGCGATTCGGGTTCCACCCGTCGTCGCCATGGGGACAGGGAGCGAGTGACCATGGGGGTCCTGCTACAGATCGCTTACCGCAACCTCGTGCAGGCACGGCGTCGGACGCTGTTGATCTTTACTGCGCTCGCTCTGGTGACTGTCCTGCTGCTCCTCCTCGACGCTCTCTCCGGCGGCATCACCGAGACGATGATCCGGCAGGCGACGACCCTTTCCTCGGGGCACGTCAACGTGGGCGGCTTCTACAAGGCGCGGGTGGACACCACTGCGCCGCTGGTGACCGGGGTGCAGGCCCTTCGCCGGATCGTGGAAGAGAACGTGGAGGGCCTCGACTACATCGTGGATCGCCACCGCGGCTGGGCCCGCGTGATCTCTCCCAGTGGATCCATCCAATCCGGCTTGAACGGGATCGACATCGGGCAGGAGGGGCGTCTCGTCGAGCGCATCCAGCTCGCGCCCCGATCCGACTACCGTGACGACGGCGGTGACGAGATCGTGGGAGATCTGTCGAAGCTCTCGGAGCCCAATACGGCCCTCATCTTCGCTGCCCAGGCGCGACGCCTGAAGGTGGACGTGGGGGATATGCTCACGCTCTCCACGCAGACCTTCGGCGGGATGTCGAATACCTCCGAGGTGCGCATCGTCGCAATCGCCAAGGACGTGGGCTTTCTGTCCAACTGGAGCGTCTTCGTGCCCAAGGAGGTCATCTACGACCTCTACCGTCTCAATGACGATACGACGGGCGCAATCATGATCTACCTGAAGGATCCCTCCCGGGCGGAGGAGGTCCGGGTGAAGCTCGACCGCGTGTTGCGGGATGCGGGCTACCAGGTGATGGACCACCGGCCGGAACCGTTCTTCGCCAAGTTTCAGCAGGTCTTGGGAGAGGACTGGACGGGCCAGAAGCTGGATCTCTCCACCTGGGAGGACGAGGTGAGCTACATGAAGCCCATCCTGGCAGGGATCGACAGCATCTCGTTCATCCTCGTCTCCATCCTGGTGGTGATCATCGCCATGGGCATCATGAACACGATGTGGATCGCCGTCCGGGAGCGGACCCGTGAAGTGGGAACCCTGCGGGCGATCGGAATGAGCAAGGAGCGGGTCTGGCTGATGTTCATGATCGAAGCCCTGCTCCTCGGCGGTGCTGCGACCCTCACCGGCGCACTCCTTGGCCTCCTCATCGTCGCCGGTGTGGATGCCGCGCGGATCGAGGTGCCCTGGGTCGCCGTGCAGGCGATCCTCATGAGCGATATCCTCCACCTTGCCTTCGATCCCGCCATGGCGGTGAAGGCGGTGGCTGCGTTCACCGTGGTGACCGGGCTCGCCTCGCTCCTCCCGGCGATCCGCGCTGCGAGCCTGCGGCCCATCACCGCGATTCACCATGTGGGGTAGCGCCATGTCGCGTCGCACCTTGTCCGTACCCGCCACTGTCCTCCGTGCCACGTCGACCGCCGGCGGGTGGTTGCTCCGAGCCACAGCGGCCCTGACGCTGCTCCTGTGCACCGGAGCAGGCGGTGGCGCGGCCACCGGCGGCGACCCGCAGGCGACCCTGTCGAAGGAGGAGCTGGTCGCGCTCCTGCGCGAGATCGACCGCCGCCAGAGCAACACCGGCGACTACAAGGCGGTGGCCTTCATCGAGCAGAAGGAGCGGGGGAAGAGCGACCTCCTCTACGAGGTGGCGATTTACCGCCGCGACGCGGACGACAAGCTCCTCATCCTCTTCCTCAAGCCGAAGACCGAAGCGGGGAAGGGCTACCTGCGGATCGAGAACAACCTCTTCTTCTACGACCCCACGGTGGGCAAGTGGGAGCGGCGCACCGAGCGGGAGCGGATCGGTGGGACGGGAAGCCAGCGCAACGACTTCGACGAGCCGCGCCTCGCCGAGGACTTCGAGCCGGAGCTGATCGGCGTGGAGCCGCTGGGGAAGTTCAGCACCTGGCATCTGAAGCTGCGTGCCAAGGAGGGCGCCGACGTGCCCTATCCCGTGGTCGAGCTGTGGATCGATCGCAAGACGAAGAACGTGCTGAAGCAACAGGAGCGGGCGCTTTCGGGCCGGCTGATGCGCACGAGCTACTACCCGAAGTGGGGACGCATCTACAGCGAATCCAAGGGGAGCTACGTCTACTTTCCCAAGGAGATCCGCATCTACGACGAGGTGGAGAAAGGGAAGCAGACGCGGATCGTGATGCGGAAGGTCGATCTCGCTCCCCTCGATCCCAACATCTTCACCAAGGCGTGGCTGGAGTCGAAGAGCCGATGAGGCCACGCGCGCCCGGCCAGCGCGGTGTGCGCCACCGTGGGCGGCGCCTCGTCCTCGGCGTAGGCTTCGTCCTCGCCTGCACCGTGGCGGCGCCGGCGGCACTCTGGGCGGAGGTTCGGGCGGCGGCATCCGAGTCGGAGGAGCCCGACCCCTCCGCCCGGGAAGCAGAGATCTTTGGTGAGGCGGCAGCGCCCGACGGCGAGGAGGCCGTGCAGGAGAAGGCGTCCGATGAGGCGCCTGGTGAGACGAAGGCCCGGGAGGCGGAGCTCTTCGGCGGCGCGGAAGAGGCGCCTTCCGGCGACGACGAGGGGCTGGACCTGGCCGCGCGCCTCGATGCCGAGGAAGACACCCTGGCCATTGGTGCTTTCTTCTATGGGCGCCTCGACTACAGCGCCGTCGATGCCCCCTACCCAGAGACCCACCCGCTCCGGGCGCCGCAGCTCCTCGACCTCTACCTGGACGCCCGTCCCAACCCGAGGGTGCGCGTCTACGGACGCGGGCGCCTGCTCCACGAACTGACGGCGACGCGTGGCAGCACCGATCGCCTCGGCCGCCCGGTGGAGGCGACGCGGGTGGCCCTCGACCAGCTATGGCTCAACTTCGACGTGGCCAGGACCGTCTTCGTCACCGTCGGGCGGCAGCCGCTGCGGTGGGGCAGCGGCCGCTTCTGGAACCCCACCGACTTTTTGAGCCAACAGTTCCGCGATCCGCTGGCGCTCTTCGACGACCGCCTGGGCACGGCTGCTCTGAAGGTGCACCTGCCCATCGAATCGCTGGGCTGGAACTTCTACGCTGTGGCGAACTTCGAAGGGGCCGAGAGTCCCGAGAAGGTGGGCGCGGCGCTGCGCGGAGAGCTGCTCTTCGGCACCACCGAGGTGGCACTCACCGCTGCGGTGCGCAAGGACGATCCTCTGCGCCTGGGGGCATCGTTCTCCGCCGGCATCTGGCTCTTCGACGTGCGCGGCGAGGTGGCGCTGCTCCACGGTGTCACCGAGCCCTACTACGAGGGACCCTTCGATCCCGAGACCTTCCTCTTCCCCGAGGCGGTGGACCGCTCGGAGGCGTGGCTTCCCCGGGTCACCCTCGGTGCGGACATCGGGCTGCGCTATTCCGACGAGGACAGCCTCTATCTGGGCGCCGAGTACTTCTACAACAGCCTCGGGTACAGCGACCCGGAGATCTATCCCTTCCTCCTGCTGCGGGGGCAGTTCACCCCCTTCTACCTGGGGCGCCACTACGCGGCGCTCTACCTCCTCCTTCCCTCACCGGGGTCCTGGAACGATGCGAACCTCACGCTCTCCGCCCTGGGCAACCTCTCCGACCGCTCCTTCCTCGCGCGCCTGGATCTGCAGGTCACCGTGCTCACCCACCTCGTCCTCAACGTCTACGCCGCCTACCACTTCGGCTCCGATGGGGAGCTGCGCCTGCGGATCTCCCTGCCCCCCCTCGAGTACGTCCCCGGCCTCGAGGCCGGGCTCGAGGTTCCGGCTCCCACCCTCGATCTCGGTATGGGAGCCCGGGTGCGCTTTTGAGCCGTCCGCTGGCGACGGGCCTGACTGGAAGATTCGAAGTGATTCCAGTGGCTTGCGTGCTTCGTAGTCGATTTCTGATGCGAACTTTCCAGTGAGGTTGTATGGTCCCGCCTCCCATGGTCGGCCGGATGGCACATCCAGGTGGTGCGCCGGTGGCTGCAGGGGCGCGAACGCGGCGCCCGCGCGGCGGGAGGCCCCATTGGGAGGGTCGTCCCGGGTGCGGCGACGCCGCTCTTCTTGCGCCAGAGGGCCGTCCTGCGCCCAGAGCAGGCGTGTCCGCCGCGCCGTCCGTGGGGGAAGCGCTCCTTGGCTGTGAACTTCCCGGCCGTCGGGGCCGGGGCAAGCGCGCCGCTGACCGGCGCTAGAAAGGCACTAAGAGATGGCCCGAGTACGTTTCCAGGCGGAGTTGGTGAAGAGGGGGCCGGCGCTGTGCTTCGATCTCCCCAAGGAGGTCAGTGGGAAGATCGGGCACACGGGACGTCTGCCGGTGAAGGGAACGCTGAACAGCTACCCCATCTCGACGAGCGTCTTTCCCTCCGAGGAGGGAGGTTTCTTCGTCATGGTGGGCAAGGACGTGCAGAAGTTCGCCGGCGTCAAGGTCGGCGACCGGGTTCGGGTGACGCTGGATGTGGACTCCCGGCCCCAGGCCGTGGAGGTGCCCGAGGATCTCGCGGCCGCCCTGGCACGCTCGGAGGCGGCAAAGACGGCCTTCGACCGCCTCGCCCCCTCCCACCAGGCCGAGTACGTGGACTGGATCGAGGAGGCCAAGCGCCCCGAGACCCGCGCCCGCCGCATCGAGAAGACGGTGGAGCGCCTCTGCGAGAGCCTCAACTAGACGGCGCCCGTCGGGCCGTCGGGGCCTCGGCCTCCTAGGCTGGCGCCTCGTCGGCCGCCCGTAGGCCCGTTGGGGCAGGTGCGCTCCGTGCCGGCGATCCTCCAGCGATCCGCTGCAGGAGGCGCTCGGTCCACGGCCGCTGCGAGGTGAGGAAGAGGAGGCGGAGCGTGCCGCCCTCGCGCGCCAGGTGCATGCGGTCCGCCAGGAGGCCGCGCTCGAGGTGCACCGGCGTCGCCGGCCCACCGGCGCCCGCCTTGGGTCGGGGCAGCTCGATGACGTGGGCGAGGAAGAAGCGCCGGAAGGCGACGTAGACCGCCTCTTCGTCCACCACCAGGCAGCCCTTGCGGTAGTTGAAGAGGCCGGGCCGCTTCACCCAGCAGCCGGCGCACATCTCGAGCGGGCCCGGGTTGCGCCGCGCGATGGCCTGGTAGAGGCCGTGGGGGACGCGGTCCAGGTCCGGGCGGTGCGTGTCCCCGGCCAGCGCGGCGAGGCGCGCGAAGCCGGCAGAGACGGAGAAGAGGGCGAGGCTCCACAGGCGAGGGCCGAAGTAGAGGAGCAGGAGGATCAGGACGCCCAGGACTAGGAGCGCGGCGATAGGGTGGGTGATCGCGAGCAGCAGCAGCCCGCCCACCGAGAGGTCCTCCACGACGGAGAGGGCGGGGCTCGCCAGGGCGTTCGTGGTGGGCTCCGGGTTCATCCGGGCCGTCACCCGCGCCCCCGCCTTGGCGCCGTGGAAGCCGAAGGCGACCGCGCCGGCACCCAAGGCCGAGGCGAGGCGCCCCGCCGTCCCCACGTCCTCGGTCAGGGCCAGCGCGATGAACACGGCGCCGGCGGGACGAACGAGGGTGTGCAGCGCATCCCAGAGGTGGTCGAGGGCGGGCACCTTGTCGGCCACGAGCTCGAGGAGGAAGAGCACCCCCGCAGGGACGAGCACCCACGGGGACCCAAAGGGGGCGAGCCAGCCGGCGAGTGGCTCGGCCGGCGAGCCGAGCCGGGCGTAGAGGCCCAGGCACAGGAGCGTCAGATAGAGGTTGACGCCGGCGCCCGCCGATGAGGCCAACCACAGGGCCAGCTGCGCGGTCATCGTTGCCTCCTCGGTGCGCTGCTTGGGCGGATGTGGGGACGGTCCATGTCGTGGTCCTTGGGCCTGTCCAAGAGCCGGGGCACGACGGGGCCGCGGCGGTGCTTCTGACGCTTGCTGCTCGCCTTCGGGTGTGCGAGACCGCCGCCGTGGGCGAACGGATCGAGCTCGAGGCGCTCGCCACCCTCTACGGGGTCGAGCGAGGGTACCACGACGTCACCGGCTGCTGGCGCGAGGCATCGGTGGAGGCGCTGCTCGCGGTGCTCGGCGCCCTGGGTGCCCCGGTCGCGACGATGGCCGACGTGCCCGAGGCGCTCGCAGCGCGCCGTGCGGCGGCTCCGACGCTGCCGCCCACGCTGGTGGTCTGGGAGGGGGCGCCGCGGACCCTCGAGGTGCCCGGCCTCGAGGCGGCGGAGGTCGTTCTCGAAGGGGGCGGTGGGCGGCGCTTGGCGGTCGACGGGACGGCGCTCACCCTCCCGGGGGATCTGCCGGTGGGCCGCCATCGCGTGGTGGCCCGGGCCGGCGGCGCCACCCACACCGCCTCCCTCCTCGCGGCACCCACCCTCCTCTTCGGCGCCGGCGCGCCGCGCCGAGACTTGGGCGTCTTCCTGCCCGTCTATGCCCTGCGGCACCGCGGCGGGCGCCGGGTGGGGGATCTCGGCGCCCTCGAGGCGCTGTGCCGGTGGGCCGCGACGCAGGGCGCCGACACCGTCGCCACCCTTCCACTCTTCGCCACCTTCCTCGATGGGGCGACCTTCGAACCGAGCCCCTATGCGCCGGTGAGCCGCCTCTTCTACAGCGAACTCTACTTGGACCTCGCCGCGCTCCCGGGCCTCGATGCGGTGCCCGAAGCAAAGAAGGCGTTGGATCGACTGACCCCATGCGACGCAAGAGAGATCGACTACGCCCTCGCCTACCGCGAGCTGCGTTCGGTCGTCGATCCCCTGGTCGCCGGGTTGCCCGAGGCGCTGCGATCCGAGGTGGATGCCTTCGCGTCCCGGGAGCTCGACACCTATGCGACCTTTCGCGCGCGCACCGCGCGGTACGGACCCTTCCACGCCTGGCCCACCCCCACTCCGGATGCAGACCCCCGCGAGGTGGAGGTTCACCGCTACGCGCAGTGGGCCCTCTCACGGCAGCTCGGCCGCCTGACCGAGACCGGGGTCGACCTCTACCTCGACCTGCCCGTCGGGGTGCACCCCGACGGCTACGACGTGTGGCGCCGGCCGGACCTCTTCGTTGCAGGGGTGAGCGCCGGGGCGCCGCCCGATCCCTTCTTCCAGGGTGGACAGGACTGGGGCTTCCCCCCGCTCCATCCCGAGCGGATCCTGGACGACGGCCTCGACTACTGGCTCGCCTGCCTCGAGGCAGCGATGCGAAGCGCCCAGGTGCTGCGCATCGATCACCTGATGGGCTTGCATCGCCTCTATTGGGTGCCGCGCGGCTACGCGCCCACCGAAGGCGTGTACGTCCGCTACCCGGTGGAGCCCCACTGGGCGGCGCTCTCCATTGCGTCCCATCGCTGGCGGTGCCGGCTGGTGGGAGAGAACCTGGGGACGGTGCCCGAAGAGGTGGAGGTGGCCCGGCGCGCCCACGGGATGCCCGGGATCTGGGTGGGCGAGTTCAGCGTGGGGACCGAGCCGGGAGCTGCGCTCCAGCCCCCGGCGCCTGGAGATCTGGCCAGCCTCGATACCCACGACACGGTCCCCTTCGCCGGCTGGTGGCACGGTGACGACATCGAAACACGCATCGAGTTGGGGCTCCTCGGGCCCGAGGCCGCCGAGGGGGAGCGGGCGGTGCGGGCCCGGCAGCGCGCATCGCTCGTGGAGGATTTGCGGCGGGCGGGTCTCCTCGCCCCTGGGGAGGAAGGGCCGCGCGCGGTCCTCGATGCCTGGCTCGCCTGGCTCGCAGGAACGCCAGCGGGGATGGTGCTCGTCAACCTCGAAGACCTGGCGCTCGAGCGCACCCCGCAGAACGTGCCCGGCACCCACCGCGAGCGGCCGAACTGGCGCCGGCGCGCCGCCTTCCACCTCGAGGACCTCGAAGCCGACGATGCGGCAGGGAGGACCCTGGCGCTGCTTACGCAGCGGAGGAAGGAGTCGGTGCGATGAGCGACGCCCCTCGCCCCATCACCTCGGAGGATCTCCACTTCTTCAACGAGGGCACGCACCGCCGGCTCTGGGAGGTGCTCGGTGCCCACCCCGACGGGCAAGGTTGCCGCTTCGCGGTGTGGGCGCCCGCCGCCGCGTCGGTGCACGTCGCTGGCGACTTCAACGGCTGGGACCACGCAGCGAGCCCGCTCTCTCCGCTGGGCGTCTCGGGCATCTGGGTGGGCTACGTTCCCGGCGCAACGGTAGGCCAGTGCTACAAGTACCGGATCGCCACCGCCGGTGGTGAGGTCCTCGAGAAGGCCGATCCGGTCGCCTTCGCCACCGAAGTGCCGCCCCGCACCGCCTCGGTGATCCATCGCCACCGCTACGCCTGGGGCGATGGAAAGTGGCTCGAAGCCCGGGCGAGGCGAAATCCCTGGCGGGAGCCGATGAGCATCTACGAGCTGCACCTCGGCTCGTGGATGCGCGACGAGGGCCGGATGCTCGACTACCGCACCCTGGCCGGGCGGATCGCCGAGCACGTCCGGCGGCTCGGCTTCACCCACGCGGAGCTGCTTCCGGTGATGGAGCATCCCTTCTATGGCTCGTGGGGCTACCAGACCACCGGCTACTTCGCACCCACCGCCCGCTATGGCTCGCCCGAGGATTTTGCCGCCTTCGTCGATCACCTCCACCGCGAGGGCATCGGCGTGGTGCTCGATTGGGTCCCCAGTCACTTCCCCAGCGACCCCCACGGCCTGGCGCGCTTCGACGGCACGCATCTCTACGAGCACGCCGATCCCCGCCTCGGCTTCCACCCCGACTGGCACTCCTCGATCTTCAACTACGGCCGGCACGAGGTCCGTGCCTTTCTCATCTCCAGTGCCCTCTTCTGGGTGGAGGTCTTCCACGCCGATGCGCTTCGCGTCGATGCCGTGGCCTCCATGCTCTACCGGGACTATTCCCGGGCCGAGGGCGAGTGGGTTCCCAACGAGTACGGCGGCCGGGAGAACCTCGAGGCGGTGCGTTTCCTGCAGGAGCTCAACACCGCCCTCCACGCCGAATACCCGGGGGTGACCACCATCGCCGAGGAGAGCACCGCCTGGCCGGGGGTGACCCGCCCCGTCGACGCGGGCGGGCTCGGCTTCGGCTTCAAGTGGGACATGGGCTGGATGCACGACACGCTCGCCTACCTGGCGCGCGATCCCGTCCATCGGGCGCACCACCACGACGAGATCACCTTCCGCTCCGTCTACGCCTTCACCGAGAACTTCGTGCTCCCGCTCTCCCACGACGAGGTGGTGCACGCGAAGGGCTCCCTCCTCGACAAGATGCCGGGAGACCGCTGGCAGAGGTTCGCCAACCTCCGCCTCCTCTACGCCTACATGTGGACGCAGCCGGGAAAGAAGCTGCTCTTCATGGGCTCCGAGCTGGCGATGCACGGCGACTGGAACCACGAGAGCGGCCTCCCCTGGGAGCTCCTCGATCAGCCGGAGCATCGGGGCGTGGCCGATCTGCTCTCCGACCTCAACCGTCTCTATCGAGCGAACCCCGCCCTGTGGCGCGATCACGATCCCGAGAGCTTCGCCTGGGTGAGTGGTGACGATGCCAATCAGAGCGTTCTGGTCTACCTTCGCCTCGGCGCCGGCGGCGAGGTGCTCCTGGTCGCCCTCAACTTCACGCCGGTCCCTCGCACGGGCTACCGGGTCGGCGTGCCCGAAGCCGGGCGCTGGCGCGAGATCCTCAACACCGATGCACCGGTCTACGGCGGCAGCGGTCTGGGCAATCTCGGCGGCGTCGAAGCCGAGGCGGTGCCGTGCCACGGCCATGCGCACTCGCTTTCGCTCACCCTGCCCCCGCTCGCCGCGGTGATCTTCGAACCTGCGCGATGAGTCGCTTCGTCTGCATCCACGGTCACTTCTACCAGCCGCCCCGTGAGAACCCCTGGCTCGACTTCGTCGAGGTGGAGGACTCGGCGCACCCCTTCCACGACTGGAACGCCCGCATCACCGCCGAGTGCTACGCCGCGAACGCCCGCAGTCGGATCCTCGACGAGGCGGGACGGATCGCGCAGCTCGTCAACAACTACGAGCGGATCTCCTTCAACTTCGGGCCCACTCTGCTTTCGTGGATGGAGCGCGGTGCGCCCGAGGTCTACCAGGCGATCCTCGAGGCCGACAGGCGGGCACTGAATCGCCACGGCCACGGCGCAGCCCTGGCGCAAAACTACAACCATCTCATCATGCCGCTCGCCAACGATCGGGATCGGCGCACGCAGGTGGTGTGGGGCATCGCCGACTTCCAATACCGCTTCGGCCGTCGTCCCGAGGGCATGTGGCTCGCCGAGACGGCCGTCGATCTTCCCACCCTCGAGGCGCTGGCCGAGCAGGGGATTCGTTTCACGCTCCTCGCGCCCCACCAGGCCCGACGGGTGCGGCGCCTCGGCACGCAGGCCTGGCAGGCGGTGGGGCCGGAAGGGATCGACCCTCGACGCCCCTACCTGCAACGTCTCGCCTCGGGCCGCGAGATCGTCCTCTTCTTCTACGACGGAGCGATCAGCCACGAGATCGCTTTCGGAGACCTGCTTCGCG
>CAYYHA010000093.1:0-14351 GCA_964471535.1 uncultured Myxococcia bacterium | reverse complement strand
CTCCAGATCGATGCCGGCGCCTCGCCGCGGCTCCGGCCGGTCCTGCCTCCGAAGCAGGTCCCCAAGGTGCGCCGGTGGACCGGCCTCGCCGTCGCCGACCTCGATGGGGATAGGGCCACGGAGGTGGCCGCCCTGGCCGAGGTGGCGGGGCGGCTCTTCGTCCTCGATGGCCAAGGGAAGGTGCGGGCGGAGGAGGAGCTGCTGCGCAACAGCCACTGGGTCGGTCTCGCCGCGGGGCGTCTCTACGAAGGGGAGCCCCCGGTCTTGGTCGCGGCCCGGAACCGGCGGCGTAGCGTGGTGGTCTGGGCCTTCGATGGGCAGGCGCTGAGCTATCGGGCCGGCATCGGGCTTCCCGAGGACGGGCCCCCGCTACTCGCGGTGGCGACGGGGGATCTCGACCGCGATGGGGTAGACGAGATCGCCGTGGCCAGCACGCAACGCATCGAGATCTTCCGAGCCCGCGCCGGCTCGCGCCATCTGAAGCGCATGGTCGCCTGGCCGCTGCCCGAACCCGTGGACGATGGAGCCGTGGGAGCTGCCTACTTGGACGTCGTGCAGGGAACGCTTCTGTGGCGCAGCCCCGCAGGCCGCCTCTACCAGCGCCCCTATGCCGGCACGCCGGGGTGGCTGCCGGTGATGGACGAAGGTCCGCCCGTCTCCTGGGCCGTGCGCGACGGACCGGATCTGTGGATGATGCGCCGCCGCGACCCCGTGCTCCTCCATCGCTCCCTGTAGCGCCTGCCGGAGGAGGCGGGTGGGGAGCGGCGGCGCGCAGCGGCGATCAGAAGGGCCCGGTGATTTTGAAGAGCGTCTGCAGCTGCGCGTCCAGCACGAAGAGCGCGCCGCCGGAGAAGTCGAGACCCATCACGTCGGGCAAGCCTTGTGCGATGTCCGAGATGCCACCACCGGGCGTGATTCGGACCACGGTACCGGCGCCGTTGTCGGCCACGGCAACGTCCCCCGAGGGAAGCGCCGCGATGTCGGTGCAGGCGCCGCTCAGAACCTGTCCCGGCGAAACGGTGATCAGCGGAAGCGCCGTGACGGCTGGGGTCGCGGTGTCGTAGCTCAACGTCGTCTGCTTCACCGTGCAGTCCTGCTCGAGGACCCAGAGGGTCGGGGCAGAGACCGCCACAGCAATGGGCTGGTTGAGTTGGTTCTGGAGCGCATTGTCGATCGTCAGCACGTTCAGTGGCGCCGGGGTGTCGACATCGGTCCAGCACTGCACCTCGTCGATGGTGCGGAAGGGAATGCAGAGCAGCGACAGCGGTCCACTTTCGTCCAAGCCGAGGCGCCCGGGAGGCTCGCCCTGATCGATGTAGCCCCGGGTCGTCGTGAGCACCGCGTCGACGCGGTCGATCCGCCCATTGTTGCCCGCCTGGGTGTCGCCGACGAAGATGTTTCCAAAGCGATCGGCCGCGATCCCTTCCGGCTGCTGAAAATCGATCCGCTGACGGTTGAGGTCGCGGAGATCGTCCTGGGTGCGGTCGGGGAAGACGACGATCACCCGGTTGTTCTGGGCAAGGGTCACATACGCGACGTCCGAGGATGGGTCGACGGCGACATCGGTGGGGGAGTCCCCGCGCTTGATCTTATCCGCATAGCCGGTGATCACGGCGTCGTAGGGTGTGCCTGCCGTGATGTCGAAGCCGGGAGGTGCGGCGATGGAGAGGCTGCGATCGAGGGGCGAGAAGCCAACGTTGCCCGCCTGGTCCCGCACCTGTACGATGAATGCAACCGGGTCGAGCGGCGCCGCGCAGCGGGGCACTCGAACCGAAGCCGAGGTCGTCACCGCCGTCTGGCCGTTGAGATACAGGGCGCCCGAGTTGGCGGAGCACGCGGGAATCTCGCCGAACTGTGCGATCAAGATGGCGTCGGCCAGGGCGCGATCGTCGGTGAGGGTGATCTGCACCTCGATGCGACCGCGCGGTGCGACCAGCGAGGAAGTGGGGAAGAGAATGGCATCGATGCTGGCTTCCGGCGGCCGCGTGTCGACCAGCTCCTCCACGAGGATCTGCACGCTGTCCGTGACGGCGGCGTCCTGCACGTACGTGGCGGAGAGCGTGTAGAGTCCCGCCTCGGCAAAGGAGAGGTCCTTGCCGTCCCAGGTCACGCCGGCCGCCTGGTCGATGGGTACACCGTCGATCGAAAGGGCCACCTCGGCGGGGTCGACCGGGTTCCCATAGGCATCGAGGACCTGCACGCGCACGCGTTCGCCGTCGACCACGCGGTTGTCAGAGATCGAGACGATGATTCCGGCGGCGGGGTTGGGCTCCACGGTGACACGCGCTTCTCCCGTTACGGGAATCCCGCCTGCCTGCAGGTAGACACTGTAGGTGCCACTCTGCCTTAGGCCGACGAGCCGCGTCCCCGCCACCACCTGGGCGCCTGGAGCATCGGTCGACAGCTGCACCGCCGGGTCGGGGAGCAGGTTGCCCTGTGCGTCCTGGACGCTCACCTGGGCTTCCACGGCGGTGCCTGCGGGGATGGTGATCTCGGCCGCGGGTCCAACGGTCCTACCGGCCACGTCGGCCGAGAGCAGGATCTCTGCAGAATCGGGCAGGCCGGGCAGAACCTTGACCGTCCGTGTCGCAGAGGCCTGCATCCCGTCGGGGCCTGCAGTGTTGGCGAGCGCGGTGATCTCCGCGGTACCGGCCATCGAGAACCCTTCGAGCACACCTTGGGCGAAGCCTCCACTATCCGCGGTCAGCGTGAGGTCGGCGATGGATCCAGGGTAGTTCTCGACGTGGACCACCACTTCCTGGCCTTCCATCGAGACCTCTGGGGTGGGCGGGAGAAGTTGCACCGCCACGTTCACCGACCCGTCATCGGCAGAGACCACCGGGGGCGCCACATCGAGCCGCACCACCGCCGGGTAGGCCTGTACCTGCTGGATTTGGGCCGTCGCCGGGTCCGAGGTGTTGTCCGCCGCGTCGGTAGCGGTCACCGAGAACGTGTTCTCCACGCCGGCCGCGAGGGGGACGATGAAGCGGAAGCGTCCGTTGTAGGGGTCGGCCGTCACGCTGCCCGGTGCGTCTCCCTCGAAGGCGGGGTCGCGGGTGATGGCCACGGTGCTCCCCGGCTCGGCGGTGCCTTCGACGGCCACCTCGAGTGCCGCCGTCGCCTTGGGGAGTAGGTCCAGAAAGGGCGGTGCCGGCGCCTCGTTGTCGCACGCCGTTGCGCCGAGACAGAGAAGGGCGAAGCTCAGAAGAGAAGCGACGTGGTGCAGACGTACCGGGATGTGC
The DNA here is from genome assembly GCA_964471535.1 of uncultured Myxococcia bacterium. GTDB lineage: Bacteria > Myxococcota > Myxococcia > SLRQ01 > SLRQ01 > CAYYHA01. The sequence goes on along the minus strand of CAYYHA010000093.1, from coordinate 11,109 downwards.
ATGGGTTCCTCCTCCTTGGGTCGGCCAACCGGTCCCTGTGGCATCGAGTGCAGCGCAGCGCGCGCATCCGTCGGACGCATGGGGTTGTGTCTTATCACCTGCTAGACGGCCGAAACGCCTCGTTGACCACAGGAAAGTTGCCTTGAGGGTCCACCCGGAGGCGCAGTACCCTGATTCTGGCAGCTGGGGATGCATGCGAGTGCCGCAACCGGTGCGACGCGAGCGGAGAACGCTGGTGCGCCGGACGGGTACGTCCGTCCGGTGCCAATGCTGGCTCTGCTCCTCCTTGCGGCGGGCTGCGCCGGGTTCCCTGGGACGGAGGCGCGCGACGGCGGAGCCTCCGGCGAGGGGATACCCGCGCTGCCCCCGGCCAGTGGCGACACCCTGACGCTTGTCTTGGCCGGCGCACCGCTGGCCGTCTTCGGTGACGAGGCGGCACCGGACTACGAAGCGGCGTTCCAGCGCTTCGCCGATGCGGGCTTCGACCTCTTCTTCCCGTTCTTCGGCTTGTCGGAGCGGCTCGACGAGCGAGGCAATCCCTACAACCCCACCGCACCGCTCTTCCAGGACTTCTTCGCCCCAGGAGCGCCCTGGGCGGCGCCGGACCGGCACTGCGGGCTGGCAGGTCCCTACCGCGCGGCGCGGGGCCGGCTGAAGATCTTGGTGCCGCTCTTCCTTTTCGACCCGAGCCCAACCCAGCCCCTCGACGCGGAGCGGCTGATCGCCGAGTTCGAGGCTTCGGTGGCGCCCTGCCTCGAGGGCGACCTGTCGGTGGTCGGCGGGTTCGACCTCTACGACGAGCCGGTGACAAGCTACCTCGCCAGCAGCTACGAGGGTCGCCCTGTCCTGGACCTCGACAACGTGGCGCGCATGGCGGGCGCCATCCGCTCCCGTTACCCCGAGCGGCCTCTGTATCTGGTCGAGGCACCTCTGCCCGTTGCACTCGAATGGAACGACAACTTCGGCCTCTCCGACCAAGATGCGGCACAGCTCGTGCAGCGCTTTTGGTCGCTGCAACAGCGCACGGCGCCGCATGCCGATGTCTATGGGTACGACCTCTACCCGATTCCCGTCACGACCGACCTCAGCCTGATCGGCGAGTGGGTGAGGCATGCGCGCGAGCAGGCGCCCGGCGCGCGCCCGTCGGCGACCCTGCAGGGGTTCGGTTTTGCCGACCAGACCGGGCAGCCCGACGCCGGCCGCAGGCCCACGCCCGAGGAGAACCGGGCTGCTGCCTACCTGGCGCTGGTCGAAGGGGCCAGATCCATCGCGTGGTGGGGCCAGAGCATGATGGATCTCGGCGCGACGGACGACCGGCTGTGGCGAAGCATCCTCTCCACGGCCTTGGAGCTGGCGAAACTCGAGGGGATGCTGGGATGGGAGCAGGTCGCGCTCGGCATCACGGGTGTCCCCGGCGCGGCGTGGTCGGATGGCGAGACGGTGCACCTGATCCTCGTCAATCCGACGAGTGAGCCGGCAGTGGCAGACCTCGTCTGGAATCCCCCCGTATGCCGAATTTGGGATCGGGATGCCTCACCGGGTGGGGCGCTCATCGCCGAGGGGCGGACGGTCGAGAGCCATCCTCCCGTCGCGCCACGGCAGGTGCTGCGCTGGACGGCCCGGCTCTGCCGGTGAGCGGGAAGGCATCGGGGAGCTACAGACGGGCTCGCGGTGCGACGGGATGGCCGCATTCGGGGCCCGGTTCGCGGAGCTGCGCCTGTCGCTTGGCGCGGAGCAGAGGGACCGGGCCTGCGCTTGACAGGGCGGCAACCGCTCCCCTAACTTCCGCCCGCCAGCTCGAGCGCCGGAGTGGGTCCGGTTCGCTCGCCCGGCCGCCGTCGCTCCCCGCGGGGGCCGGATGGAATCGAACAGGGGCATGCACCAGGCACCTGCCTGGCATCGTAGAAGGCCAACGATTGATGACGACTGACAAGACCACCGCCGAGACCCCCGAAACCGAGGACTTCGCCACGCTCTTCGAGCAGAGCCTGAAGGAGTCCGAGGAGATCCGCGAAGGCGAGATCGTCAAGGGCAAGGTGATTCAGCTGACGAAGGACTTCGCCATCGTGGACATCGGTTTCAAGAGCGAGGGGCAGGTGCCGCTGTCCGAGTTCTTGACCGCGAAGGGCGAGATCGAGGTGAAGGAGGGCGACGAGGTCGAGGTGCTCCTCGAGTCGCGCGAGAACGAGTCGGGGATGTGCGTGCTCTCCAAGGAAAAGGCCGACAAGATGAAGGTCTGGGACGAGATCAGCGCCGCCTGCGAGCGCGACGAGATCGTCGAGGGCACCATCGTCGGTCGCGTGAAGGGGGGCCTCTCCGTGGACATCGGGGTGAAGGCATTCCTTCCGGGATCGCAGGTGGACCTGCGGCCGGTGCGCAACCTAGAGAAGCTCATCGGCGAGACCTTCAAGTTCAAGGTCATCAAGTTCAACAAGAAGCGGGGGAACATCGTCCTCTCCCGTCGCGTGCTCCTCGAGGAGGAGCGCGAGGCGCAGAAGAAGATCACCCTCACGAAGCTGAAGGAAGGCGCCATCATGGAAGGCGTGGTGAAGAACCTCACCGAGTACGGCGCCTTCATCGACCTCGGCGGCATCGACGGCCTGCTCCACATCACCGACATGAGCTGGGGCCGGGTGGGCCACCCGAGCGAACTCTTCGAGGTCGGTGACACGGTGAAGGTGATGGTCCTGAAGTTCGACCCCGAGACCGAGCGGGTCAGCCTGGGCCTGAAGCAGATCACCGAGGACCCGTGGCTCACCGCCGACGAGAAGTACCCGCCGGGAACGCGGGTGCGTGGGAAGGTGGTCAGCCTTACCGACTACGGTGCCTTCATCGAGCTCGAGGAGGGCATCGAGGGTCTGGTCCACGTCAGCGAGATGTCCTGGACGAAGCGCGTGAAGCATCCCTCGAAGCTGGTGAGCATCGGTGACGAGGTGGAGGCGATGGTCCTCGACATCGACACCGAGGCCAAGCGGATCAGCCTGGGCATGAAGCAGACGGAGACCAACCCCTGGACCGTGCTCGAGGAGAAGTATCCCATCGGTGCGGTGATCAAGGGCGTGGTCCGCAACATCACCGACTTCGGCATCTTCGTCGGCGTCGAAGAGGGCATCGACGGCCTCGTGCACGTCAGCGACATGAGCTGGACGCACCGGGTGAAGCATCCCTCCGAGATGTTCAGCAAGGGCGATGTGGTCGAGGCGGTGGTGCTCCACATCGACGTGGAGAACGAGCGCTTCAGCCTCGGTATCAAGCAGCTCCATCCCGATCCCTGGGAGACGCTCCCCGAGCGCTACCCGGTGGGCAGCCGCGTGACGGGCAAGGTCACGAAGATCACCGACTTCGGTGCCTTCGTGGAGATCGAGCCCGGCATCGAGGGGCTCGTTCACATCTCGGAGATGCGCGAGGGTGAGCGGGTAGAGGATCCCCGCGAGGTGGTGACCGAGGGTCAGGAGGTCGCGGTGAAGATCATCGACCTCGATCCCCACGAGCGGCGGATCGGTCTGTCCATCAAGGCGCTGCAGGCGGCCGGTGAGGAGGAGTACCAGGAGTTCCTCGAGAAGCAGGGCTCGGCCTCGGCCAGCCTCGGCGACTTGATGAAGGACAAGCTCGGTGCGGTGGCTGCCGAAGCCGCCAAGGAGTCCGCCTCCGAGGCCGAGGCCGCCACTGCAGAGGGCGCCGAGACCGAGGAGGGCGCGGCGGAGCGAGAGGGGTAGGACCGGCGTAGGAGCCGGCCTCTCCACCGGGCCGCCCCGCCCACAGCCGCGGCGCAGACCGAGGCCGCAGATGTGCAAGAAGGGCTCCGGCAGCTCGCCGGAGCCCTTCGTCTAGGGCAGCTGCATGCCCGAGCGCGCCACTTCGCCGCGCCACACTTTGTCTTTTTCACCGCGGGGCCGTGGCCCTGCGCGGTGCCCGTGGTAGATCTCGACCGCCATGGACAAGCGCGCGATCATCGTCCTCTCCATCGTCTTCGGCGGGCTCTTCCTCGTCTTCTTCGGGTTCCTCGCCCTGGCCATCACCGCGATGGAGGGAGAGCCACCGCCGCTGGTCGGGGGCACCGGTCCGAAGGTGGGCGTCGTCGAGGTGAAGGACGTCATCCAGGACGCCAAGCCTACCCTCGAGCAGCTGCGCGAGTTTCGGGACGACGACAGCATCGAAGCGGTCATCGTACGCATCGACAGTCCAGGCGGGGCGGTGGCGCCGAGCCAGGAGATCCACGACGCCATCCTGAAGCTGCGGGAAAAGAAGAAGGTCGTAGCCTCGATGGCGAACGTGGCGGCCTCGGGTGGCTACTACGTCGCCGTCGCCTGTGACGAGATCGTCGCCAATCCAGGCACGCTGACCGCCTCCATCGGCGTCATCACGCAGCTACCTCGGCTCCAGGAGCTCGCACATTGGGCGAAGATCGACTTCGTCAACATCACCTCGGGCAAGCTGAAGGATGCCGGTGACCCGTTCTCGGACTTGACCGAGGAGGATCGGGCCTACTTCCAAGGGCTCGTCATGGACATCCATGCGCAGTTCGTGAAGGCGGTCGCCGAGGGACGTGGGATGAGCGAGGCGGAGGTGTCAAAGATCGCGGACGGTCGCGCGATGACCGGTGCTCAGGCGAAGGAGGCGGGGCTGGTGGACTACCTTGGAAACTTTGAGTTCGCCGTCGAGCGGGTTCGGGAACTCGCCGGGCTCGAAGAGGAACCGCGCCTCGTCTACCCGAAGAAGAGCGAGGAGGACGTGCTGCGCGAGCTCTTGCGTGGCGGGGCCAAAGGGCTGGCGCAGGGCCTGAAGACGGAGGCGGCCACCACCGCCCGGGGCTTTGGTGCCCAGGTTCTCTTCTTGATGGCGCCACTCGCGCAGTAAGAGGAGGTCCGCGCTCCTCCCACCTTGTCGAGGGTGGGTGCGCAGGCGCTACTATGTGGGTTCCCATTTGGCACGAGGGGGCTAGAGGCGGTGACGAAGAGCCAGCTCATCGAAGCGATCGCAAGGAAGGCACCCCATCTTTCGAAGAAGGACGTGGAGGCCGTCGTGAACCTCGTCTTCGACTCCATCCGGCGGGCGATGCGCCGAGGCGAGCGGGTGGAGATTCGAGGTTTCGGCTCGTTCACCGTGCGCGAGCGGAGCGCGCGTGTGGGCCGCAACCCGAAGACGGGAGAGCGGGTGATGGTCCCCAGCCGTCGCGCGCCCTTCTTCACCGTGGGCAAGGATCTGCGGGAGCGGGTGAACCGTGGGGCCCCCGCGCGCATGGAGGGGGCAGCCGTGGCGTCGCCCGACGGATATGGGGCGACGTGGGAGACGGTGGAGACGCCGGCGCCCGCGGAGCGGAGCCACCGGGAGCACCGCGAGGCCGTCTACGCGGCCATCCACGCCAAAGAGAAGGCATGAGATTGGCAGGACGGTGAAGCACGCTTCGACCATCGTCGGGCTCCTCGCCGGCGCGCTCATCGGGGGCTACTTGCTGCTTTTCGCCCTCGAGAACGCCCACCCCGTGACCATCGACCTGGTGGTGGCCCGGTTCGAGGTGGCCATCTATGCCGTGGCGGCCGTCGCCTTCCTGGCCGGCTTCGCGGTGGCCAGCCTCGTCTTTGGTGCCTCCTGGCTTCGGTCCCGGGCCGAGCGCCGGCGGCTGAAGCAGCACGCCGCCACCCTCGAGGAGGAGGTGCAACGGCTCCGCAACGCACCCCTCGAGGATCTGGCGGCGGCCGAGGAGGGGTGAGGGATGGATACGACCTCGGCGCTCCTATGGGCGTCGGTCGGCGCCGGCGTGCTGCTCCTCGCGGCCATTCTCCTGTTGTGGCGCCGCCGCCGCGCCCGCCGAGGTCCCGTGAACGAGACGCAGGCCTACCTGAAAGGGGTCTATTACCTGCTCTCCGACAATCCCGATGCCGCCATCGAGGAGCTGACGCGGGTGGTTCAGGTGAACACCGAAGCGGTGGACACCTACTTCGCCCTAGGCGCCCTGTTCCGGCGGAAGGGAGAGGTGGATCGGGCCATCCGCATCCATCAGAACCTGCTGCTACGCCCGGGCCTGCCCGCTTCCGCCCGAAGCCAGGCGCGCTACGAGCTCGCCCTCGACTACCGAAAAGCGGGACTCCTTCCGCAGGCGCGAAAGACCCTCCACGAACTCTTCGAGGCCGCGCCCCCGCCACGGGAGCGGCTCGCCGAGGCCCTCGCACTGCTGCGGGACATCGAGATGGAGAGCGGGGACTGCCAGGCCGCGGTGGACGCGCAGAAGCGCCGGATGCGCGTCATCGACGGCGACGAGCGACCGATCCTGGCGCACTTGCTCGCCGCTGCGGCCCGCGCGGAGCTCGAGGCGGGGCGCGCCGACGAGGCCAAGTCGATGGCCAAGGAGGCGCTGAAGCACGACCCGGATTCGGTGGATGCGCTCCTTGCGCTGGGCGAGACGCTCGTTCGCGCGGGAGACCCCAAGGGTGCCGAGCGGTACTTCGATGCAGCGCTCGAGCGCATGCCCGAAGCGATCTCCCTCGCCTGGCAAGCGCTGTGTGATCTCTTCTACAGCCGGGGTGAGTTCGAGGCGATGTCGGCCTGGTTGCGGGGAAAGGTGCATGCCTTTCCCCAGGTGCCCCAGTTGCGCCTCGCCCTGGCCAAGCATCTTCGCAGCCGTGGCCTTACCGACGCGGCACTCGAGGAGCTGAAGGTCGCACTCGATCTGGATCCCGGCTTCCACGAGGCCCGCCGGGAACTCGGCAGGCTCCTCCTCGAAGAGGACATGAGCCAAGAGCTCCGGGCCCAGTTCGGGGCGGTCCTCGATGCGATGGGCGAGCGAAGCGCATTCGTGTGTGAGGTCTGTGGCCACGGGGTGGAGCGGCTCAGGTGGCGATGCCCTCGTTGCGGCGCCTGGGACAGCTTCCAGAGGAAGGGCCAGGAGGTCGAGCGGCCGCCGGCGGAGGGCGTCGCACCCGAGAGGCTCGAAGGCGGAGGCCTGCCGCCGGGCCCCGGCCGCGTCGTCTGAACGCACCGTCCGACCCGGGCGGCAGGACGCCGCTCTTGAGCGCCGGGCGGGGCTGTCCTAAAGGGGGCCCCGCTCCGTCGCGGGGCCTTTTTGTTGACGAACTCCGCCTCCGTAGGAGGATGGAGCACGATGTGGTGTACCGGCGCCCGGTGGCGACCCACTCCTACCCGGGCCGAGGGTGCACCACGGAGGACGCATGGTGCGTGACGAAGTCCAACGTCGGTTGACCCAGGCGCTCGAACGCGTGGTGGCGGCGGGAGAGATTCCCATCGAAGGGCCTCTACCCGAGGTCGGGGTGGAGCATCCTCGCAGCCCCGAGCACGGCGACTTCGCGACGAACGTGGCGATGGTGCTCGCCCGGCCGGCGAAGATGCCACCACGGCGCATCGCCGAGATCCTCAAGCAGGCGCTCGAGGAGGAGGGAGGCTTCTTTGCCTCGGTGGCGGTGGCCGGGCCAGGCTTCCTCAACCTGCGCGTGGAGCCGAGGGTGTACTTCGAGGCGCTCGCACAGGTCTACGAGGCCGGGGCGGCGTACGGCAGGACGGAGCCGCCTCGTCGCGAGAAGATCTGCGTCGAGTTCGTCAGCGCCAACCCCACCGGTCCAATGCACGTGGGACACGGGCGGGGGGCCGTCACGGGAGACGTCATCGCCGAACTCTTCGCCTGGCGGGGCCACGAGGTCGTGCGCGAGTACTACCTCAACGACGCTGGCGCGCAGGTCGACGTGCTGGCGACCAGTGTCTACCTGCGGTACCGCGAGCTGCACGGCGAGGAGGTCACCCTGCCGGAGGACTGCTACCCGGGCGACTACGTGATCGAAGCGGCGAGGAAGCTGAAGGCGCGCGACGGCGCGCGCTGGCTCTCCGCGCCCGAGTCCGAGTGGCGTCCCGCGCTGCGAAGCTTCGCCATCGCCGAGATGCGCCGGCTCATCGAGGCGGACCTCGACGCATTCAACATCCACTTCGACGTGTGGTCGAGTGAAGCCGAGCTCAAGGCGCGTGGGCTCATCGACGAGGCGTTGGCATACCTGCGCGAGAAGGGCTACCTCTACGAGGCCGACAACGGCGCGGTGCTCTTCCGGTCCACCGCTTTCGGGGACGATAAGGACCGGGCGGTGATCAAGGCCGACGGCAGCTACACCTATCTCGCCGGGGACATCGCCTACCACTGGGACAAGCTGAAGCGGGGCTTCGATCGCCTAGTCAACGTTTGGGGCGCCGACCACGCGGGCTATGTGCCGCGGGTGAAGGCGGCCATCGAGGCGCTTGGCTTCGACCCGAAGAAGCTGCACGTGCTCACTGTGCAGATGGTCAACCTGACCCGTGGCGGGCAGCCGGTGCGCATGGGGAAGCGCTCGGGCGAGTTCGTCACGCTGCGTGAGGTGATCGACGAGGTGGGCCGTGATGCCACGCGCATCTTCTACATACAGCGCCGCAGCGACGCGCAATTCGACTTCGATCTGGAGCTGGCAAAGAAGGCATCCTTGGACAACCCGGTGTACTACCTGCAGTACGGTCACGCGCGGATGGCCTCGATCCTCCGAAAGGCTCGGTCCCGCGGCTACGCATTGCCGGATGGGGCCGTGGACGAGGCGGCGCTGGAGGCCCTGGGTCTTCCGGAGGAAGTGGCGCTGGCCCGGCGCATCCTCGACTTCCCCCATGTGCTCGCTGCGGCAGCCGACGCGCTCGAGCCGCACCGCGTGGTGTACTGGCTGCATGAGACCATCGGCGCCTTCCACGGCTACTACACGAAGTACGGGAAGCAAGGCGAGCGGGTCGTCTCCGACGACCCAGTGAAGACGCGGGGCCGGCTCTACCTGGTGCAAGCCCTCAAGCAGGTTGTTGCCAACGGACTTGCGGTATTGGGGGTAGATGCACCCGAGCGCATGGAGTGGGGCGAGGGAGCAGAGGCCGCCGGCGACCCGGAGGCCGCCTCCGAGACCCAGGCGCATCCGCCCGCCACGCCGGACGGAGCGGTCGAGTCACGAGGCACCTAGCAGATGGAGGTAGCGAAGATGGCACGCGGAAACCGAAAGCAGATCCCCATCGAGCTGTCTTTGGAGCAGAGTCAGGTCACCACCCTCGTGGTCGGGTCCCTCCTCGGGCTCGGGGTGGTCTTCCTCTTGGGAGTCGGCTTCGGCAAGCGGCTCGGGAGCGCCGCGGTGGGAGAGGCGGCAGAGTCCGTCGCCGAAGCCGCGCCGAAGGGGACGGCGAGGACGGCGGGCGCCCGTGGGGAGTCGGCGCCAGCGCTCACCTTCCACGACGCCCTCACATCCAAGACGATCGGGGCGGCCGAGCGCCCGGTCCTCGATGGGATCGAGCCGGCGGCGCGGCCGCCGACCAAGACGGCCGCGGCGGCCTCGGGAAAGGCGTCTTCGACCCCCGCCAAGGGAGAGGCCTCGGCCGCCCGCCGGGTGGTGGCCGAGGCCGAGTCCGCCGCGCCGGCACAGGGGAGCCCTCCGCAGGCGCCCGAGAAGGCGGCCGCCAAGCCGAAGGTGGAGACGGCGCCGGCGGGACGCTATGCGGTGCAGGTCGCCGCCAGCCAGGATCTCGCCGAGAGCCGCCGTCTGGTGGAGAAGCTCGAGGCCGCCGGCTACGACGCCTGGCTGGCAAAAGCAGAGATCCCTGGCCGCGGCACCTGGTACCGCGTGCGCATCGGTCGCTTCGAGTCGAAGGAGGACGCGGCGATGAAGCAGGCGGAAATCAAGGTCGCCCTGAACATGAACGGCTTGGTCGTCGGCAATTGAGCCGTTAGAGTCGCCCCATGGGTGACGAGCCAGGCAGTGCAGGCACGCTCCCCCGGCGGGTGGAGAAGCCGTGGGGCTACGAGATCATCTGGGCGCACACCAACCGCTACGTGGGCAAGGTCCTGCACATCGAGGCAGGGCGCCGGCTTTCCTATCAGTACCACCAGCGTAAGGAGGAGACGCTCCGGGTGCAGAGTGGCCGCATGTGTCTCACCTACGACGAAGGGGCGGGGCCGCGTCAGATCGAGATGGGGCCCGGCGCCGTCTTCCACGTGCGCCCGGGGACGAAGCACCGGATGGAGGCGCTGACGGATGTGGACGTCATCGAGGTCTCGACGCCGGAACTCGACGACGTGGTGCGCCTCGCCGATGACTACGGGCGCGAGGGGACGAGTGCGCCATGACGGGGCGGGGGCAGCGAGGCGCTTCTGTCGGCCAGTGGCCGGGTCTCCCATCGTGGGGGACCGCCCTCGCGCTCGCGCTCTTCGCCGGGCTGCCCGCCTCTGGCTGCGGTGCCGAACCCTCAGAGCCGGCGGCGATGCGCATCGTCTCCGTAGCGCCGGAGGCGGTGGCGGCCGGTGCGACGGTCGTGGTGCGGGGCGTCGGCTTCGGGGCGACGCAGGCGGGCGGCTTCGTCACCATCCGCAGCACCGTTTGTCCGGTGGCGGCGTGGACCGACGACGAGATTCGCGTTCGCGTGCCCCCGATGGAGCCCGGTGAGACGGTGCTCGTCGTGAGCCGCGCGGCTTTGCGCAGCCAGCCCGCCCCGATCACGATCGTTCCGTGAGCGGGGTGCCGGCGCCAGGTGTGCTCTACGAGGATGCCTCCTTCCTCGTCGTCGACAAGCCGGCTGGGCTCCCTGTGATCCCGCTGCGCCACGACCCCGGGGCGCTCACCGTACGCCGGCTCCTCGAGCAGGTGCGGGCGGAGCGTCTCTTCGTCTGTCACCGCCTCGACGTGGGGACGAGCGGATGCCTCCTCCTCGCGCGGAACGAGGCGGCACATCGGGCGGCGAGCACTGCGTTCGCAGCTCGCAGAGTCGAGAAGACCTATCTGGCTGTGTGCGAGGCTGCGCGCGCCGATGCGCCTTCGGCGGGTCGGGTGGACCGACCCATTGGGCCCGGACGGCGGGGAGCGATGCGCCTCGATTCCCGGGGCCGCCCGGCGACGACCCGATATCGGGTGCTCCGGCGCGAAGGGAGCCTCGCCTGGATCGAAGCGCGCCCGGTGAGTGGTCGCCGGCACCAGGTGCGACTGCACCTGCGCGCGGCAGGCTGGCCGCTCGCCTACGATCCCCGCTATGGCGGGCAGGACCCGCGCTTCGCCCGCCTGACTCTGCACGCCTGGCACCTCGCGCTTCCAGAGTTCGGGATCGAGGCGCTCGCCCCGGTCC
>CAYYHA010000092.1:0-14425 GCA_964471535.1 uncultured Myxococcia bacterium | reverse complement strand
GCGGGTGTCGGTGGGTGACATCGTGCGCGCCACCGAGGGGCCCATTCGTCTGGAGGGAGAGACCACCGACGCCGATCCCCCCCGACCGGTGGGCGCCGACGAGGCGGAAGGCCTGGCCTCACGGGCCTTCACCTCGACCGTCTGGGCGGAGATCGGCGAGCGGATCGAGGATCTCCTCGACCAGATCACCCTAGAGTCCCTGTGTGAGCGCGCCGAACAGGAGGGGGTACCCCGCAGTGGGGATCCCAGGCGCTTGATGTACTTCATTTAGGCCGCGCTGCATCGAGTCCTCCCCGGCGCCGAAGCGCGCCCCCGCGGCAAGGAGGAGCCAACGTCCCACCTCACCCCACTGGGGTCGCAGCCCATGCCCGAGATTCAGCCACCCGACGCCATGGAGAGCGTGCTCGAAGCCGTGGGCGGCACACCGCTCGTGCGCCTGCGCCGCCTGCCACCCGAGGGTGCGGGCGCCGTCTACGTCAAGTGCGAGCAGCTCGAGCCGGCCGCCAGCGTGAAGGACCGCATCGCGCTCTCCATGATCGAGGCCGCCGAGCGGGACGGCCGCCTCGCCCCGGGGGGCACGGTGATCGAGCCCACCAGTGGCAACACGGGGGTAGGGCTCGCCCTCGCCTGCGCCGCCAAGGGCTACCGCTGCATCCTGACCATGCCCGCGGACATGTCGCTCGAGCGCCGGCAACTCCTCGAGTGCTTCGGTGCCGAGGTGGTGCTCACCGATCCCGACCGTTTCATGGAGGGGGCGATCGAAGCGGCCCGGGATCTCGCCGAGAAGACCCCCGGCGCGTTCATCCCCGGCCAGTTCGAGAACCCGGCGAATCCGGCGGCCCATCGGGAGCGCACCGGCCCGGAGATCGCCGATGCCCTCGAAGCCGAGTTCGGCGAGGCTGCCCGCCTCGACGCCCTCGTCGTCGGCGTGGGCACCGGAGGGACGCTGAGCGGGGCAGGGGCCGCGCTCAGGGAGCGCTTCCCCGAGCTGGAGATCGTCGCCGTCGAGCCGGCGCGGAGCCCGGTCCTCGCGGGCGGCGAGGCGGGGCTGCACCGCATCCAGGGGATCGGTGCGGGCTTCGTCCCCCCCATTCTCGACCGCTCGCTCATCGATCGGGTCGTCCAAGTGAGCGACGAGGAGGCCTGGCGGAGTTCCCGGCGCCTCGCCCTCGAGGAGGGTCTCCTCGTCGGTATCTCCTCGGGCGCGAACGTCCACGTGGCCCTCCAGGTCGCCGCGGAGCGCGGCCCCGACTCGGTCGTGGTGACCTTCCTCTGTGACACGGGGGAGCGTTACTTCTCCCTCTTCGAGTTCTTCGGAGAAGCGCTCACGTGAACTTCGACCACGCACAGCTCAGCCGATGGTCGAGGCAGATGCTCCTCGACGAGATTGGCGCCACGGGTCAGGCGGCGCTCGCCCGGGCGCGGGTCCTGCTCATCGGCGTCGGGGGGCTCGGCTCGCCGGTGGCCCTCTACCTCGCCGGGGCTGGCGTGGGCCATCTCACCCTCCTGGATCCCGATAGAGTGGCGCCAGACAACCTGCACCGGCAGATCCTCTTTCGGGAGACGGATCTCGGGCGGGCGAAGGTGGAGCGGGCCCGCCTGGCCCTGGCCGCGCTCGACGCATCGGTCGAGGTCGAGGCGCGACAGGGGCGCTTCACCCGCGAGAACGCGCGCCCCCTCGTGTCGGACCACGATCTGGTGATCGATGGGAGCGACGACTTCGAGACGCGCTTCCTCGCCAACGACACCGCCGTGGAACTCGGCCGCCCGCTGGTGCACGGCGCGGTGGTCGGCTTCCACGGACAGGTGATGGTCGTGGGCAGGGAAGGGGGGTGCTATCGCTGCCTCTTCGAGGCGCCGCCACCGCCGGGTGAGGTGCCTCCCTGCGCCGAGGCCGGGGTGCTCGGCCCCGCCGCAGGCGTGATAGGCAGTGTGATGGCGTGCGAGGCGCTGAAGGTGCTCACCGGCGCCGGCACACCGCTCACCGGCCGGCTCTGGATCCACGACGCGCTCGCGCCCGCCACGCGCATCGTGCCGGTTCCGCCGAACCCCGAGTGCCGGGCATGCCGACATCGGAGGCAGGCCGCATGAGGGAAGTCGATCTCGCGGGCGTGCGCTGCCCCATGAACCTCTTGCAGGTGAAGCTCGCGCTCGAGGCGGCCCGACCGGGGGAGCAGCTGCGCTTCCTCTTCGACGACGCCGAGGCGGCGTCCCGGGTCTCCCGGAGCACGGCGGCGCTCGGCCACGAGGTGTCCCTGGAGTGGGGCGGGCAGCGGCCCGTCCTGACCGTTCGCAAAATGAGTTCCCAAGGTGATCTCGATCGGAGGTAGATGAGCATGTCGGTTCGAGTGAAGATCCCCACCCCCCTACGCAAGCTCGCCGGCGGATCGGACGCCGTGGAGGTCGATGGGAAGACGGTGGCTGAGGTGCTCGACGCGCTCGAGGCGAAGCACCCCGGCTTCAAGGCGAAGCTCCTCGACGACGCGGGGCAGCTGCGCCGCTTCGTCAACGTTTACTATGGCGACGAGGACGTGCGCTTCCTCGACGGGTTGGCCACCGAAGTGGCCGACGGGGCCGAGCTGAGCATCGTGCCGGCGATCGCCGGAGGCCGCTAGAGGAGCCCCACGGTGGCCGAGCGCTACCATCGCTTCGGGCCGCGGCCTTTGCCCAGCATCGTCGAGGCGGTGGGCAACACGCCGCTGGTGCGCCTGCGGCGCGTCGCCGCCGACCTCGCGCCCGAGGTGACGGTGTATGCGAAGCTGGAGTGGTTCAACCCGGGCGGCTCGGTGAAGGATCGCCCGGCGCGGCAGATGCTCCTCGACGCCCTCGCCGACGGGCGCCTGCGCGAGGGCGTCCGCGTCATCGACAGCACCAGCGGGAACACCGGCGTCGCCTATGCCTGGCTCTGTGCGGCCCTCGGGATCCCCTGCACCCTGGTCATGCCGGAGAACGTCAGTCACGGCCGGAAGGCCTTCGCCCGGGCCCTGGGCGTGGAGATTCTCTTCAGCGACCCCATGCTGGGGAGCGACGGTGCCATCCTCAAGGCGAAGGAGGTGGTCGCCGACGATCCGGAGCGCTACTTCTACCCCGACCAGTACGCCAACCCGTCGAACCCCGCCGCCCACGAGCGCACCACCGCCCCGGAGATCTTCGCGCAAACCCGTGGGCGCGTGACCCACTTCGTCACCGGCATTGGCACGACGGGGACGATCATGGGGACCAGCCGCGGCCTGAAGCGCCTGAAGCCCGGTGTGGTGACGGTAGCCGTGGAGCCGGACGACGCCTTCCACGGCCTCGAGGGCCTCAAGCACATCGAGAGCTCCATCCGGCCCCCCATCTGGCAGCCCGAGGGGGTGGTGGACGAGATCCTGCCCATCTCCACCGAGGAGGGTTGGGAGATGGCCGAGCGGCTGGTGCACGACGAGGGGCTGGCGGTGGGGCACAGCTCGGGTGCCAACGTCGCCGGGGCGCTGAAGATCGGCCGGCGACTGAAGGAGGCGGGACAGTCCGGCTGCGTGGTCACGGTCTGCGCCGACCGCGCCGACCGGTACTTCGAGGCGGGGCGCTGGTCCGCGGAACACACATGGTAACCCCCTTCCCTACCTCTGTGGTAGGAATAGCGCGATCCATGGCACGCGTGCGCTATCCCCGGGAAATCCTTGCGGCCGTCGTCGAACAGGCCGAGGCCGCCTATCCCCGTGAATGCTGTGGAATTCTAGCAGGTTACCGCCGCCGCGACGGGCGCGTCGAGGTCGTTTCGGTGCACCAAATGGAAAACGTCTACGATCGGTACCATGCGGCCGATCCCGCGGCCTATCCCCGCGATGCGCGCACCGCCTACCTGATGGACCCGCGGCAACAGAGCCGGCTGATGGAGGCGCTCGAGGCGGGCGGGACCCCGCCGGTGTGCATCTACCACTCCCATGTGGACGTGGGGGCCTACTTTTCCGAGGAGGACGAGCGCGCGGCGCTCTTCGACGGCGCGCCCCTCTATCCCGACGTCGAGTACCTGGTCGTGGGGGTCGAGGCGGGGCGGGCGACCGAGGCTCGGGCCTTCCACTGGGACGGGGCGTCTTTCGTCGGCCGAGACGTCGATCTCGAGGGGGAATGATTCTGCTGCTCTCAACGACCACGCGAGAGACGCCGCGGGCGGTGGAGGCCGCCTTGAGCGCGGCGCGGGCGGCGCAAGTTCCGCTGAAGGTGTGTTTCATCCTCGATGGGAGCGCCCTCGAGGCGATTCGCGAGCGCCTCGCGCGCACAGGATTTGCTGCCGAGGCGGGGCCAAGGACCACCGAGGCAATGGCCGACGAGTACCGGAGCCGCGCGGAGGCCTATCTCTCCCAAGTGGCGGCCGCGGAGCCGGCGGTGCCCGTCGAGACGGCGCTGATCGAAGGACCCTTCCTGGACGCGGCGCGACGCGAAGTCGAGGGCGCCCAGCGGGTCTTCGTCTCGCGAAAGCGGCGCAGCCAATATTCTCGCATCCTCTTCGAAGGGGCGGTGGAGGCGTTGATGGAGCGTGCCCCCGGAAAAGTGGAGATCGTCGACGACGACTGATGGGGGCCTGGCGCAGGACCATTCCGAGGGAGAAGGCGAAGATGGCCGAGACACGAGGGCTGACCGTCTGGCTGACGGGGATGAGCGGCAGTGGGAAGAGCACCCTTGCCCACTACCTGGGCAACCGGCTGCGGGCTGCGGGGCGGAAGGTCGAGATCATCGACGACGACGAGGTCGCCAACCGCCTCATCGAGGTGCTCGAAGAGACGCGCGAGAGTCGGGAGCGGCACGTGCGGCGGATGGGGTGGATCTGCGAGCTGCTCACTCGGAACGATGTGGTGGCCATCGCGGCCGCGACCAGCCCCTACCGGGAGACGCGCGACGAGGTGCGGATGCAGATTCGTCGCTTCGTGGAGGTCCTCTGCGACGCCAGCGTGCAGGCGCTCATCGAACGCGACGTGAAGGGACTCTACAAGAAGGCATTGGCGGGCGAGATCCCGAACTTCGTGGGCATCACCGACCCCTACGAGCCGCCGGCCTCACCCGAGGTGACGGTGAACTCCGAGACGGAAACGGTGCAGGAGTCGGCAGCGAAGGTCATTCAGGCACTCGAGCGCATGGGCTACCTCACCCCGGAAGAGGCGGGCATCGCGCTCTTCGGTCGGGGCAAGGAGGCCGCCAAGCTCGCGCGCAAGGCCGCCTCGGAGGCCAAGAAAGCGGCGAAGAAGGCGAAGCAGCGAGAAGAGAAGCAGGCCGAGAAACGTTCGGCCGGTCTCGCCCAAGCGAAGAAGGAGGCCGCCCGGGAAGCCCGCGCCGCCGCGCGGCGCGAGGCGAAGGCTCAGGCGCAGCGCAAGCGGGAGGCGGAGCGCCGCAAGAAGGAGCGCCTCGCGGAGAAGAAACGACGCCTCGCCGAGCGCAAGGCGGCAAAGAAGGCAAAGCTGGCCGAGAAGAAGGCGCGCGCCCGGGCGAAGGCGTCGGAGAAAGCGAAGGCTGCGGTGAAGAAGGCCGCCAAGAAGACGGCCGAGAAGGCGGCGGCCAAGACAGCGGCGAAGAAGGCTGCCAAGAAGGCCGCCAAGAAAGCGACGAAGAAGGCCGCCAAGACGGCACGGAAGGCTGCAGCCAAGAAGACCGCGAAGAAGGCGGCCAAGAAGGTCACGAAGAAAGCGACGAAGAAGGCCGCGAAGAAGACGGCCAAGAAGACCACCAAGAGGCGCACTACCGGCAAGGCTGGCACGGCGAAGAAGCGCAGCTCTTCGAAGGCCCGCCGCACGAGGAAGTGAGGGCAGGGTGAGCGAGCGAGCGGAAGCGCCGCGGGGCGAGGCAATGCAGCATCTGCCGGAGAAGCGCCGCCAGCTGAAGGAGATCCTCGAGGGGCTCGGGAGCGTGCTCGTCTGCTTCAGCGGGGGCGTCGACTCGGCCTACCTCCTCTCCGAAGCGATCGATTGCCTCGGCCCTGCTCGCGCGGTCGCCTTCACGGCCGTCTCACCGTCGCTCGCCGCTTCGGAGAAGGCAGCGGCGGAGCGCATCGCCGGCGAGCTGGGCGCCCGCCTCGTGCTCCACGGTACCCACGAGCTCGACGACGCCCGCTACGCACGAAACCCCCTCAACCGTTGCTACTTCTGCAAGCGCACCGTCTTCACCCAGGCCTGGGAGATCGCCCGCCGCGAGGGGCTCTCGGCGGTGGTGGACGGCTTCAACCGCGACGACCGCAGCGACCACACGCCGGGGCATGCGGCGGCGCTGGAGCGCGGGGTGCGCTCCCCCCTCGACGAGGCAGGCTTCACGAAGGCGGAGATCCGCCAGGCGGCCCGAGAGAAGGGCCTTTCCGTGTGGAATAAGCCCGCGCTTGCCTGTCTGGCCAGCCGCTTTCCCTACGGCACCGCGATCACCCGGGCGCGTCTCGAGCAGGTGGCGCGATGTGAGGCCTTCCTCCGGGCCTGCGGCTTCCGGGTGGTGCGTGTGCGCTACCACGGCGACCTCGCGCGCATCGAGGTGGGCCTCGACGAGCTCCATCGCTTCGAGTCGCCGGACCTCCGGGCGACAGTGCAACGCGCCTTCGAGGCGCAGGGCTTTCGCCGGGTGGAGGTGGACCCGCGTGGCTACCGCCGCGGTGCGTTGAACACCGCTCACCGGCAGCGCCCGGGATCGCTCGGCTGTAAGCCCCCCGCCGTTTGAGGGGGGACTCCCCCAGCGGGTAGACTCGGGAGCAGGAGGGATCGCTCATGCATCGCGTTCGGCGCCATCCGGCCGTCCTCTTGCTCCTTGCCGCCACCGCCGCCGGCTGCGGGAACAGCTCCGGCTGCGGCTGTGCGGCCCTCGAGCCGCTGCCGGAGATGCCACCGGAGGATCAGCGAGTCTACGACGGCATCGTCACCGAGATCACGCCCTCCGGCCTCGCCTTCATCGAGCAGAACTTCGCGGGGATCGCGGCGCAGTTCCTCGGCGGTGCGCTCACCTTCGACCTGCCTCCCGGGGGCTCGGGCAGCTGCAAGGACAGCGGCTGCAGTGGGCAGGTCCTCTGCAAGGGGACGACGCCCTGTCCCATCGCGGCCAACATCGATTCTGTGGGCTTCTCGACGGTGGCGCCCAACCGTCTCCACATGAATGCCCAGCTCGACGTCTCCAGCGGCGACATCCCCGTGGAGTTCTGCCAGCGGGTCCTCCTCTGCCTGCATCCCGACTGCACCTTCCAGATCCAGGTCCAGGACAAGCCCATCTCCCTCGACGTGGTCCTCGACGTCGATCCCATGACCCGAGCGGTCACCTTCCGTGTGGAGAACCTGCAGGTCGAGCTCACCGGGAACGACTTCCGAATCAACGGAGGCCTGGTCTGCGACATCGCCGACTGGGGATTCGTTCGCGACTTCATCGCCGGCTTCGTCAACAACGAGCTGAACTCGCGCATCCCACAGGAAGTGAAGAAGGCCATCGACGACATGAGCTGCATCAAGTGCGATCAGTTCGCGTCGGGTTGCAGCGGCCTCGGGGGACCCGCCACCTGCGATACGGGCACCAACTACTGCATGAACGATGCAACGGGTGAGTGCGTCTACGGCCCCATGGGCATGTCGGGTCGGATGGATGTCGGGGCGGTCACCGGCATGGGACCCGAGGCACCCATGGACCTGCTCATCGGGCTCGGGCAGCGCGAGGGCCCTGCCGCCGATCCCTTCATCGCCACCGACGGTGGCTCGCTCTTCCTCCGCATGATCACGGCTACCGACGCCGAACTCTCCCCGTGCGTCCCAGACGCGCCCCCGCCGCCGAACACGCCGCCGCCACGCCCCGACTTCAGCACCGAGGCAGCGGGGACGCCCTACATGGTGGGGATCGGGGCCAGCGACCGCTTCCTAGACGCCGCCTTCTATGACGCCTACCGCTCAGGTGGGCTCTGTCTGAACTTGAGCTCCGATGCGGTGGGCTTCATCTCCAGTTCCGTGTTCAGCACCTTCCTCTCGAGCTTGAACTCGCTTACCGAAGGCAAGAACGTACCGATGATCCTCGCCATCCGACCCAAGGCGTCGCCCTACGTCGACATCGGCGCCGGAACCTATCGGGACGAGAACGGCAAGAAGGTGATCGAGGATCCCCTCCTCACCATCTACCTGCCCGACCTGCACATGGATTTCTATGCGCTCGTGGATGGGCGGCAGGTTCGGCTCTTCACTCTGAAGAGCGACATCGCATTGCCGCTCGGGCTCGAGCTCTCACCCAACAACGAACTGGTCCCCATCGTCGGTGAGCTGGGTTCGCTCGTCACCAACATCGAGGCGAGCAACGCGGAGATCGTAGCCGAGGATCCGCAGGTGCTCGCCGACATCATCCCGGCGATCATCGGGCTCATCGAGCCGGTGATCGGCTCCGCCCTCGCCCCCATCGCACTCCCCGACCTGCAGGGCTTCTCCCTCGACGTCAAGAAGCTCGGCGGCATGGTGCCCTCGGCCTCCAAGCCGGGGACCTACGAGCACATCGGCCTCCTCGCGGATCTCTCGTTCACCCCCAGCACCCCCGCGCCGATCCGTGTGGATACCGAGGCGAGCCTCCTCGAGCTGAAGCTGCCGCCCCCCGAGGCGCTGCATCCCACACCGGGACGCCCTCTCGCGCGCCCCAGCGTGGTCTTGAACGTGACCGCGTACGACGCACGTCTCCACGACGCCGGCTGGGAGTGGCAGTATCGCGTGGACGGTGGCTTCTGGTCCCCCTTCCAGACCTCGCCCACCCTCGAAGTCACGGCTCCGGAGCTGCTCCTGCAAGGGGTGCACACGGTCGAGGTCCGCGCGCGCGCACGCGACGACTATCGGACGCTCGACCCCACACCGGAGCGCCTCGAGGTCGTGGTCGACTGGACTCCCCCGCATGCGCGGCTCGAGGTCGACCCCGCCTCGGGAATCGCACGCGTCGATGCCGTCGACAACGTCTTCGACGCCGACCTCGAGTACAGCTTCCAGATCGACGGGGGAGGCTTCTCCGCCTGGTCTAAGGACGCGGCGTATGCCTTGCCCGCGGGGTTCACCACGGTGACGGCACAGGTGCGTGATGGCGCTGGCAACACCACCGAGCTGACCTGGCGGGGCCCGCAGTACATCCACGGCCGCACCCAGCGGGCGCAGGCCGGCTGTAACTGCAGTGCCACCGGGGCGGGGGCGGGCGTGCTGCCCCTCCTCCTCGCGGTGGCGCTCGTCGGTGTCAGGCGGCGACGGTGAGGGGCGGCAAAGCCACGGCTCCCAGCGGTCGCGCGTAAGCCCACCATGGCACTCGAGCACCGTTTCGCCCTCTTGGGGGCGTTGCTCTGTCAGACCCTCCTTGTCCCTGGTGCTGCGCAGGCTCGGTACCGCTTCGAAGACGCCACCGCCTTCGACCACCGGGGGCAGTGGGGGCTTCGCTTCGAGTCGGTGGGGACCTACGGCTTCACGGTGGCGCCGGGCAACGAAGGCGCGACCGGCTTCGGCTTGGGGTTCGAGGCGGGCTTCTCCCGCGGCCTGGCGTACACAGGTGACGAGCTCTCCCTGCGACTGCGGCCCCTTGTTGCCGGCCCCCTCTCCGGCCTCGCGCTGCTCGGCGGGTACCGGGTTTACTTCGGCTACGAGCATTGGAAGACCTTCACCGATCTCGACCTCTACCTACCGCTCCTGCCGAGCTTCGCCGCGGGCGCCCACCTGGCTGCGGGGGTCCTCTATGACCTCGGGCGACACCTCGGCATCTCGCTCTCGGTCGGGGTCTCGGCGGCGGTGGGCACACGCTTCTTCGCCACCTTCGACGGTGCGCTGGGCTTGCAGCTGCGCCTGTAGGTGTGGCCAGAGCCGAGGCTGCGCCGCCAAGGTGGCGTTGCAGCCACCGGGAGGGGTCCACACCGGGGCGACGGCACCTTCGCGCCGCGCTGGTGCCTCGAGCCTCGCTACTCTACGAGGGTCCCCTGCTTCAGCCCGTAGCGCCAGGCGATCCCCGCATCCGGGGTGTAGAAGGCGGCCATGATGCACATCTCGTCCTCGAGGCCGCTGTCTCCGTTGCGCAGCGGGACGTCGAGCTGATTGGCCCAGGTGCAGCGCACCTCGAAGCCCTGTCCCTCTTCGAAGCGCAGCGGCTCCTCGTAGCGAAGCACCTTGGGGTGCAGGGGGTCGGTGCTGACGTAGAGCGACTCGAGGGAGCCATCCTTCTCGTCGTAGCGGAAGATCTCGAAGCGCGTGTTCTGCCAGTGGGCATGGGAGGTCATCAGATGGACCTCCGAGCCGGGCTTCACGGCGAAGCGCGCGGCCCAGGTCTGGGTGGTCTGCGGCGGGATCTCGAAGCCGTCCATCACGTTGAAGTAGACGCCCATCAGCTCGCGCACCTCCTCCTTGGGGGATGCCGCCGATCTCCACGTCCACCCGGCCCGGGATGGGCTTGGGCGAGGCGTTGATGTAGTGGATGTCGAGCAGGAGGTCGACGTTGGCGTCGATGGGCATGGCAAGACCCTCGGGGAGGGTCTCCTCCACCTCGGTCCATTGGCTGCCCGCGAACCAGGTCGGCGCGAACTCCATCGGGCAGGCCCCTTCGTGGAGCCCCGGTTCCGGTCCCGCGCCGTGGGCCAGGTACATCAGGTTGAAGTGGTGCGGCCCAGGCTTCATCGTCGCCCGGTAGCGGGTCAGGAAGAAGGGATCGGGGTTGTCCATGGGGACGACCGCACACTTGTAGACCTCGGAGAAGGCGGGCACCTCGAACTCCCCCGAGGTCACCCTGAAGCGCTCCGCGACGTCCGCCCAGGGATCGGCCTCCGTCTCCGGCACAGGCCCAGTGGGCGCCGGTCCTGCCGCACCGCAGCCCAGGACGAGGAGCCAGCCGGCGGCGGTGAGCGCTCTGCCTTGCCACGTGTTCCCAGCGTGTTTCATCGGGTCCTCCCGGCCCAGGCGTGGGCGCGACGGCCAAAGCCTCGGGATGCCAGTCTAAAGGATGTGGGGGGCGCTGCGCCGCATCGCGCCTCGGCGCGCCCGCCCCGTCGCCGTGCCGCGGTGGCGCCATGTGATCGGTAGCGCCACCCGCCTCTCCCAGCGGCAGGGCAGCGTCACAATCGGAGATTGACCCGTCAATCAGAGGTTGGCGGCGGGTGGGGGCGCAGCGCAGGCGGGCGGAGGCCGGGGGCCCGCAGAAGGGGGACGGGCACCAGGAGGTCGTCGCCGCGGTCCGCTCCCGGGCTGCGTGTATCCAGGTCGCGGCGGCGGTTGGGTCCGAACGAATAGACCCACAGCCCGCGGCCTCGGAGCCATAGCACCCAGTAGGGGTTGGCCCAGGGGTCCAGGAAGTAGCGTCGGCGCGCCGCCTCCATCTCCAAGGGCCGCGGGCCCCCCTCCCGCGGACCGGCCGCGTCGGAGTCGAGGCCGTCCCTCGAATCGAGGACGCCCAGATCGAAGTAGCCCACCTCCACTGCGGTGTAGAGCCGTTTGTGGACCCGGCGCTTGTAAAAGAGCTTTGGCCGCGCGGCACCGGGCCGGGCGAGCGCTGCCGAAATCTCGGCCAGCTCGGATCGGGCCGTCTCCACCCGGCCTGCGCCGAGGCGGGCGAGCAGGGGGCCAAGCGCGAGGCTGCTGCCGATCCCCAGCCCGAGCGCGAGTCCCACCCAGCCCATCCCACGTCGCCAGGGAACGCCCCGCCGCCGGATTCCTTCTGCGGCGAGGAAACAGTGCCCGAGATGGAGCTCTGCCGCCTCGCCGGTGAGGACGACCGGGTAGCGCGCCTCGGCGTAGGCGACGAGGAGGAGGTGGGGCAGCAGCCAGACCGGCGGTGCAATCGCCTCGAGCGCCTGCCCGACGGGCGCGCTCCGGCGCGCGAGGAGCCGGCGGAGGAGCGGCAGGAGGGCTCCATAGGACAGGGCGACGAGGAGGACCAGGTACCGGCTGTCGAGGGGGAGGCCGGCGAGCTTCTTGCCCTTGAGGAAGTTGTGGACGTTGAGTTCCTGCTGGAAGTTCTTCTCCAGGAAGAGCGCCGGGGGCTCGAAGCCGAAGAGCCGCTGCCCCCAGGAGATCTCTTCGCCGGCGACGAAGAGACAGAAGGCGGAGAGGAGCACGGCCAGGACGAGCGCGAGGCGCCGGCCGAAGAGGCCCTTGAGACGCGTGAGCACCAGGGCGCCCGCGAGCAAGAAGGCCCAGAAGGTGGCCCACTCGGCGGGCCCGTCCTCTTGCATCCACCGGCCAAAGGTCTCCGGCGCGATGCCGGCAACGAGGGCAAGGAGCCCCGCCACGGCATCGAGTACGAGGAGGGTGAGGAGCGCGCCGCGCTCTCGCCAGGCCGCCCGATGCGCGTACACGCCCGTCACGAGGGCGAGGAGCGCGAGCACGGAGTCCACGCCCCCTACCTATCAAGGGTCCGAAATCCGGACCACGGCCCGGATCCGGGCGGCGGGGATGCGGCCTATCCCCCTGAAAAACCGAAGCGCGCGCCGTGGCACGCAGGCTGCTCCCTGCCCGGGCGTGTCCACGGAACCTGCCGGTGTGGGCCCGCCGGTGCCGGAGCGCACGGGCACCCATCCCCTCGCCGGTCCATCGGAACCACGCTGGCCCATTCGAGCCATCCTCACCCGAAAGGAGACGCCCACGATGTTCTTCGAGATTCTGATCGTTCTGGCAGCCATCGCTGCGATCGCCTGCACCGTCTATGGAGCGATGAAGAGCGCCACCAAGAAGGAGCTGGCGCTCTCCTTCGTGCCCTTGCTCCTCGCTGTCGTCCCGACCGTGGTGTGGACCGCCGTCAACACGGTCTGGCTCTTCGAGCACGGAGCGATCATCGACGACGGCGGCGTGTCCGGCTTCGCCCTCGCGCTCCTCGCCTTCTGCGGTGTCGCCTTCGGTGGGTGGCACGTGGGCCAGGTCAAGCTCTCGCGCGCGTTCTCCGCCTGATACGGGGGAGAGCGCAGGCGGGGACGCTCCGGCCGCCTTCGGGGGGCCGGGGCATTTTTTTGACCCTGTGCGTCTCACTGCTACCGTGGGGGTGCGTGTGGGACGACCCCTTCGAGGAGCGTGCATGTACGACCGCAGACAGGAGACCGACCCGCTTACGGCCCTCGTGATCCGCCTCCCGCAGGCAGACTTCGCCCGGCTGAAGGCCCTCTGCGCCCGCACCCGGGTGCGGCAGAGCGAATACCTGCGGGAGGCCATCGCCGATCTCATCGCGAAGTACCGGCACCTCCTCTAGGGCCCGACCACCGAACAGCCACGGAGGAGACCCCTGATGCAGACGAAGACGCGACGCGACGAGGAAGAGCCCACCTCGCTCCGGTGGTACCGGATCATCGCCCGAGGTCGGCCGGAGGAGCTTCCCTTCGCACACTTCTACCGAGAGCACTTCGAGAAGAAGGAGTAAGCGATGGACAAGGATCTCAAGCGACTGAAGCAGTTTTACGATCGCCTCGATGAGCTGGTGGAGGAGCTCATCGACCTCGACTTCGCCGCCGAGGTGCGCCGGGTGCGTCGCGTCCTCATGGACCGCTGAAGGTTCGCGTGCGCCCCGGTTGCCAGCGCGGCTCGCGGAAGGGATCGAGGGGCAGGGGGTAGCGTACCCGCAGTAGCGTCAGCCCCCAGCCAGGGGCCCGCGGCCCCTCGTGGTAGGGGCGCCTCTCCACCAGGGTGGATACCTCGGCGGGATCCCGCATCCCGTAGCCGACCTCGCAGAGCAGCCCCACCAGATTTCGGATCTGATGGCGGAAGAAGCCACCCCCCGAGACGTAAATGGACACGACGCCGTCCGGCTCCACTGTCAGGACCGGACACATGAACCGAGGCCGGTGCACCCCCCGGTCGAAGCGGCTGTGAAAGGAAGCGAGGCCGCGCAGGGGACGGCGCCCACGGAGCAGCCGAGCGGCACTGCGCATGGCCTCCACGTCGAGGCGTGCCTCTGGCGGCACGTTGGGGAAGCCCCGCGGATCCGGCAGCCGCCAGGCCCGGGGCGCCTCGTGGAAGGCGATGCGATAGCGATAGACCTTCCCCCGGCTCGACCACCGGGCGTGAAAGCGGCCGGGCGCGAGCGCCGCGTCCACCACCGAGAGGTCCTCGGGCAAGACCTCCGCGAGGCGGCGCTGCACCTCCTTGGGATCCGGTGGGCGATCGGTCTTCCCCAACTTCAGGTGGGCGACCTGGCCCTCCGCGTGGACGCCGCGATCCGTCCGCGAGGCGGCCTGTAGCTTCCCCGGGAGTCCCACCGCTGCGAGTGCGGCCTCGAGCTCTCCCTGCACGGTGCGAAAGGCGGGGTTACGCTGCCAGCCGCCGAAGTGGCCGCCCTCGTAGGCGATCTTCAGGACGAGGCGCATGCGGAGGGGCCCTGTGCTATCGTCACGACAGCGCAACCTCAAGGGAGACGATGGCTTCGGGGCTAGGTCTAGGCGATTTCCCACCCAACGAGCCGGTGGTCGAACAAGGTCAGTGGCTCTTCAAGGAGCGCGATCTCCTCATGGGGCCCGTGCCCGCGA
>CAYYHA010000091.1:0-14425 GCA_964471535.1 uncultured Myxococcia bacterium | reverse complement strand
GTCTCGGAGATCTCGGAGCTGCCCGCGGCCCCCTCGGCACCGCCGGGCGGGCTGCCCTGGGGCTGGCTCGTGGCCGGCGGCGGGGTGCTGGCGGTGGCGGCGGTGATCGCCTTCGTGCTGTGGCCGGCGCCCAAGGAACGCTCGCCCCTGACGCCCTTGGGCCGGGCCACGGGCGCGACCGAAGCCACCCGCGTCGCGGCACCGCAGGGGCCCACCACGGGCTCTGCGGGCGGGCGACCCGGACCCGAATCCGCCGGGGTCGCCGCAGCGACGGCCGCATCGCCCCAGGCCGCCGTGCCCGGAGCCGCGGGTCCCGACGCGGAAGCGGGGACGCCCACCGGGCAGCTGGGCCGGGGCTCCGCGAAGCCCGACCTCGGGGCGGCCACGACCCCCGGGTCGGCGGGTGAGGACGACCGCCCCGCCACCACGCCGGGCCCGGCGGAAGGCGCTCCGGCCGCCGGGGGAACGGCCGGCCTGCCCCCAGCCCCCGCCGCCGCCGGGCCGGGGCCAAGGGTGCGCCCAGCGCCGCCACGCTCCAAGGATCGCCGCCCCACGGCGCGCCAGGGTCCATCGAAGCCGAAGGGGCGCGATCGGCGGGCCGGCCTCGACAAGCACTCCGGCCGCAGGCAGCGCGCCGCGGGTGGAGTGCGCGCCGCCGGAGCGACCGGGGGGGCGTCTGTGGGCGGTGGAGGGATCGGGACGCTCAAGGTCAACTGCATCCCCTGGTGCAAGATCTACATCGACGGCAAGGACACGGGGCGCCGCTCCCCGGCGCTGGACCTGAAGGTGCCCGCGGGGAAGCATCGGCTGAAGGTGGTCCACCCGCCCAACGGCATGGAGCGCTTCCGAGATGTCGAGGTGCGGGCCGGGGAGGCGACTTT
The DNA here is from genome assembly GCA_964471535.1 of uncultured Myxococcia bacterium. Lineage (GTDB taxonomy): Bacteria > Myxococcota > Myxococcia > SLRQ01 > SLRQ01 > CAYYHA01. Next base: position 13,544 of record CAYYHA010000091.1, on the reverse strand, counting down.
GGCCGTCATCGAGTTCTGATCCGGATCTCGACCGCTTCCAGCGTTCTGCTATGGTCACAGCGGTGGTGGAACGGATGACGACGCTTCTCGCGGTGGTGGCAGGGGTCGCGGCGTGGGTGCCCGTCTCGGCTGGGGCGGTGACGCAAGCCTCCGCGGTGGTTCCGCTGCACCCTGAAGCCGATCGAACGGCGCAGCACCTCCGGGCGCTGGTGGAGCAGTGGCGCCGGCAAGGCGGCCTGGTGGAGCCCATCGATCTGGCGGCACTCGCCCGTGCCGAGCAGGAGGCGGAGTGGAAGGCCAAGACCGAGGAGGCGAAGAAGGCCTACGAAGAGGGCCTCGAGCAGTACGATCGCTTGAGCTTCGACGATGCCCTCTACCGCTTCGGGCGGGCGGTGGAGCTGCTCGAACAGACGCCCATGACCTGGAACCTCGAGCCGTTGCTCGAGGTCTACGCGGCGCAGGCGATGGCCTACTACTACGCGGGCCGGGTGTCCGACGCGCAGAACCGGCTCACCGACCTCTTCACCCTCCGCCCCGACTTCCAGCCCGACCCCAAGCGGCTCACCCCTGAGATCCAGTCGCTCATGGAAGAGATCCGCGGGAAGGTGCAGGGGGCACCGCCAGCAACGCTCGAGGTGCAGGCCACCCCCGTTGCTGCGGCGGTCTACGTCGACGGGCGTTACCAGGGCGTGACCCCCATCGAGGTGCGCAAGCTGACCCCCGGCAACCACTTCGTCCTGGTGGAGCGCCCCGGCTACCTCGTGGTGCAGGAGCGAGCCGTGGCGGCGCCGGGTCAGATCGCGCGCTTCACCCTCGAACCGGCGCCCAAGGGGCGCGAGCTGCTCACCCGTCTCGCGGCGCTGAAGTCGGGCTTCGTCTCGGGACGGATCTCCGAGCCAGCCGCCACCCTCGCACGGTGGGCCGGCGCGGACGAGGCGCTGGTCCTCGGGGTGCGCCGCCTGGAGACGGGCCAGGTGCACGTGGAGGCGGCGCGGGTGGCCCCGGATGGCCATCTCCTCGCCGTCGCCTCTCAGGACTTCGACGCCGAGGGTCCGAGCTTGATGAACGGCCTCTCTGCCTTTCTGACCGACCTGCAGACGAAGGACCTGCCCCGGGGACCCCATGGTGAGCCGGTGACGGAGCTGCACTCCGGCTTCTCCCTCAGCTTCGGGCCCAAGACCTGGGGCCTTGCCGCCGGTGGTGTGGGGGCGGCGGCGGTGATCGGCGGGGTCGTCGTGGGTCTGGGCGCCCAGCGGCGCGCCCTCGAGGCTCAGCAAATCCCGCAGATCGACGAGGAGGCCTACCAGCGGGCGCGGCAGGAGGCGATGGGGCAGGCGCTTACCGCAGACCTGCTCTATCTCGCGGGAGCAGCAGGCATTGGCGTCGGTGCTTGGCTCTTCCTCCAGGCTGACGAGGGCGGGGGCGGTGACGGTCTGCACTCGGTGCTGTTGCCGGTGCCCCTCGATGGAGGCGCGGCGTTGATGGTGGAGGGACGGTTCTGATGCGTAGGCTCCTCGTGTGCGCAGCCATCGCCCTGGGCGGCTGCAATCTCATCGTCGCCGGACTGGCGAAGGACGAGGGGCGTCCGTGCAAGGACGGCCGTTGCCCCACGGGCTTCGTCTGCCAGGACGCGCGCTGCGTGCGGGTCGGCGGGGGAGACGGCGGGCCGGACGGGGGGACGACGTGCAGTGAGGCCGCCGAGTGTACCGAGTGCTTGCCCGGCACGACGCCCGTCTGTGGCAACGGGCACTGCCTCTGCGTGCAGCTGCAGGGGCGCTTCGCCACGCTGGCCGACGCGCCGCCGCGAGGGACCTTCGACCTGGAGAACGGACGCCTCGGTGACCAGATCTGCGTCGAGCGCAGCCTCGGTGCGGATACGGTGACGCTCTGTGGAGGGATCGTGCAATGAGCGACGTGAATCGCGTGCTTGGTTGGCTCGCCGTCCTGCTGCTCGTCGCGGCCGGATCGGTGGCGAGGGCTCAGGAGGTCCCGGCGGATGTGCCGCTAACCTACCAAGGGGACCTCATCGTCAACGGATCTCCCATCGCCGATGGCGAGTACACCTTCAACATTCGTCTCTATGGGGACGAGAACGCCACGCAGCTCGTCTGCGGGGACGTCGACGTGCCCATCACCGTCACGGGCGGGCGCTTCTCCCACACGCTGCAGGACCGCTCCTGCCGGGAGAAGATTCGCACCGCCAACAGTGGGCTGTGGGTGCAGGTGCAGGCGCGGGGAGGACCGCTCGGCGGCAGCTATGTCACCCTCGGCGTCCATCCCGTCTCGGCCGGCGTCTATGCCCTCCGTGCGGAGACCGGTGGCGGTGCGGTAGGGGACATCGTCGCCAGCCTGCTCACCGAGGAGCAGTTCCAGGCCATCCGGGGCCCCAACTGGATTCTTGCCGATGGGCGAGACGTGCAGGGCAGCGCCTTCGCGCAGCTCTTCGGGAACAACTTCGTGCCCGACCTGCGCGGCGTCTTTCTCCGGGGCAAGCAGAACAATCGAAACGACGGGAAAGGCAACCCCAACGAGATCGCCCTCGGCGAGTACCAGGCGGATGCGTTCAAGCGGCACCAGCATGGCGTTGCCCCCTCCGCCGGGCCTGAAGCGGGCTTCGCGACCGGTGTGAAGGCGGCGGCGAGCGACCCGGCGGGCCAGGACGTGCTCAACGGGAACACGGGTGAGGCAGGCGAGGAGGAGACGCGGCCACAGAACGTGACCGTCAACTTCTTCATTCGCATCAACTGAGCGCGGCGCGGCTCACGCAGGCGCGGCACCGCTCACTGCACTCGCTCCGGGCGCCGCGTCGGTCGCGGCGGCGTCCTCGGCACGGATGGGCTGCAGCGTCGCGTAGCCATGGGCCCGGATCCAGTTGATGTGCGCCCCGCGGCACGTGGCGTCGTGAACGCAGTCACGGCACGCGCGACGCTTGGTGTAGTAGTGGTCGAGGATGTAGCGCCGCGCGTAACCGTAGATGTCGAGGCGGCCCCCTTCGTTGAGCATCTCTGCATCGAGCACCCGCATCGCTGGGCTCGGCGGGCGGCCGGAGATGCACGCAGGTACGTTCTCGACTGGGACCGAGGGGTCGTAGGCGGCGAAGAAGGCGTGGAGATCCGCGTCGCGGGCCTTCGCTTCGGTGAGCCGCTCGTAGTTGCGGCCGGCGAGTCGCAGGCGCGCGGGCGGTGTGGGGTAGGCCTCGAGCAGGTGGGCTGCGGTGTCTCGGGTGAGGATGGCGACCACCTCGAAGTCGGCATCGATCCGAAGTAGGCGGTCGATTGCCTCCGGGGTGGCAGCGAGCGCCCGGAGGACCGGACGGTCGCCCACGGTGCTCGAGTGCAGGCCCTCGTAGTCTGCGAGTTCGAGGATGAGCGGCCCGGCGGGCAGCCGTGGAAGCGCGCGCTCCACGGCGTGAAGATCCGGCCCCGTCAGCCAGATCCGCTCGTAGCTTCCCGGCAGGCGCGGCAGGCGCAGAGGGCGGTCCTCCCCTTCGAGGTGGAAGCGTACCGCCTCGAAGCCATCGTTCCGGACCGCCTCGAGGGTGTCCTCGAGGGTCTGGCAGAGCTGCTCGAGGTAGCAGCGTTTGCATCGCTCCGGTTCGCGGCAGGAGAGGGGTTGTCCGCGTTCGAGCCACCGCTCGTACTCTTCGTAGCGACCGCGCACCTCGTCGTTCAGCTTGTACGGATCCTGGATGAGGTGCTCGTGGCCCTCGAGGTAGGGCGGCGGGAAGCGGTTGAACCAGATGTGGACGTCGGGTCGCCTTGCCACCTCGAGTGCGTACTGAATCGAATCGAAGGCCTCGTCGATGTCATAGAAGAGGCTGGTTCGATACTCGTCGAAGGCACGGCCGAAGGGGATGATGTGCAAGAGATCGAACTCCCGCACCCCCATCTCCATGAATCGGTCGAGGAGCTTGGGCAGGCCCTTGATGTTTCCCTTGTTGAGGCACACGTCGATGTTGACGATGGGCCGGCCGTCGGCGAGGGCGTTCTTCAGACCCTGCACCTCTTCGTCGAAGGCGCCAGGGACCCCCACCAGCGCATCGTGCACCTTCGCGTTGTGGCCGTGGATGGAGAAGGTGATCTCGCTCAACCCCGCATCGAGGCACTTCTCCAGAAACTCGGGGTACATGAAGAGGCGCCCGTTGGTGACGGTCTGTATCTTCCGGTAGCCGAGCTGCCGCCCCAGCTTGATGAACTCGATGAAGTTCGGGTGGATGGTCGGCTCACCGCCGGACAGGATGAGGCGGGTGGCTCCCTTCCGCCGCCCATCGATGATCTGGCTGCGGACCAGGAAGCGGGGGACGTAGGTGCCGTTGTGGGCGGCCGAATCGAGGCAGAAGGTACAGCGGTTGTTGCAGTAGGAGGTCAGGCGCACCCACTGCCGCTTCTCGTGCGCCGCTTGCTCCTTCTCGAGGATCTTCTGGTGCTCGTCCTCGAGCTCCTGCGCGGCCGAGTTGTCATAGGCGCGGGCCTTGGGCTGTGTCATTTCATGCCTCCGCACTCCGCTCGAAATGGAGGACCCACTGGTTGCTGGTCTTCGGTCCGACCGGACGTTCCTCGAGGAGTGTGAGAGGCAAGCCTTCGAAGTAGGCGCGCGCATCCTCGCTGCTATGGTTTCGGTAGTGCTCGAAACGGGCCGCACTCTCCTCCGCCCGCCGTGCTTGCTCGCCGCTCCGGATGAGGCCGAAGGCGACGTTGTCGGCAACGAGGAGCGTCCCGCCGGGCCGCAGCGCGCGCACCAGCCGTTCGGCGACCGCCCGCGGATCCGAGAGATGGTTCCAGCTCTGCAGGATGAGCACGTGATCGAAGGTATCAGCTTTGGGCTCGAATGCCTCCGCCTCGATCGCCATCAGGCGCGCCGACGGCCATCGGGCCCGCAGTCGCGCGAGCGCCGCCTCGTCGGGGTCGATGCCGAGATAGCGGATGCGGCCCGACTCGGCGAGCGGCATCAGAACCGCGGCGTAGCGCCCGTCGCCGCAGCCCACGTCGAGCACGCTTCCCGAGATCGCCTCGAGCTTCCGGCGGAGCAGCGCATCGTCCCGGCTGAAGACGTCCTCGTCGAGCACCCGCCAGGTTCCAGCGCACGCATCCTTCTGGGCACAGTCTTCACATTCGGCCACCCGGACCAGCTTTCGTAGATCGCGCGCGAAGTCGTCGGGCGCCGTCTTCCGGGAGCGGTCCAGGTAGACCTGCCCCAATCGGTGCTTTACCGCGAGCAGTTCGGCGTCGGCGAAGTCGCGGGTTGAGGTCCGGTGAAGGACGATGCGCTCGCCGCGGCGCAGGAAGAGGGTGCGCCCGCGGTCGTAGGGGGTGATGCCGCTGCGCTCTATCGGGCAGGGCGTTCCGGGCTGCCAGGTGCGCTCCCATACCGGGACGAGGTTGAAGGAGTTGGAGCGAGGCGCGCGCCGCGGTCGCAGCTCCGCGCTTCCCCAGCGCGCTGCGTAGCCGGTGAAGAGTCCGGGGCAGGCACCGCGCAGGCCGCAGTCCCAACACGGCTCCGGATGGACCTTGTTCAGGTCGTCGACGGGATGGAAGTCGTCCTCCCAGGTCTCGGTCATCGAGGCGAAACCGTGGGTACGGAGGTCGTCGTAGAGGTGCTCCAGGCCGGGCATCAGGCACAGCGGGATGCCGCCGTGCCCATAGCGCGGAGTGCCGTCGGCGAGGCGGTCGCCCGTCTTTTCCCAGCCGTAATGGATGGCGTCGGACACCGCCTCTGCCACCTCGGAGACCGGGGCGACGATCCAGTCGAAGAGCTTCTCGCCGCCTCCCTTCGGCTCGGTCATCGAGAACTTCAGCTTCACGTCGGGAAACTCGGCGCAGAGATCGACGACCTCTCGCAGGTGCTGGAGGTTCGTCTTGGTCACCACGCAGTTCACCGAGAGGTCGATGCCCGTGCCCGAGAGGTTCGGCAGGGCACCCGCCGTCTGGTCGAAGGCATCGCTTCGGACCACCGCGTTGTGCACCTTCGCCGTTCCCCCGTGCAGAGAGAGGTACACGTAGCGGAGGCGGAGGCGGAGCAGCTTCTCGGTCAGCGCCCGGTAGGAGAGCATCCGCCCGTTGGTCACCAGCCCGAAGTCGAGCCCACGGCGGGCGCTGCGCCGCGCCCAGCGTAAGAGCTCGGGCCGGATGGTCGGCTCGCCGCCCGAGAGCACCGCCATGGTGTGACCGAGCTCCGCGGCGCGGTCGATCTTCCGGTCCACCGCGGCTGCCTCGCCCTCCATGTGCCGCACGTCCAGAGTGTGGCAGAAGGTGCAGTGGTCGTTACAGGCGTAACCGACCTTGATGAGCGCCTTCACCCCGCGAGTGTATACCAACCCAGAACGACGCCTCACAAGCGTGATCTGCCGTCTCCTCCTGCTCCTGCCCCTTGTCGGTGCCTCCGTGGCGCGAGGGGACGGGCTCCACATTCCACCGGGCCACGAGGAGGCGATCGCGGACCTGCTCCTTTCGCCGGAAGCCGGGGGAGCAGACGTCCTGCCCGGATGGCGGATCGAGCAGGTTTCGATTCAGGGCGATCGCATCGAGGTGGCGCTGGCTGGGCCGTCGGCAGCCCGGGCCTCGGTCGCGCTGCTGCTACGTGCGCCGAGTGGGGACACACCGCGCGAGGGGCGGGAGGGGCGCGTGGGACGCACCGCCTCCTTCGACGTGGTCCGTCAGGCGGGCCCGGCGGCGGTGGCACGGGCGCTCCTCGAGCGGGTGAGGGCGCGAGACGACGGCACGCTGCGCCGGATCGCGCGTTCGTCCCATTCCGAGCGTCTCGCTTCGGCGCCGGCGGGCCCCCCGCGCGGTCACCGGGGACCGCCGCCCCTCTGGGAGCACCTCTTCCGCGCAGCAGTGTGGCTGTCCCTGCTGGGCCTCGGCGTGTGGCTCTTCGTGCGAAGCCGCCCGCGGCCCGGTCGAGTGGCCCTCTATCTCCTTCTCTTCGCGGCGGCGCTGGCGGTGCGCGTGGCGCTCGTGCCCTTCGGGCCCCTGCACACGAACGGCCACGGGGTGGCGGAGATCCGCGGGCTCCTCGGGCTGGGGTCCGGGGTGGATGAGGCCTATCTGTATGGAGCCGCCTGGCCCTCCCTGATGCGCTGGCTCCGGGTCGAGACGGTCGACGGACTCGCCTGGGTCACGGCGTTCCTTGCTGCCGCCTCGGTGGTGGCGGCAGCGTGGGCGGCGGAGGTCCTGTGGCGAAGCCGTCTGGCGGCGGTATTCGTCGGGGTGGGCCTCGGCCTGCATCCGGCACACGTCCTCCTCTCCCGCTCCGAGACCCCCTGGCCGCTGGCGGGTGCTCTGCTCGCGGTGGCGGTGGGGGCCGGAGCGCACGCCCTCGGCGCCGGCTCACACCGGAGGGCCTGGGGCTGGCTCGCCGTTCTCGCGGCCGCCCTGGCGTCGGAGCTGCGGGTCTACACCCTCCTGCTCCCTCCGGTGGCGGCGGTCGTGCTGTGGGCCGCGCGCCCCGCTCGAGCGGAGCGGCGTCCCGGGGACCGGCGGCGCTGGCCGGTTCTGTTGCCCGGCGTCGTCTTCCTCCTCGCAGTCGCGGTCCACCACGTCTGGACCCTGATGCCCATGTTCGAAGGCACCGGGGAGCGCCTCTCGCTCCTCGCCCCCTGGGATCGGGTGCTGCTCTCCCTGCCGGCCGATCCGCACTTGGTGCCGGTGGCGCTTCTCCCGGCAGCACTCCTCGTCCCACTCGCCCGTTCGGGCCGCAGCCGGCGCCTCGCCCTGGCATGCCTCGGTGCGTTCCTCATCCTGGGTGCCGCGACCCTGGCCATCGCGGCCTGTCGCAGCGACGTGATCCGCTACCAGACGGCGCCCCAGATCCTGCTCCTGTGGGCGGCCGCTGGTCTGGCCCGGGCGCAGGCGCGCTCCACTGCCGCGGTTCTGGCACCGCGGGCGCTCCTCCTTGCCCTGGCGGTCTCGGCGCTACCGGGCCTGAAGGCGCAGCGGATCCCGGACCTCGACCGGGCGGGCTTCCTCGCGACCCTCGCGGGCATCGAGCGCATGGAGGGGCCGGTCACCCTGCGCCTCCCGCCCCGACGGATGGGGACGGAGGGGCGGGTGCTCTATGCCTCCGCCGAGTTCCTGGCCCGTCTCCGCGGCTTGGCACGGGGAGAGGGCCGGTGTTACGTCCACCTCCCCCCGGCGTGCTGGCGCTTCACCCAAGAGGAGGTGGCGGGGGGACGGGTCCGCGCCGCGCCGCGGTACGGAGGGGCGCCGCTCCGGCCGGAGTGCGCCCGCCTCGGCCCGGCACCGCCACCCGCTCCGCTGCTGCGCCACACTCCGGTCCCCTGGCGGAAGCGCGAGTTTCACCGGGTGCCCGCGCCCAAGGTCTGGCTGGGCTGGGCGCCCTGCCGCTGAGGCCGGCGCCTGCCGTTCGCAATTGCGGCCATGGCCGCGCCGGCGCCTAGCGTCGCCGGCGCAGGCGCAGCGCGAGGAGCCCGAAGGCGGCGAAGAGGGCGAGTGCCGGCTCGCCACCGCTGCGGGCGGAGCTGCAGCAGCCACCGGGCGTCGAGCCGGATCCTCCGCCGTTGTCAGTGCCCCCAGCTGTCGCAATACTGAAGTGGGTCTCGTCGCTGGGCCCGCACAACCCCGACTCGTCTCGAGCACAGGCGCGCACCCAGCGGGCGTCCCCTTGGGTGAGCCCGTCTACGGTGAAGGTGGTGGTCTCGTTGGGGTCTCCGCTGCTCTGGGGCACGGCCGGCCAAGTCGAGGCATCTCCGCAGTCACTGAAGTCCTCCATCGTCGTCACACAGTAGGCGATGGACAGAGAGGTGCCGGGGATTCCGTAGTCGGGGTCGGTGGCATTCTTCACCTCGACCGTGACCTCCGTGGTGTCGGGGGAGAACTCGGTGCCCGCCTCCGGAGAAATGATTTGGACGGCGGTCGGCTGATCGTTGACCGTGTTGACCCAGAAGTCACAACTGGTCCAGCCCGAGTAGTCGAAGCCGTCGGTGGCACGCACGCGCACCAGGTAGTGACCATTGTCCATGAGCCCTGCCCCCAGCGGGATGGTCGTGACGCCGTCGTTGGGGTTTTGAGGTACCGAGGTCTCGTAGATGGGGGCCGCGGTGTCCGGGTTGTCCCCATAGTTGAAGATCTGCAGCTCGAGGGTGAGCGCTTCACCATCGGGGTCGGTGGTGTTGTAGACGAGGATCTCGCTGGGCACCATCGTGTAGACGTAGTTCTCGCACGCCGCACCGGCGAGGGGCTCGGCGAAGCCGGGAACGTCCATCGGGATGCCGTTGGCCTTGACCTCGAAGCGAACGACGTTGCTGTAGGGGCTCATGGCACCCGCCGCATCCTCGGCCCATACGCGCGCCCAATAGACGCCGCCCCACATCAGCGGGGTGTCCACCTGCCAGGTGGTGGTGGTGCTCATCGTCGATTGGGGCACCCCCATCGTCGATTCCGCAACCACACTGGTGAACATCTCGTCGTCGGCCACCTGGAAGTAGAGCGTGACCGGCTCGTTGTCCGGATCCGAGGTATTCTGCGCCTCTAGCACCGGTGTCCGTGTGCTGACCACCTCGTCCTGCACCGGCTTGAGGAGTGTCGGGGCCAGGGGCGGATCGTTGGCCACGTTGACGAAGAAACTCCAGAACTCCGTCCACGGGGAGAGGCCACCATTCCCGTCGTTCGCGCGGGCCCGCCAGAAGATGACGGTGTTCTCGGGCAGAGGCGCGGGGGTGAAGGAGGTGGTGCTCATCGAGTCCACGTACGGCGCGGTCCCCACCTGGTCCGGGGTGCCCATGTTGGTGCCGTAGTAGACCTCGATCTCGTAGTAGGGCTGGTCGGTGGGATCCTGGTCGACCACCTCCTGCACCACCAGCGCCGGGGTGTCGGACGTCACCACCGACCCGTCCGCTGGATCCACCAAGGTGGGCGTGGGCGGAGGGATGTTCACCGTGTTGACGATGACGTTGGCCTGCAGGTCGGTGGTGAACTCGCCGTCGTCCACGGCGACGGTGACGGAGTAGGGCGAGTGCTGCCCGCCGTCCTGGGGCACCGTCCACGTGTAGGTCAGCGTCTGCAAGGTGGGATCGTTGGTCGCCGTGCCGTCGGTCACCTGGCTCGAGGCGTTGTCGAGATGGGTGACCGTACCCGAGACGGTGTCGCCGTCGGGATCGGTGTAGGCACAGCTGATGGTGAGCTGGTCGCCCTCGTCGATGGCGATGTTGCCCCCGTCGACCAGGATCATCGAGGCGCCGCCGTTGACGCTGTAGGTGCACGTCATCGTGGGCCGGCGGTTGCCCATGCGGATCTCGATGGTGTAGGGGCCGGCGGTCTGCTGCCCCACCCCGTCGAGGACAGGGAAGGTGTCACCGTAGGTGGACACCACCGCACAGTACTGCCCGGGACTCACGATCTCGCCGGTGTCGCCATGGGCCGACAGGCCGGGACCTCCGTCGTCGTCCTCGTCGACCCGCGGGTTGTTGAAGGCGGTGATTTGAACGATGGGGTCGAACCAAGGATGGAGGCGGAGGGTACCGCCGACGTCGATCTCGGAGCGTACGTCGATGACGTAGCGATCGCCGGCGTTCGCCGTCCAGCAGTACCAGTCGACGTCGCTGCCGCGGGGATAGATGGCGGCATCCATCGACTGGAAGGGGGGGGTGACCACGGTCGCGTTCAGATTGTCATTGTTGCCGCTCATGCCCTCGTAGGGATCGGCGGGCGCGGCGTTGAGGTCGAGGATGCCCGCATCGGAGGCGGGATAGTTGTACGGCGCGCCGGAGGTGGCGTTGACCGGCGTATAGAAGGCCCCTGCGTTGTCGAAGACCTGGGTGAGGTAGCGGCCCTGCGGGTCGTAGACGATGATGCGGTGCTGGGCGCTCTGGAGCCCATAGGCGTACCACCAGCCTGTCTGGATCCGACCGCCGCTCGGAGCAGGACCCGTGTGGAAGAGTGAGACCGTATTGTGGTGCTGGTCCGGGTCCGTCACGCGCTCCATCCGCACGTAGATCCCGCCCAACAAGTTTCCGTTGCCCCGGACCCGTCCTGAGTAGCTTCCGCCGCCGGGCATGACGATGTCGAAGCCGGTCAAGGCATCGGACGCGGCGACGGTGACCTCGTCCGCCTCGGCCTCCGTCCAGCCGCCATTGGTCGGCGAGTTGATGTCGTACCAGTGGTCGGCCTGGTTGTTGCTCACGACACCCGGGGGAACCCGCACGAAGAGTTTGTAGGTGCCCGCGGGTACCGTGAGGGTATAGCCACCATTCGACCCTGTGACCGCCGTGGGACAGCTGCTACACTCGTACCCCTTCGGGCCGGGGGTCCAGGCTTCGACCCGCACCCCCGCGCGGGGGTTGGCGTTGCCATCGGTCACCGTGCCGGCGATCGTGGCAGCCAGGGCAGGGAGCGGGGCGACGAGGAGGATGGCGCAGATCCCTAGGCCCAGGCGGTTTCGCAGAATGGTCACGATGCTTGCGTCCATCACGGCTCCCTCTTGGCGGACGTGTTCCTCTCCTCTGCTTCGCCTCGTCCTCGACGTGCCACTGGCTCGCCTGAGGCGAAGCACCTCTTCAATTGTCGCGTACCGGGCCCGGGAAGTAAACGGAGGACTGGCACGTCGCGCCTCCCCGGTCGCGCCGCAGCGGCGGCGAGCCCCTATCCCCGGCGTGCCGGCTGTACGGCCTGGTCCGCCCGGATCGCCGCCATCATCCGCCGAAGGCTCTCGACGGCCGGGGGGTCCGGCTCCCCCGCGAGGAGGCGGTAGCCGCCGGTGGGCCTCCCCGCCCAGCCGAGCCAGAACTCGACTGCGGTGTTCGACGCCCCACTGAACTCGGCGACGAAGCTGCCGTCTCGCAGCCGGGCCCGCTTCCAACGGAGTGCACCGAAGGGGGCGGCGCGGCGCAGGCGGTGGATCCTGCCCGCGAGGCGGGGCAGCGGCCGCCACGCGTCGGGGCCCGGGGGATGCCACACCTCGAGACCGTCTGAGAGCACCGACCAGATGCGCAGGAGCGCCCGCACCTCTTCGTTGCCGCGGAGGGGACGGGCCAGGTGGAGGCTGAACCGCTCGGTCGCGGCGATCCCTGTGTCTTGGGGCGGGCGGAGGCGCAGCGAGAGTCCGAGGGCTTCTAGGGAGAGCTCGTCGTCGGCGCTCTCCTCGATCCGCACCGCACCGAGCGAGGCGAGATCGCAGCGGCCGAGATGGGCCTGAAGGTGCACGGGCAGCAAGGCGAAGGCGGGGTCTGCCCGCCGGAGCGCCGCCTCATCGAGCGCGTGGAGTTCACCGGTGCCATAGAGCTGCGCATAGCGTTCGAAGACGCCGTTGCAGCGGGAGCGCATCAGACAGCCATCGCAGGCTTCGGGATGGAACTTGTCGCTGCGCTTGTCCTCGTACTTGTCCCAGGGGAGGGAGAGGCGATCGTCTCGGTCGATGGCGATGGTGAAGGTCTTCTCCCCATCGTGATGGATCCGGTGGATGAGCTCGGGGGCGATGCAGAAGGGGAGATTGCCCACGTTCACGTCGAAGCTTGCGGGGAAGCCCTCGACCATGCGCGTCAGCGGCTCCACCAGGTCGCTGTAGCGGGGGATCATCTGCGCGAACTCCCTCTCCGTGCGCCGTCCCGCATCCCGCGGCCGCACCATGTCGAGGTGCAGCTGTTCCACCCCATAGGGCAGGAGCAGCTCGGGGAAGCGGTCCACGTCCCGGTAGTTGCTCTGCACCACGCACATGTTGACGGTGATGCGCTGCCCGCGCTCGCGAAGGTGGCCGAGAGAGCGCAGAATACGGCCGAAGCTGCCCGGTCGCTTCGTCGTCCGTTCGTGGCTCTCCTTCGTCGCCCCCTGAATCGAAATGCGCCAGGTGAAGCGCCCTCCCGTCGCGAGCACTTCGTCGATGAAGGAAGCGCGGGCGGTCTTCACGCCGTTGGTGAAGATCACGATGTCCTCGAAGCCCAGCGCAACGCAGTACCGGACGATGTCGAGGAAGGCGGGCTGCAGGGTGGGCTCGCCGCCGAGGAGGGTGATCTTGCGGTTTCCCGCCGCGTAGGCGGCCTGGATGCGCTCCCGGATGGGACCGGGGGCCAGCGGGAAGGCTTCACGCAGGGCAGTGCGCTGGCCGCTGACGCAGAAGACGCAGCGGTTGTTGCACATGTGGCCGAGCTGGATCTCGACCTGGGTTTCAGGCTCCCTTGCCACCCTCCTCCTCGTTGGGTTCGAAGCGGAGCGACCCGTTGTCGCTCCGGCGGATGGTCTCGACGGCGTCGCGCACCAGGTCGCGCAGCGGGTCGGTCGGGGCGCCGCGCACGTTGCGGTAGACCAGGTTGAAGGAGTCGCTCCGGCACAGTGCGGGACGCCCCGGCCGGCGCGGCTCGACGACGACGTCGACGCCGCTGCCTTCCGCCGTCTCGAAGCGAAAGGTGCAGCGGCTTGGTCCCAGGATGGTCTGTGCGAGCGTGGCGCCGTGACGCTCGGCGACCCCGGCGACGAGCCGTGTCCAATCGGCGTGCGAGCTGCCCCGCGGGATGAGCCCGTAGGCGTCGGGCACCTCGCTGGGATCGAGGCCGAGTGCCTGTACCGATCGGGCTTCTGCCGGCTGGAAGGACTGGAGCA
>CAYYHA010000090.1:13669-14496 GCA_964471535.1 uncultured Myxococcia bacterium | reverse complement strand
CCAGGTCGCCCACGACCATCTGGGCTGCCGCCAGATCCCGGTCCGCCGAGGTTCGGATCTCCACCTCGGTCCCCTTCAGCGCCGAGATCTCTCCGCCGGTGCCGCGCACCGTGCGCGGGGAGAGGCCCGTGTAGGCAGGGTAGCGGTAGGTGAGCTCGACGTCCCCGGTGATGAGCGGCGCAAGTTCCGCCGAGCGGCTGCGCTCGAGCTCGGCGACGTGGCGTCGAGTCCCCAGGAGGCGTGACCAGCCGGCCGAGACGGCCTCCCCCAGCAGGAGAAGCAGCAGCAGATTGACGGCGATGGCCGTCAGGAGGGCGATCGTCGCCCGCTTGAGCCCGCGCGCGGGAAAGGCCGGTGAGGGGTCGAGGTCGCGGATGCGCCCGGCGGTTCGCTCCACGTGGGCGTCGGCGAGCTCCCGCGAGAACGGAACGACGCCCCCGGCCCGTCGAAACTCCACCGCGCTCGCCAAACCGGCCGCCTCGGGCACCGCCCGTTCCACCGTGCGGGCCAGCTCGACCTCATGGCGAAGGCGGGCGAGGGGGCGGAGTACGGCTCGCCAGAGGATCCCGAGTGCCAGCAGGACGCCCACGACCCCGGCGACTGTCCGCACCCAGGCTACGGCTGCGGCGGCCTCCTCGGGTAGCACAGCGAGGATCACGGCGGCGACCAGGCCGGCGGCGAGCCAGGCCGCTACGAGGGTGGCCACGCCGGTGCCCAGGCGGAGCCACAGGGCCCGCCGCCAGGCCCGCCGCAGGAAGGCGTCGAGCGCGTCGCCTGCCTCCCGCGGCGCCTCCGGCCCTGCCGCGGGCTCCGCGGATGGCTCGGGC
>CAYYHA010000090.1:9790-13659 GCA_964471535.1 uncultured Myxococcia bacterium | reverse complement strand
GGTGAAACCTGGGCTGCTTCTAGCGTATTCCGCCCGGGGCCCCGGGCCAACGGGCGCCGGGCCACTGCGCGCGAGGCGACCGCTTGGGATGGGTGCGGGCGCCTCCTTCGGTCGGGCCGCACGCGCGGCGGCCCTGGGGCCGCCGGCGGCGTTCTCCCGCCCGCCCCTGGCGGGCGGCGGTGGTCCGAGGCGGCGGCGACGGGCCGAGTGCGATCTCGAAAATGCCCCTGCCCCGGCACGGCGCCCCGCGGCAGCGCCCGCGCCGGGGCCCTAGCCGATGACCAGCGCGGAGCCGCTTCGCTTCAGGTCGGCCAGGAAGGGCGGAAGATCGTCTGTCCACCCCTCCATCTCGACCACCACCGCGAGGCCCTCTCCGCCTTCTTCTTCCAGCGCTGCGATCGCGCCCTTTCCGTCGGTGACCCACTCACGTTCGAGCTGTGCGTGCCCAAACGGCGTCGGCCGCGCGATCCGCACCCGGAAGGTGGGGGTTTCGAGTTCGAAGGGGTTCATGTCGATGGGGTTCTCCTTTCCGATCGGTCTATCGACCCGATCTCGGCTTGCATTCAGCCCCATCAACGTAAGAACGCCCCCCGGTTCGTCAAACACCGGGAGGCGCTCGGGAGTGGCGGAGACGACGCCGGGAGGGAGGCGCCGAAGCACGCTCGAGGGGGCGCTACCAGCCCACGTTCAGGGTGTAGGCGTCGGTGGCCGAGTTGCTGCCGTTGTACGGGTAGACGACCACGTAGTAGAGGCTACCAGTGGCGCTGTAGGTGATGGACTCGCTCTCCCCGGCTGCATTGGTGCTCCGGGCGACCCGCTGCCCACTGGCGTCGTAGAGGGCGAGCTCGTAGTCCTTCGTGGCGGGGACGTCGAGCGTGAGGGTGAGGGTGCCCGTGGGCTGCACCG
Organism: uncultured Myxococcia bacterium; assembly: GCA_964471535.1. Classification (GTDB taxonomy): domain Bacteria; phylum Myxococcota; class Myxococcia; order SLRQ01; family SLRQ01; genus CAYYHA01. The sequence goes on along the minus strand of CAYYHA010000090.1, from coordinate 12,753 downwards.
TGAAGACGTCCACGTCGTTGGCGTCACCGATGGTTCCGGTCACCGTCGCCGGGCCGGGGAGCGCCTGCGCCGAGGATCCGGTGTCGTTGGGTTCGACCTCGGTGATGGCCTGGGAACCCCCCCCACCGGTGCCGTAGGAAGCCGTGAGGGCAACGCCGCTAAAGGCGGTGTACCCGCGCACCATCACGTGCCAGCGACCAGCCTGCGGGGAGGCGACCCGCACCGTCTCGTCGTTGCCGTTCTTGAAGGGGCGGTAGTCGTAGTTGCCGGTCGTGGGCTCGGCCCCGTAGCGCACGTAGAGGTCGGCGTCGCCGCTGCCTCCGCCCATCGCGAAGGTCAGGGCCGAGGCCCCCTGCGGAACGTCGATGTAGAAGCGCAGCTCGTCGCCCTTCGCGCCCGAGAGCCCGCTCTCGGTTTGCCCGTTGGAGAGCTCGCCCGTCCCGCCGCTGGGCGGAGGCGTCGTCGCTGGGATGACGTAGTCGACGGTGAGGGAGACGCCGCTGAAGGCGGCATACCCGTGGACCATCGCGTAGTAGGTTCCCGCCTGCGGTGCGCTGATGGTGACGGTCTCGTCGTTGCCGTTGAGATAGGGCCGCTGATCGTAGGTCTGGGTGGTCGGCTCGGCGCCATAGCGCACGTAGAGGTCGGCATCGCCGGTACCGCCGCTCATGGAGAAGCTCAGGTCGGCGGCGCCCGTCGGCACGTCGATGAAGAAGTACAGGGCGTCTCCCTTGGCCCCGGAGAGCCCGGTGACCGTCTGCCCGTCACTGAGCTCGACCGGGGCGGTCGAGCCACCGCTTCCGCCACTGCCGCTTCCGCCACTGCCGCCTCCGCCGGTGCCGCCGCCGGCGGGGGCGCCGGGCACGCCCACGGCGTTCCACGCCAGGTGCACCGCATTCGCCTCGGTGCTCCCATAGAGGTCCTGCGCCGCCTGTGCCGTGGCCGCGCGGGCCCCCTCGAAGTCGGTGGAGCTGCCCATGTACACGGTGAGGGCCCGGTAGAAGATCTTGGCCGCCTTCTCGATGCCGATGCCGGGCACCTGGGTCTGGGTCTTGCCGCGGGGATGCGTGCCCCCCTGCGACAGGAGATAGAAGGCGAGGTTGGCGATGCCCGAATTCAGGTGCACGCCCCCGTTGTCCGAGTAGCCGGTGTAGCGCTCGGGGTAGTAGTCGTAGCTGACGCCGTCGGCCGTGGGGTCGTCCATGTACCGCAGCGCGTCCCCCGCGGTACCCGGCGTGTAGACATCCTCACCGATCTTCCACACGTCTGCCGTGAGCTGGCCGCGGGTGAACCACTCGCAGCTAGCCCCGAGGATGTCGCTCATCGCCTCGTTCAGAGCGCCGGGTTCGTTCTGGTAGATGAGGCCCGCCGTATGCTGCGTCACCCCGTGGGTCAGCTCGTGGGCAGTGACATCGAAGCTGTAGGCAAGCGGGGCGAGCACGTTGCCGTCGCCGTCCCCGTAGACCATGGCGCTCCCGTTCCAGAAGGCGTTGTTGTAGCGGCTGCCATAGTGCACGACGCTCTTGAGCATCGAGCCGCTGCCATCGTAGCTGTCACGGCCAAAGAGGGTCTTGTAGCACTGCCAGGTGCCGCCCGTGTTGTCGTAGGCGGCGTTCACCACCGCATCACCGGTGGGGCCTTGCCCTTCGCTGCGCACCAGCGTGCCGCTGGTGGTCTGGCGGTTGCGGGCGTCGTAGACGCGGCGGCTCAGCGCCGAGTGGATGCGTGGGTGCCGATCCACGATCTCCCCGGTGTGGGCATCGATGAAGATCACATCCTCGACGGGGTGCCCGGCGCGGATACCCTTGGCGAGGGTCTCGTAGGCCAGGTACACCCGGCCATCGCGGGTGGAGCGCACGTAGGTGAGCTCCGGCATGCCCAGCTCGAGGCGCCCCTCGAGCGTCTGCCGCGCCCGCTCGAGTGCCTCGAACCCGTCGAGAGACGGCGTGGCGTCCACGTCGATGTCCCCCCGGGCGCTGCCGAGCGCGGCGTAGACGATGCCGTTCGGGTCCACGTGGAGCGACAGCTCGCTGGCCACCACCTCGAGCCCCTCGTGGGTCTGCACGTAGCGCGCGTGGGTGTAGCCCTCTGCGTCTCGCTCCATCCGCCGCAGCTGCAAGCGCTCGGGGCGCAGCCGGAAGACGGGCGCCAGGGCGTCGAGACGCGCGGCCAGCGCCGCCTCCATCTCGGGCAGCGCTGCCCGCGCGGGCGCCTCGGCGAGGTGGCCCCGGACGAAGGTGGGAAGGCCCGCCTCGTCGAGGAGGACGTACTCGGCGCGGGGGAGTGCGGCCAGGGCCGCCTGCACGTCCTCGGGTGCCCCCTCGGCCCCCGTGACGGAGACGTAGCCGGCGCCCGGTTGGCACGCGGCGAGGAGGAGCGCGAGGGTCAGGGACGGAAGAAGGACGGCGGTGCGGAGGTCGGGGTTGCGCATGGCCCCGGCCTAGGGCAGGGATCGTGCCGAAACTGCAATTCTCAAAGAAACATATGTGATTCCAACCTTTTATAAACAAAGACCTCCCCGACAGGATCCGGAGACCGATCTCTTACAGGACATCTGTTGCAGCTTTGGCAACAAGAGTTGTTGCAAGAAATGCAACCAGGGGATGCGCCTCTCGGGGGCCACGGGGGCCGGGAATCTCGACCCCTGGGGCTCAGCCGCCGGGCGGCGGTCTCGCGTCCAAACCTCCCCCCGGACCCGCGTCGGGAGGGCCGGCATCCATCGGCCCCCCATCGCCCCAGCCGCCGTCGCCCACGCCCCCATCGGTACAGGCCGCGGCGGTGCACAGGCCGCCTGGCGCACAGCAGCCACTGTTTCCCAACGGATCCACACACGGCTGCCCGGTGCATGCGGCGTCGACGCAGTCCACAGCTCCGTTGCAGTCGTTGTCCACCCCGTCGTCGCAGAGGGTCTCGGGGGGATCGCCGCCCGGGCACACGCACTGGCCCCCCTGGCACTGCTCCCC
>CAYYHA010000090.1:0-9690 GCA_964471535.1 uncultured Myxococcia bacterium | reverse complement strand
TCCGTCGCAGTCGTTGTCCACCCCGTCGTCGCAGCTCTGCTCGGTCATCTCACCACCGCCGCATACGCAGCTGCCCGCGCGGCAAACGTAGCCGTTGGCGTCGCACGGCGCATCCATGCAATCGGCATCGCCGCAGTCGGCCTGCTGGTCGCCGTCGTTGTCGGCCCCATCCCCGCACTCGACCTCGGCCGCCTGGCCACCTTGGCACGCGCAGCCGGCACCGCACGACCCCGCCTCGCAGTCGGGATCGGCACAGTCGGTGAGGCCATCCTCGTCGTTGTCCCCCCCGTCCCCACACTCGGCCTCGGCGGCCTCTCCGCCGCGGCACAGACACCCCGCGCCGCACCCGGCCCCGTCACAGTCGGTGTCGGCGCAATCCGCCGCGCCATCTCCGTCTTCGTCCCCTGGCACCGTACAGTCTTCTGCCGCGCCGCCGTCGGGGCCGCCATCCCAGCCGCCGTCCACGCCACCGTCGGGACCGCCATCGAGCCCACCATCGGTGCCCGGTCCCCCATCGGTACCAGGTCCACCGTCAGTGCCCGGACCCCCGTCGGTGCCCCCACCGTCGGCGTGGCCGCCGGACACGCACAGCTTCGCCTCGAAGTCGCAATGCTGCCCCGGGGGACACGCAGGATGCCCCTCGTCGCAGTAGTAGGCGGGATCCTCGGGCGGCGCCGGGCAGCCGGGCAGCGCAAGGGCGCCGCCGAGAATCAGGACCGACGCGAGAGAGACGACCGCATGCGCTCTTACCATTGGCCGACGACCCCCAGTCCCCCGGGAAGGGGCGCCAGCGTGGCCATGGGCCCCTCCGCACGATGGGTCGGTGTTCCATCCAGAACGAAGAAGACGAGGTACGACGCGGCCGCGACCGCCGCGCCGCCGATGACGAGGCCGACCCCCACCTGCCGCTGCAGCAGCGCCCCCTCGGCCTGCGGATAGGTGATGCGGGTCCGAAGCCGCGCCTCTGGGTCCCCCTGCTCGGCCAGCGCCGCGAGGGTCCCGTTCGCGTGGTAGACGAGGCCGGCCCCACCCGCGGCGAGAAGCCCCCCGGCGCCCAGGGCGACCCACCCGAGGACGGGCGCGGCCTGCCGCGAAGCCGGCGCCGGCGGGCGGCCGAGATCGAGCCCGCGCTGCCGGGCGATGGCCCGTGCCACGGCCTCGGCACTCCGCCGTGCCGCGGGGAGCAGCGCCTCGATACGATCGACCGCCTCGGTGTGGCGGTGCACCGGCTTTGCCACCTCGGTGTCGATCACCGAGAGCGTGAGCACCAGCCGCTCCCCGAAGGGCACGAGGCGGCCGCGGAGGAGATAGGCCGCGCCCAGCGCGCCGCCGATCTCCGCCAAACAGCTCGAGTCGTCGGCGCAGCCGAGGAGCTGCCGCTGCGCTTCGAGGCCGAGGAGACTGCGGATGTCCGAGGCGGTGATCACGTCGTAGGGCCCCGCCTCCTGCAGCGTCGCGCCGATGAGATCGGGGAGGCTTCCCACGGCCCCCTCGAGCGACGGGTCGGTGGTCTCCACCTCGAGGATGGCCACCGAGATCCGCCCCTCGGCTGCAGCCGACGCAGGCTCGGCACGCAAGCACCCAAGGAGCGCGGTCACCCACACGAGACGCTGCCAAAGGGTGCCCCTCCGTTCCCTCCGACCTAGCACCTCTCCATCATAGGAGTCGGCGATGCAGGCCGTCCAGCGGGCCCTGTTCTACGACCCACCGATCGACGCCCGGCGCGGTCCCGTCCACCCACCTGGACCCCCCGGGCATCTGTGGCATCATGGCGGGCTGGGAGGAAACTCGTATGAAGCGCAGCGCAGGGACCCTCCTCCTCGCGTCGATGGCGCTCGCCGTCGCGTGCGGGAGCAACCCAGACCAGGACTTCGTGGACGAGTACGGGGAGGTCACCCCGCTCGATCTGGCGCCGCCCCCCGAGGGGAAGGCGGATGGCATTGGCCGCATCGGCCCGAAGATCGCCTGGAACGACGGCCCCAGTCGCGTCTGGGAGGTCACCCGCGACTGGACGGACATCGATCCGGAACCGGGGCTCGCCTGGCCCGCCAACAGTGGCCTCAACTGGGACCAAAAGTTCTCGGCGTGGGTGGCCAGCCTCGAGAAGATCGACGGCTACGAACGGGGTCAGACCTTCCGGCTCACCACGCCCTATGGCGAGCGGACGCTCCCGGCCCCCTTCCTGGAATGCGCCGAGGTCGCCATCTTCCTACGCGCCGCCTTCGCCTCCTGGTACGGGCTGCCCTTCTATCTGGAGGCGCGCGACGCGAAGGGCCCCATCTACCTGGGGCACATGGGCTTCCTCCGCGCCGATGGGTCGCGCTACGGCCGAAGCCCTGCCTTCTCCGAGCGCTATCGGGACTACACCGGGCAGTGGAAACCGGGCGACCCTTGGCCCAGCGACGAGCGGCTGCGCAGCCGCGGCCTCTACGGTGGGGGCGACGAGGTGCCCTTCCTCGGCGAGGGCGCCCGAGCCGGCGCCTACTTCGACGAGGTCTTCCTCAACAAGCGGGCAGGGCATTTCATGCTCCTCGTGCTCGCCTACTTCGGCTCTGCCAACCTCGCCGACGCCGCGAACATGTATCACATCCAGCCGGAAGCGACCCGGCCCGGCGACGTCCTCCTCGAGCGCTGGCAGCGGCGCGGCATCGGGCACACCATCCCGGTGATGCGCCGTGCGGAGCTGGCCGGAGGGCGCATGGAGCTGGCCATCGCAACCGGCTCCATGCCACGCCGGCAGCCCGTGTGGGAGGAAGGGGCCAGCGCGCACTACTACTTCTCCCTCGACACCACCGGTGGGCCGGGAGAGAACTGGGACGGCGAGCCCTACGCGGCCCTGGGCGGGGGCATCCGCCGCTGGCGCGTCGCCCTGCCGTACGGCGGCAACTACCGCAACACCTTCATGCCCGGGGACGAGGCCATCTGGATCGACTCGACGGACCTCGAGGCCATCGCGGCGCGACCGGCGCGCTTCAAGGAGATCCTCGCCGAGCTGACCCCAGAGGAAGAGCGCGACCTCGCGCTCGAACGAATCGAGTCGGCGCGCGCCCACCTGCGGCGCTATCCCGCCAGCTGTGCGGCACGGATCAAGCGCGAGGATGCGTTCGAGGATCTCTACCGAGTCATGGCCGAGCACTTCGGCATGACCCCCGGAGAGGTGGATCGGCAGTATCGGATCCTCGACGACTACGTCTTCGCCGAGCTGGTCTACGAGCAGTCGAAGACCTGCTGTTGGAACTCCACGACCCCGGCCATGTACGAGATCATCATGGACTACAACCGCGGCGTGGTGGACGACGGCAGCGGCACTTGCAACGCACCGGTGCCCTTCATGGCCCGCAACGCCGGCGCGGGCGACGACGGCTACGCGCTCTTCCGTGAACATGCGCAGGCCATCGGCCGCGGTGACGAGTGGGTGGACTGGAGCGCCGACGAAACCTGCCCCCAGGCGGACACCGTCACCGACACCCTGGCCGAGACGACCGCCAAGCCCTGGTGCGATCTGGGCTTGGACCCGGGCTCGGACCCCGGACCGGGTCCAGAGCCGCCCCCGACCCTGGGCGGCTGCGGGGACACCGGCGCCGATCGGAGCGGGGCCGTCCCCCTCGAGCCTGGGACCTACGACGGCCTCCGCGTGTGCGAGGACGAGCACGATTGGTTCACCGTCTTCGTCTCGGGGGAGGTCGAGGTGAGCATCGCCTTCAGCCACGCCGAGGGGGACCTCGACCTCGGGGTCTACGACGCCTCGGGCGAGCCGCTGGCCAGCTCCGCCTCCACCTCGAACGAGGAGCGCGTCACGGTGACCGCAGATGGGCAGATCTTCATCGAGGTCTACGGGTACCTCGGCGCCGCGGCCGACTACTCGCTGACGATCCGCTGACGGAGGCGAGATGCGGTCTGCCATGCGGTACCTCGCTGGGGTGAGCTGCCGGCGCGCTCTGGCATGCCTGGGGCTCCTCGTCCTCCTCTCGGCGGGCGTTCACTGCGGCCCGCCGAGCGGGAGCGACGGCGGCGTCGACAGCGGGCGCGATGCCGGCCGGGATGCCGGGCCCGACGGGGGAGACGCAGGCCCCTCGGACGCGGGCGACGGAGGCGACGGCGGGGACGGAGGCATCGAGCCCCCGCCCGCGACCTGGTCGTGGATCGATGAGAACATCCTCCCCGGCTGCGCCGCCTCCAACCGCTGTCACGTGGGTCCGCCCAGCATGGCACCGCTCGACCTTCGCACGGGGCGGGGCTACGCCCAGCTCGTGGGCCAGCCCTCCATCGAGGTGCCCAACTGGGACCGGGTGGTCCCAGGCGACCCCGAGGCCTCCTACTTCTACCTGAAGCTGCTCGATCGGCAGGCAGAGGCCTGTCAGGCCGAGGGGCTCCCGGCGGTGCAGTGCGGCCGGCAGATGCCAAGCTGCCAGAACTGCATGCTCTCCGAGCGGCTCATCGACACGGTGCGCCGCTGGATCGAGGCAGGCGCTCCCAACGACTGACCCCCGTTCAGTCGAGCGGACCGTAGAGTTCGTCTACGACGTAGGTGACGCTCACGCCGAGCAGCGCACCTGCGAGCACGTCCGACAGCCAGTGACGGTCGTCGTGGATCCGGCTGAAGCCGACGAAGGCAGCAAAGACGTACGCGGGAAGGCCCCACTGCCAGCCATAGCGGCGCCACACGAAGGTGGCCCAGGCGAACGCGCTGGAGGTGTGGCCCGAGGGGAAGGAGAGGTGGTTGCCCCCGTCGGGGCGCTCCCGCCAGGTGGCGACCTTGAGCAGGTCGGTGAGGCCGGAGGTCACGGCCTGGCTCACCGCGAAGATCTCCAGGTGCTTCCACTGCCGCGCCGAATCGGACGCATCGTCGGCGAAGAGCGCGAGGCCCGCGATCGTCAGCGCCGTACCGCCGAGGATGAGCGGTGGGGACTGTGCGCCGAGCGCCGAAGCCTCCCCCAGCACCTGCGTCCGCTGCGCCCAGTCGCGTACTGCCTGGTCACGGCTCGAGGCGATGCGGATCAGCGAGACACCGAGGAAGAAAGCGCCCACCTTCAGCCCCGCGTGGTCGGTGAGCCGCGCCCACGCATCGGGGAGGGCTCGGACCGGTGCCTCGGCCGCTCTGGCCGAGGTGCGGGATGCCGGATCGGGGGGCGGCGGCGCCGCGGGGCGTGCCGGACGGGACTCGGCGCCGCATGCCTCGGACCGCACCACCGCCGCCTCGACGGGAGACGCAGCAGCGAGGAGAGCGATGAGCGCCAGCGCGTGCGGCGCATGGCGCCCAGGAGGAGACGGGAGCCTTCGCACGGACAGGAGACCATCCCCTGCTCGGGCGCCGCCGTCCACCCCTGCGCAGCATGGGACGCCCTCCCGCGCTGTACGCCTCGCCGCGGGCGTCCGCGCCGCAGGACCCCGTGCGGCTCGGCGACCTGCTACGATCACGCAGCCATGGCAGAGGGCGAGCGCAGCAGCGGGCTCGAAGAGGCCCCTCGGCCCAGCAGCGATCGCGCCTCCGAGCGGGCCACGGCGGAACACGCCTCGCGCCGGCGGGCTGCGGCGCCAGCTCCCAGAACGGCCTTGGAACCGCGCGGAGATAAGGAGGCGACCGCGGATGACTGAGGGCGCGGCGCTGCGCGAGGCGCTCGTGCGGAGCCTGGGCCCCTGGGCGTCGGCCGCGGGCGCGATCACCGGGGTCCTCCGGCTCTCCTGGGATCGCCTCGAAGCCTCGCTGCGGGGGGGCACCGGTCCGCTCCGGGGGGAGCGGATGATGCTCGAGCGCCTCGGCGCGGACGAGGCCCGAGCTCTCCTCGAGGCGCTGCCGCCAAAGCTGGGACCCTCGGCTCAGCGGATGCTGGCGCTCGCCCGCCGCGAGGGGATGGGACTCATCGGGGGGTGGGACGCCGCAGCCGGCGTCTCGAAGCTCTACCTCAATGCGTCGGATGCCTCGGCAGCGCTCCGACGCCGCCTCGCGCAGGCGCTGGGCGCGCCCGAGGCGCCGCCCCCCCACGTGCTCGGACTCAACCTCGCGACGGGGGCCGAGGAACTGAAGGCCTACGTGCAGTCTCCGGGGATGCCCCCGGGCGCCCCGGCCTGCCTCCGCCGCCTCGTCCCCGGCGAGGCGGTGGCCGGCGGGGTGGAGAGCTGGGTTCGTCGGGCCGGCCGGTGGACCCGTCGAGCGAGCTTCGTCGCCCTGCGGCCCGGCGCCGCCCTCGCCCTCTCCGAGCTGCCCGGCTGGGACGAGGAACGCGCCGCCCGCTGCGCGCCCTTCCCGCCTGGCGCCCCCACCTCGGTGGGTGTGGACGCGGTGGGACGCGCCTGGACGCTGTACTTTCGCGCCCGCGGCGCCGGCGCCCCGCAGTGGCGCCTCGAGCCGGTGGCCGTGTTCCGGTGCCCCGAGGGCGAGGTGGGCATCTACGTGGCGCCGGCGGCGGCGGCGGAGCGTGCCTACCTTCGCACCGGTCCGCACGCGCTCTCCTACCGCATCCGAGAGGGGACGGTGGCCGGGCCCCGTGTCGATGCCCTCATGCAGTGGGCGGCCGGAGCCCTCTCGCCCGATGGCCGGCGGATTCGAGGCGAGCCTCCTTCGCCCTGGGCGCGGTACTAGGGCCGATGCGGGAGACAGGATGACAGCGGCTGCACCGGTGGGCGACAATCGCTCCCTCGATGGCCAGCGTAACCCAAGAGGCGGGGCCGGCTCTGGAGCTCCTGCCCGCAGGACCGGACGATCGCTACTTCGACTACTGCCTCGAGCCGTACGCGCCGCGGCGCCCGACCGCGGGGAAGCTACGGGCGGAGAACCTCCTGTGGCGGTCCCTCGAGGTGGCCGGCTGCCTGTCCGCGTTCCACGCCCCGCTGAAAGCGGTGCAGGCCCATTTGGGGCGGGACCTGACGGTTTGGGGGGTGAAGTTCGACGGCAGCCGACTGTGGTGGGAACTCTACTTCTACGACCCGGCGAAGGAGGACGCCGCCGCCACCGCCACCGCCCTGTCCCGGGCCCTCGAACCCTACCTTCGCATCGCGCCGAAGGTCCGCGAGTCGATCCCCTACATGATGGTGAGCTTCGATCTCTACCCGGACAGCTTCGAGCGCGGCTCGGTGGAGGTCCTGAACCTCTACCTCACCGGAACCAGCGAGCACGCGGGCCGCTCCTATACCCTGGATCGTTCGGGCTTCTCCCTGCAGAACACCTATCGCTTCATGGGACCCAAGACCGAGATCGATCGCGTGCTGCCGCTCCTGAAGAGCAGCGTCTTCGTCGACTACGGGGACCCGCGCAAGCTCGCCCAGGTGCTGCTGCCGCAGCTCTTCGCATGCAAGAAGGTGTGCGTGGCCAAGAAGCGAAGCTGTGACGCCGTCTACTTCTCCGGGATCGACGTAAGCCGCCTGCTCTGGTTCCTGCGTCGCTTCGGGTACCCGGCGCCGCTCGTCGACTTCGTCGCCGCGCAGCGGGAGGGCTTCGAACACCTGTGGTTCGATGTGGGGATCGACTACCGCGACGACGAGGACGGCAACCTCGTCTATCTCAAGACCAGCTTCTACGGGACGCTCTGATGCAGAGCTACAAAGGGCGCTTCGAGCCGACACGCTTCAGCGATCTGACGGTGACGGTGGACTTTCACTGTCACTCGGCCTGTCGCTTCTGCATCGCCGCGGAAGGGCTCAACTACTTCCGGGGCGTGCCCTTCGACCGCTTCAAGGAGGCCGTCGACGACAACGTGCGCCACCGCCGCTACCGCCGCGTCACCTTCACCGGCGGGGAGGTCACCCTCGAGGAGAAGCTCTTCGACTACCTCGTCTATGCGCGCGACTCGAAGAGCTTCGATCACATCCGCTTGCAGACCAACGGCCGCCTCCTCGCCGACCGCAGCTTCGCCGAACGGCTCATGGAGGCGGGCGTCGACGAGTTCTTCGTCTCCCTGCACGGTCCGAACGCAGCCGTGCAAGATCACATCGCCCAACGCCCCGGCGGCTTCGACGAGACGATGCGTGGGCTCGAGAACCTGCGTGCCCTCGGCGCTTGCATCCTGACCAACACGGTGCTCACCACGCTCAACGTGGATCACCTCGCTGCCATCGTGGACACCGTCTTTCCCTTTCGACCGGCGGGGATGGAATGGTGGAACTACCTGCCCATGGAGGACTACGCGGACGAGCGCGGCCTCCTCGTCCCCATGGCGCGCCTCGCCCCGGCGCTCGTCGCGGCACTCGACCGCGCCCACTCGCTTGGGATCGAGTGCCGGGTGAAGTACGTGCCCCAGTGCCTCCTCGGCGCCCACGCCGAGGCGATGGACAACGCGCAGCCCGACGTCGTCATCGTGGAGGCCTTCTACGAGGTCTATCCGGAGTTCGCCTGCCTCTACGAAGCCAAGTGCGAACACGCGGAGACCTGCCTGGGTCTGACGCACCCCTACATCGAGAAGTTCGGGTGGGAGGCCGACCTCCTGCAGCCGGTGCCCCGAAGCCGTCCCTGGCAAGAGCCAGAGTACGGGCTCCCCGTGGAAAGTGACGCACCGGACGGATCCGAGGTGCCTCCCAGCGAGCTGCCCGCCTGGCGCGCCCTCATAGAGGGCGTCGCGGAGTCCACTGGCGCGCGCCTCGAGGAGATGCTGCTGACCCGGCGCGCCTGCATCTACCGCTTCGCCGCCGGCGCCGGCAGCGTGGACGTGGTGCTCGAGGCGCGGGACGAGGCGCGGCCGGCGCTCCACCGCAGTGCCTCGTTCAACATCTACTACAAGAACGTACGAGACGAACGAGGCGAGGCGAAGGAGGCACTCACCAGCGTGATCCGCGCTGCGGTGGAGGCCATCGATGCGCGGGATCCGGGCGGCCTCCACCTCGACGGGCGCAAGGGGCTCGTCGGATCCGAGTACTTCCGACGGAGGGCGCGCCGATGAGCCCACCTGCGGCCGTCGCAGGCGCCTTCGACGCCGCCGCCCACGTGCGCCAGATCCGCAGCGCGGGCTACACGGTGGTGCCGAAGCTCTACGGCGCGGACGAGGTTGCCTTCCTACGCCGAGAGTTGACCGCGGTCTGGGAGGAAAACGGCCGCTTTCCCTTCTACCAGGACACGCACGGCTACGTGGCCGAGGACATCGAGATCTGGGGGCTGGGTCTCGTCTTCCACAAGCTCCTGCGCTTCAGACCTGAGCTCGCGCCGCACCTTTTGAAGCCGCAGGTAGCCGAGATCCTGCGCGGCCTCTTCGGAGACGGCGCCTACATCGAGAAGACGGGCGCCGTGCTATCGGACTCTACCCGCCCCTTCTTCCAGTGGCACACGCACGTGGGGGGCATCGACGACGAGCTCTACCGCCGCATGGGCTGGACGCCGCACTTCGAGAAGGCGCAGCGGGTGGTCGTGCTCCTCTATCTCGACGACCTCGACGCAGATGGCGGCCAGGTGCTCATCTGGCCACGGCGAGAGAACGATCCCAACATCGAGCCGCCGTTCCCCATTGCGAACACCCGCTGGGAGGGGCAGATCGAGATCTCCTGTCCGGCGGGGTCGGTGGTCATCATCGAGCAGTGCACCTGGCACGCGGCGCTCCCGCGGCGCATTCCTGGTGTCCGTATGTTCATCGGCGCCTACTTCGCCTCCCGTGAGGCACCCCCCACCTTCGACGTGGACGAGACGCTGCTCGATCTCTCGGAGGCGGGCCCGCTGCTCCAGTCCTTCCAGCCGGCAGAAGCCCGATCGGTACAGGCACTCGGCCTCGA
>CAYYHA010000089.1:0-14601 GCA_964471535.1 uncultured Myxococcia bacterium | reverse complement strand
CCGGGCAGGCCATCGAGGAGGCAGGCGGCATCGGGGCGGTCCGGATCGTAGAGGACCCACTCCTCCGGCTCGTCCCCCACCGCCTCCACCTCGGTGGTCTTTGTCTTGAACACGTGCTGTCCCCCGCGGTCGTCCTCGAAGGCGACGGTGTAGACGTAGACCCGGCGCCGATTGACGGCGAGATCCGTCTTGCGCCGCTCGAGGATGCGGCCCTTGGCGGTCTTCCCAAAGGCGAGGAGGTGGAGGTTCCGCCGGCCCGTGCGACAGGTGCCGAGGACGAGCAGAAGGCCGAAGGCAGGGAAGACGAGGAACAGCCAAGGAAAGGCCCGACTGCCCGAGCGCCGCTCCCGGAAGACGCGCGCGAGGGTGGGATCGTCGGCGAGGTACTCGATGGAGATCTCCTGGCCCGGCTGCGGTGGTCGCCGCACGTAGCTGCGCGCCCGAATCTCCCGGCGCGTGCCGTCGGGCCGCGTCACCACGTGCCGGTGCAGCACCTCGTAGAGGGGGCGCCGCCGGTACACGTATCGGCTCTCCCGGACCTCGAGGACTTCTCCCCGCACGACCTTCAGATCCCCTAGGTCCATGCGCAGGTCCTCGATCACGCGCCGGCCTCCGTAGTTGGCGAAGACGACGACCGAGATGCCGAGCAGGAGCCACCCCGCACGTTGGAGGCCGCCGAAGCGGACGCCGAGGCGCGTCGAGAGCGGTATCACGCGGGGAGGCGGAGCGATCCGGCGCTCAGCCATCGCCGGCGTCCCCCCCGATCCCTTCGGCGCCGAGCGCCTCGACGATTCGCGGCACCCAGACGCCTGCGGTCCCTTCGAGGAAGAGGCCGCGGCCCGTCTCCTCCACCCACTGCGAGAAGGGGTTCGGCTCCGGGTTCACGACCAGCAGGGGCACGCCGCGGCGGGCGCACAGCGCCCCGATCTGCAGCGGCAGGTTGGTGGCCCCGGTGGTTCCGACCACGACCAAGAGGTCGGTCTCCCGTGCGGCGCGCATCGAACTCTCCCAGCGGTAGTTCTCCTCATCGTAGCACTCGTCGAACCACAGGACGTGGGGTCGGGTCGGTGCCCCGCATCGGGTGCAGCGCAGCGCCTCCCGGGTGGCCTCGTCCAGGCGGCGTGCCTCGGGCCAGGCCGTGTCGACCGCTTCGGGAATGGGCACGGCGGGCGAGCACCCGGCGCCGCAGCGCATGAAGTCGATGTTCCCGTGGATTTCGTAGGTGCGCTCACGGCTGTTTCCGGCCCGGAGATGCAGGCCGTCGACGTTCTGGGTCACCAGCGTGAAGTCGTCCCCGAACCGGGCCTCCAGTGCCGCGAGGGCCCGGTGGGCCCGATTGGGCCGGGCGCGCCGGCAGGTGCCGCGGCGGTAGAGGTACCACGCCCAGACCTCGTCGGGCGCCCGCTCGAAGAACGCGCGCGTGGCCAGCTCCATGGGCCGGTAGTGGCGGGAGCCCACCTTCCAGATGCCCTCCGTCCCGCGGAAGGTCGGGATGCCGCTCTCGGCGGAGATGCCCGCTCCGGTGAGAACGAGTGGACGCGTGACCCCATCGGTCCAGCGTCGCAGCGCTACGCGAGGATCAGCCACAGCAGCTCTCCTGCGACGAGGGCGGGGAGGAGACAGCGCACGAAGGCCGCGCCCCCCATTGGCCTTGCCTGTCCACGCCCGTCGAAACGAACGGTGGCCGGCACGGCATGGAGCGCCAGGGCCCGTTCCGGACGCCAGGGATCGTAGAGGACCCATGCCTCTTTGCCGCCCAGCTCGGGGCCCCGGGCGCTTCGGGTGATAAGGGTCTGCGTCGTGCCCCGGCCGTCCTCGAAGACGAGGTGGTACTCGAAGAGCGGGCGCCCGTTCACGCGTACCGAGGTGGAGCGCATCTGTGTCACGCGGCCCCGGGCGACCTCCCCGTCTTCGAGCAGGGAGATCTCGCGGCGGCGCCGGCGGAGGCCGTCGGCGACGAAGACGAGGCCGACGAGGGGGAAGACGCAGGGGACGAGCCCGAAGAGGCCGAGCGGAGTGCGCCACCCGCCCATCGGGCGCGCCACCTCCGGCCGGCCGGTGAGGTACTCGACCCAAAGGGGTGCGCCCACCCCGGGCGCCTCGCCGACGACGTAGCCCGAGGCCTCTCGCTCGGATCCCCCTTCCGGCTGGTAGCGGAAGTCCACCGGGTAGGTCGGCCGGTCCTCGGTGGATCCACTCGGAGGGTGGACGGCCACCACCACGCCACGGGTGCGCGTCGTCTCGAAGCCCGCCAGGCGCAGATCGTCGAAGAGGCGCCCGCCGCCGAGCAAGGCGACGAAGAAGAGCCCCATCGCGAGGAAGACCCAGCCCACACTCTGTGCCCCGCTGAAGAGCACGGCGACCCGAGTAGAGAGAGGGAGGTGCCGCGGAGGTCGTGCTGGCTGGGCCGTTGCCACCGCCTGCATCGTACCCAAGGCAAGGGCGATGCGGGAGCGATGGCCCTCGTGCCCC
Source organism: uncultured Myxococcia bacterium (assembly GCA_964471535.1). Classification (GTDB taxonomy): domain Bacteria; phylum Myxococcota; class Myxococcia; order SLRQ01; family SLRQ01; genus CAYYHA01. Next base: position 12,129 of record CAYYHA010000089.1, on the reverse strand, counting down.
GGGGTTCTCCACCCGGCGCGGCCGGCACGGCCAAGGACGCGGCCGCCGTCGAGCAAAGGATCAGTAGAACCAGTACCCGCCGCGCAGGTACACACGGTGGTAGAGCACTGGGTCTCCCGGAACGAAGTCCACCGCGTAGCCCAGGCCGAGGAGCCCGCGGCCTCCGATGCGCATCTCCGCCCCGACCTCGGGCGCGAGGTTGAAGCGAAGGCCCGTACCCAGGAGGACGGCGCCGGCCTTCAGCCCCAGGCTCGCGCTGATGGGGTAGTAGCCGGTGCGCAGGCGGGGGCCGGCGAGCAGCACCACGCTTGAATCGTTGGCCAGCCAGCCACCGAAGCCTTCGAGGAGGAGCCACTCGGTCGCCGCGTAGCCGGCGGTGAGCCCGAGGAAGACAGGTGGACCCTCGTCCAGCCCCGCCAGAGGTCCGCGGTCGGCGATGGAGGCTCCGAAATCGAGTGCCAGCTCCACCTCGTGCTGGTAGGTCTCCGCAGCGGCCGCCGCCGGCCACGTCGCAAGGGCGAGGGGGAAGAGACAGCAGAGCCAGGGCAGCGGCAGCAGGCGGCGTGGCATGGGCGCCTGCCCACTCCAGCCGATCTCCGGCGCCGGGTCAAACACCGGTGAGGCCGCCCCGCCAGCACCTACTCGAAAGTGCGCAGGGCGGGGCACGCCGAGGGGTCACCTTCCTCGCTGCCCTCCCACGTCTTCAGCTCGTAGCCGATGATCCCCCGGGCATCCCAGCACTCGACCGACGTCTCCGGACCGGCGAGGTCCCCCTCGGAGACCACCGTCTGGCCCCGGCCCGATCCATCGGGGCGCCACCCGGCGGTCACCTGCCACCGCTCCACCGCCGGTCCGAGGATGTTGTGGGAGAGGTTGAACTGCAGCGCGCCCTCGCCGTCGGCGTAGCGGCGGTAGTGGTAGCTGAACTCCTCCAGCTCGGTGCCCTGACGCGGCGTGAAGACCATGTCCACCAGGATGGGGTAGGCGTCGGTGCGGTAGTGGACGAGGACCCGGGCCAGCTCGTCGGTGTCGGGGGTGGGGAGGCCAAGGGCGCGAATGCGGTCGGGGTGGATGGCCACGAAGCCCTCACCCCGGCGCAGGCCCCCCTTCGCGCAGTACAGCCCGGTGATGATCCGCGCCCAGCGCGCCTCGCCGCGGGGACCGAGCGAGGCGGCATAGACGAAGACCGGCCCCGCGCACGAGAAATCGGGCGGCAGGTACGGCAACTCTCCCTCGCCGGGGGCGCGCCGCTCGATCTCGACCTTCAGGTCGAAGCGGCGCAGGGTCGGATGGGGGAAGGGGCCCCAAATGCGGCGGTCTCGCTCGCGGCGGGTCGGCGGGGTGCGGCGGACCTCCTCGAGACCGGAGAGGATCTCGAAGAGCCCTGCGTTGAAGTCCTGCGAAGCGCTCAAGGTCCACTCGCGAAGCTCCGAACTCTCTCCTACGAGGAAGCGCTCGAGGCTCTGACTCTGCTCCCCCGGACGGGTGCCCGGGAGGGTGCTCTCGAGACGCGTCCGCTCGGGCACCGCCTGCAAGAAGAGGAGGTCCTCGTTCGACCAGGAGCCCCCACAGCCGGCGGCGAGGCCCCCGAGGAGGACGAGGCTCACGGCAGCGCCGCGGCGGCGCGCCGCCTTCGGTCGGCGTTTCATCGTTCACCTCCGTCGTATCCGAAGGAGAGGGAGAAGACGGCGTAGCCCAGGGAGAGGTCCTGGTCCACGGCGTAGTGCAGATAGTGGAGCCGGCCCCGGAGGCCGGCGAAGAAGCCGCGGCCCAGACTAAGGCGCAGCCCCCCCACCAGGCCCGGGGAGAAGGTGGAGAAGTCCTGGGCCGGTAGGGTTTCGTCGTCGAAGGCGCGGCGCAGATAGAGCCAGGACAGCTCGACCCCGGCCGCAGGGCGCACGATTCCGAAGCGCCACTCACGGACGAGGCCGCTGCCCACCGACAGCGAGGTGGCGCCGTAGGGGAACGAGGTGCCCTCCACGATCGCCTCTGACCGAGTCTGTCCCACGACGACTTCGAGGAGGAGGATCCAGCCGGGGCCGAAGAGCCCACGCTGCTCCAGCTCGGCACCTGCGAGCAGGGTGGATGGGAAGATCTCGCCCAGCTCCGGCGCCTGGAAGAAGGCGCGGTAGCCTCCGGTGCCGGCCACGCGCCAGCCGCCGCCGCGCGCTGCTCGGCCGCTGCCCTTCACCGGGTCGTCGGCGAACGGCGCGTCACGCAGCCCCGCCTCCTGCAGAGTGATAAGGCGCCCCACCGGCACGCGGATCTCACCGATGCGCAGGCGGTCCGGAAGCCGGCGCTTGACCGTGTAGTCGCCCGGCGCGAGGGCGATGCGCCGCGGCTCCGGGCCCGACTTCAGCACCTCGGCGGCGACGCGGCCCTCGGGGGTGACCAGGTAGTAGATGCCGTCGGGCGCCTCGGCGGGGAGCACGATGCCCTCGCGCCGGCTCGAGACGTCGGTGAGCACGACGTCCCCGTTCCCTTCGAGGTCATAGCTGAAGGTGGGGTGCTGGGGACCGGCGGAGGTGGAGGCCGTGGCCGCCACCGTGCGCTCGTAGGCGTAGGCGTAGGCCTCGCTCAGGGTGATGCGGCCCTCCCCCGAGCGGTCCGCACCCCCGAGGAGACCGGTGGCGAAGTGGTGGGTGAAGTAGCTTCCCCCGAGGTGATCGCTCTCCTGGGAGTCCTCGTCGGCGCTGGAGCTGGTGAGCAGGACCATCCCGCGCGCATCCCCCGGTGCACCCGTATCGACCTCGAAGGCAGGGGCCCGGCGGGCGCCCTTGGTACGGTTGACCAGGCCGGAGCGGCAGGAGTCGAGGACGCCGATGCGAACGTCGGCGTCGAGGGACTTCAGACGCGCGCGAAGGAGGTCGAGAGGGAGCCGGCTGTCCCCGAGGCGCAGCGCTCCATCCTTGGCGTGGCCCGAGTAGTAGAGGATGAAGAGGGTGCGGGCCCCTCTGGCCTTCGCCTGGCGCGCCCGCGCCTCGAGCGCATCGATGGCGCGAAGGACCTCGTCCGCCGACCCCTCGAGGATGAGCCGCGCGTCCGATGGGCGAACCCCTCCCACGCGCGTGAGGATCTCGTGGATCTTCCGCGCATCCTCGTGGGCATAGTAGAGCGGCTCGGTCCCCTCGCCGCCGTCGTTGCTCGCGACGATCACGGCGAAACGACGCGTCTCCGCCGCATGTGCGACGGCTGCGGTCGCTAGCCCGATCAGCAAGCTGGCGAGGAGACGGTGCATGGGAGCGCCTAGGGCTTGATGATGAGACGGTGGAACTGCTCCCCTGGCAGGTCTAGGTCGGGGAGGCTGTCCACGTCGCCGCCTGCCGCCTCGTAGGCCTCCCTCGCCGCTTCGGCCACCTCCTCGACCGTCAGGGGACGGTCCGTCATCACCACGATGATACGCTCCAGGCCGCTTCCGGTGAACTCGATGCTGTCCGGCAGCAGATGGGCGCCGGGGCCGTCCCGGCCGATGGGCAGGGCGGTTCCGGAGACCGGGTAGAGGGGCGAGACCTCACCGCTCTCGTCGATGCTCACCACCGTCAGATAGGACCATTCGCCGGGCTTGTACTGGATGCGGATGCGCTCCCCCGGCGCGAGCATCTCCCGCGTGGCCGCCGTGCGCGTGTGCCCGTCCCCCCCCACGTAGAGATCCACCTCGGCGCCACCCTTGACGCGATGGGTGGGGGCGATGCGCCCGAGGTTGAGCACGAGAAGGAGGCCGGCGGCCGCGGCGGCGAGCACCGTGGCGGCGGGCAGCAGGCGCCGCCGGCGGGGCCGCCTCGCGTCGGCGGCTCGCACCGCGCGCTCCACGCCGGCAGCGAAGCGCTCGTAGGGGATCTCGCGGGGAAAGCGCTCGTAGACCCGGCGGGCCTTGGCCAGCTGCTCTTGGCAGGCGGCACAGGTCTCGAGGTGCGCTCGTAGGCGCCGTGCCTCCTCGGGGGACAGCTCCCCGATGTGCAGGCGGGTGAGATCGAGCTCGCCGGGATGTTCTCTGGCTGCGGCGTTCATGACAGCTTCTCCATCGCTCTCGCAAAGGCGGCGAGGCGCTTGCGGACCGTGGGGATGCTCCGGCCCACCGCGTCGGCCACCTCCTGAAGCGTCATGCCGTCCACGTGGTAGTGGATGGCACAGCGCTGCGTCTCTACATCGAAGCGGGCGAGTGCCCGCCGGACTTGGTCGCGGGCTTCCACGAGTTCGGAGCCCTCCTTCGCCACCGGCCGAAGCGCTTCGCTTCGCCGAAAGGCGTCGCGCCACTTGGCCCGCCGGGCGCGGAGCACGTTCAGGCAATGGTGGGTGGCGATCTTCGTCAGCCAGGTCAGCCCCGAGGCCTCACCTCGAAAGGCATCGAGGTGGCGCAGCGCCTTGGCGAAGACCTCCTGCATCGCATCTTCGGCGTCCTCGTCGTTGCGGAGCAGGTAGCGGCAGCGGCGGTAGACGTACGGCGCATAGCGCTCGTAGAAGTCGCGGAGGATCGCGCCGCGGTCGGGCTGCTGGGCGCCGCCTTCGATGACTTCGAGCTTTGGCCTCATCTCCATCTGCCGGTCCTAGGCGAGGGCTCGGAACAGCCCGGAACGGGTGCGCCGGCGCGGCCCGGCCCCGCTTCATGACAAGAGTAACCGGGTCGTTTGCGACGTTGGGGCTCGGTCTTGTGCATACCTTCCAAGGGACGGACACCGCCGTCCGCAGAATCTGCAACGGAAGGGGCTGGCCCCCCCTCGATCCGAAGGCGCGGCTCTGCCACAATCGGCCCGTGGCGAACGAACGACCGGTCCTGGGGATCGACTTCGGCACCACCAACACGGCGGCCGCCTGGTGTGACGCGCAGGGGAAGATCCACCTCGTGCCCGTCGGGGAGAAGTCCTACACCCTGCCCTCGGTGGTGTGGTTCGGGCCGGGCGAGAAGGTGCTGGTCGGTGCCCTCGCGCGCGAGCAGCTCCTCGACGATCCGCATCGGACGGTGGTGGCGCCGAAGCGCTTCATCGGCCGGCGCTTCAAGAGCGAGTTCGTGACCCGGAACAAGGACCGCTACCCCTACGAGATCATCGAGGACGAGCAGGGGCTGTGCGCAGCGGCGATCGAGGGCAGCCCGGTCTCGTTCACCGACGTCGCCTTCCACGTCATCCGCCGGATCCTCGAGTTGGCGAATGCCACGGCCGGCTTCGAGTTCGAGGACGCAGTGCTCACGGTGCCGGCCCACTTCTCCTACGGGCAGCGGCGCGGCGTTCGGACGGCCGCCGAGATGGCCGGGCTCGAGGTCCGGGCGATGGTCAACGAGCCCACCGCAGCAGCCCTCTATTACGCGAAGCACAAGGACGCCGGTGGCCGGGTGCTGGTCTTCGACCTCGGCGGCGGCACCTTCGACGCCACCCTCCTCGACGTGAGCCGCCGGGTGGCCACGGTGCTCTCCACCGGCGGCGACCCCTATCTGGGCGGTCGGGACTTCGACTCCACGATCGTCACCCACCTGCTCAACGTGGTGACCTTCGAGCAGGGGCGAAAGCTCGATCCCAGCAAGGTGGTGATGCAGCGGCTCCTCTTCGCCGCCGAAGCAGCGAAGATCCGCCTCACGAAGGAAGAAGTGGCCCACATCAAGGTGCCGCTCGTCGCCAGCGACGGGACGGGATTCGTCGATCTGGAGTACGACCTGACCCGGGCCGAGCTTGAGGAGATCAGCGAGGGGCTCATCGCCCGGGCCGTCGGGATCGTGGGGGACGTCCTCGCCGCGGCAGGCTGCTCCGATCTCGACGTGGGGGAGGTCATCTTCGTCGGCGGCCAGACCCGCATGCCGGCGATCCGAGATCGCCTCACCCGCCGTTTCAAGCACGACCCAAAGAAGCACGTGCACCCGGAGCTGGGCGTGGCCATCGGGGCGGCGATCCTGGGCCGCACGCTCAACCTGCCGCGGGGGCCGGCACTGGTGGACGTGGTGCCCATGCCCATCGGGGTGATGGCGCCCACCTTGGGCACGAAGGAGGTCATCGGGCGCAACGCGGTGGTCCCCTCGACCCACACCGTGACCATCGAGACTCGGCCACCCGATGGACAGCCGATGAACCTCGCCGTCTACGAGGCGGCGGATGCGGCGGCGGTGGAGCGCGAACTCCTCGGCATGCTCACCGTCCCCGCGGATTGGATGGCGGCGCACGCCGGCGACCTCACCCTGGAGATGCGCATCGGCTTCGACTTCGATCTGACCTGCGCCATCGTGAGCCCCCACGGCAGCAAGCAGCTCCCGCTGCAGCCGGTGTGAGCCGGACGCCTTCCCCTTGGGCTTGACGATTTTCCGGGCCTGGCTATTGCTTCGCCCATCCGTGTGGTTCGGCGCCCTGGAGCCGCCGGCTCCACTCGAGGACGCGGTAGGAAGCGCGCGGGCGGAGGGTAGCGATGAGCACGATGGTGCGCGCGGAAGGCCTGACTCGCTATTACGGGCGGCGGCCGGCGCTGAAGGACGTGAGCTTCGAGATCGCCCGCGGCGAGATCGTCGGTGTGCTCGGGCTCAACGGGGCGGGAAAATCCACCCTCCTCAAGATTCTCGCCGGCCTCCTCGTGCCCTCGGCAGGCCGAGCTGAGATCGAGGGGGTCGATGTCCTCGAGCAGGGCCGGGAGGCACGGCGCCGCGTGGGCTTCCTCCCCGAGGAACCTCCGCTGTACCGGGAGATGCGGGTCGCCGACTACCTGCGCTTCGCCGGTCAGCTCAAGGGGATGCGCGCCGAGGAGGTCCGATCGCGCCTGCCCCAGGTCTGTGAGCAGGCGGGGCTCGAGGAGAGCGACCTGCACCGGGTCATCGACGAGCTGTCCCACGGCTACCGAAAGCGGGTGGGGATCGCCCAGGCGATCCTCCATCAGCCGGCGCTGGTCATCCTGGACGAGCCGATCAGCGGCCTGGACCCGGCCCAGATTGCCGAGATGCGCCAGACGGTGCGCGCCCTGGGGGGGCGGCACACCGTCCTCGTCTCTAGCCACATCCTCTCCGAGGTCTCCCTGACCTGCGACCGCATCCTGGTCATCCACCGCGGGGAGCAGGTGGCCTGCGGAAGTGTCGACGCGCTCGTGGGCGATCTCGAGGGAGGCGTGGTGCTCACCCTGGAGCTGCGGGGCGAGGAGGCGACGCTGCGCACCTTTGCCGAGAAGACGCTCCCCCAGAAGGGGATCCGTGCCGAGATCGAAGGGAGCAGCGTGCTCGGTGACGGCGTGATCGAAGCCCGGCTCCGTCTCCCCGAGGACCGGCGAGAAGGCGTCGTCGCCGCCCTGGTCGAGGCCGGTTTCGGGGTGCGTTCCGTGGCGGCGGAGCACGCCGACCTGGAGGCCGCCTTCCTCCGGCTCATCCGGACGCGGCGCGAGGAGAAGGAGGCAGCGTGATGGAAGAGGTGCGTGGCGCGCTCCTGGTGGCCCGGAGGGAGCTGGGGGCGTTCTTCAATACGGTGTGGGGCTATGCCGTCGTCTCGGCGGTGCTCCTCCTGCTGGGTCTCTCCTTCAATGCCTTCGCGATGGGCAGCACGCCGAAGCTCTCCACGGAGGTGCTCGAGCAGTTCTTCTATCTCGCCTCGGGCTTCACCATGACGGCGGCGGTCCTGCTCACCATCCGCCTCTTTGCGGAGGAGCGACAGTCCGGGACTCTGGTCCTCCTCGACTCGGCTCCCATCTCGGCCGGCTCGGTGGTGGCAGGAAAGTGGCTCTCGGCCCTCGCCTTCCTGGTCCTGCTCCTCGCCGTGAGCGTGTACATGCCTCTGCTCGTCATGGTGAACGGCAAGGTGAGCTTCGCCCACATCCTCGCCGGGTACTTGGGGCTCCTCTTCCTGGGCTCTGCCTGCGTGGCCATCGGGACCTTCGCGAGCGCGCTGACCCGCTCCCAAGTCGTTGCGGGCGTCATCGGTGCCGTCCTCGTGGTGCTCTTCGTACTCATGTGGCTGCTTGCGCAGCTCACCGAGCCCCCCATCTCTCGCGTCTTCGAGTACATGAGCATCTTCGACACCCACTTTCGTCCCTTCATGAAGGGGCGCATCGAGACGCAGAGCCTCGTCTACTACGCCACGCTCACCTGGCTCTTCCTGGTCGCCACGACGCGACTCATCCTCTGGAGGCGCTGGCGATGAGCGGCGCGACCTTCGCCTATTTGCTCGGCATGGCGCTGCTCTACGTGGGGCGGCGCATCCTCGGGGGCGATACGACGGCGGCCACGGTCGTCACCGTCTTGGCGAACCTCGCCTTCGCCGGAAGCGTCGTTCTCTTCGTGCAGCGCATTCGGCACGGCGAGGCGGAGCGCCGCGCCGGCTGGCAGCGGGCCGCCCTCTTTGCGGCGGTTGGTATCGCCTCACTGGTGCTATGGGGCCTGTCCACGGATCGCTTCGTCGAGTGGGTGGGCTTCGAAGGGGAAGTCCGCGACCGCTGGACCGCGGTTTTCTCGGCTCTGTGGCCCATCGTATGGCTCGTCGGCACCCTGCCGCTGCTGCTCATCGATCGGGCGCTGTCGACCATGCCGGTGGTGGTACAGCCGCGCCGGGTGAGCCAGGCGACGGAGACCGGGCTGGTGCTCGCGCTCGCCACCGCATTCGCCTTTCCGCTCAACTACCTCGCCGCGCGGCACGATGCCAGCGTCGACCTTCGCTACGTGAAGACCACCGCGGTCGGGGAATCGACCCGCGCCATCGTGCAGAGCCTCGAGGAGCCAGTCGAGGCCGTGCTCTTCTTCCCGCCCGCGAACGAGGTCGCCCGCGAGGTACGCCCCTACTTCGAGACGCTCGCGAAGGCGAGCGAGGCCTTCACGGTGCGCGAGGCCGACCACGACCTGGACCTGGATCTGGCCAAGCAGTACCGGGTCTCCTCCAATGGGACCATCGCGCTGGTGCAGGGGGAGAAGGTCGAGCGCATCTCGGTGGGGACCGACATCGACAAGGCGAGGAGTACCTTGAAGAAGCTCGACCGGGAGGTGCAGGGAGCGCTCCTGAAGCTGGTGAAGAAGGCTCAGGTCGTCTACTTCACGGTGGGGCACGGTGAGATGAGCTGGTCCGGCAAGGACCTTTCGCCGGCCCGGAAGCTCAGCATCCTGAAGCGCGGGCTCGACGAGCTGAACTACCGGGTGAAGCCCCTTGGCATCACCGACGGGCTCGGCCGGGAGATCCCCTCGGATGCGGCGGCCGTGGTGATCCTGGCGCCCACGGAGCCCTTCCTCCCCGAGGAGATCGCCACCCTGCGCACCTACTTGGAGCGTGGGGGGCGCCTCTTGGTCGCCTTCGACGTCGATGGGAAGCGCGACGAGGCGCTGGAAGCGCTGCTGGGGGTTCACTTCCATCCCGAGGTGCTCCACCACGACCGCTACTTCGTCGCGACCACCCGCACCGACGCCGACAAGGCGCGGATCATCACCAACAACTACTCGTCCCATCCTTCGGTCTCCAATCTGGCGCGGACCCTGGTCGGCCGGCAGCAGGGGCTCTACTTCCCCGAGGCGGGCTATCTCGAGGCCCGGAAGGACGCCGCGCCCCGGCCCACCGAGACGGTGCGGGCCATGAGCGGCACCTGGGCGGAGCGTACCGGCGACCACGCCTTCGATCGCACCCGGGAGAAGAAGCGCGCCTATGCCATCGGGATGGCCGCAGAAGGGGGCGAGGGCGAGACGAAGTGGCGCATCGCCGTCTTCTCCGACGGGAGCTTCGCCGGGGACGAGGCCATCCTCTACCGAGCCAACCGCTTCCTCTTCGTGGACACGCTGCGTTGGATCCTGGGCGAGGAGGAGATCTCTGGTGCCATCGAGAGCGAAGAGGACGTGCGCATCCAACACACGCGCGACGAGGATCGGATCTGGTTCTACGGGACGAGCTTCGCGGTGCCGCTGCTCATCTTGGGAGCCGGGCTCTTCCACGTTGCGCGGCGGAGGAGGGAGGCATGAGCCGGCAGGTCTACGTCTTGGGAGCGCTCCTCGTCGTCGCGCTCGTCCTCTCCTATCTCTCCTGGACGCACAAGCCGGTGGCAGGTCGCGGCGATCGTACCGAGGTGGTCTCGGTGAGCCCCGAGGAAGTGCAGCGGATCCGCTACAGCTCCGAGAAGAACACCGTCACCCTCGAGGCGAAGAAGGACGCCTTGGGGACCTACTACGAGGTGACGGTCGCGACACCGGCGAAGGGGGAGGGCCAGGCGAAGGCAAAGGAGGCGGCCAAGACGCAGGCGAAGGAGGAGGGCGCGGCGCAGCAAGAAAAGGCGGAGGCGGCGACCCCAGAAACGAAGGAGCCTGCCTCCCCGGACGGGGAGAGCGGGACGCCAGCGCAGGAGGGCACACCACCGATGGAGGTGAAGCACTTCGTCTCCACCTCGGCGGCGGGCCGTGTGGTGAAGAAGCTCGCACCACTCCTGGCCTACCGGGTCCTCGAACACCCCGATGACGAGCGCCTGGCGAAGCTGGGGCTCGCGGAGAGCAAGGAGCGCCTCGTCCTCGAGAAGGCCGGACGCACCTGGACCTTCGACGTGGGGGGTCGCACCTACGGGGCAGCGCGACGCTACCTGCGCGATGCCGAGAGCGGGCGTGTCTACCTGGTCGACGGCTCGCCGCTGCGGACCCTGCAGAACGCCGAGCGCACGCTTATTGAGCGGAAGCTCTTCGACATGCGCCGCTCGGAGATCGAGCGGGTGACGGTGAGGCGTGGTGAGAAGACGGTGACCATGGTGCAGCAGCATCGGGACGACCGGGCGAAGGCCTACTGGGCCCGAGAGGAGGCGCCTCAGAAGAAGATCGAGACCTGGCGCAACTGGATCGACAAGCTCTTCGGCCTGCAGGCCCGCGAGTATCGCGAGGAGGAGCCTGCCAACCTGGAGCCGGTGGTCACCGTGGTGGTCGAGGGGGACGGTCCGCAGGAGACGCTCACGCTCTACCGGACGCGCCCCGAGCCGAGCACCGCAGAGGCACCCTCCAGGGCGGAGGAGGGGGACGGGGAAGGCCACGGGGAGAAGTCGGCCTCGAAGGCGTCGAAGGCAGGGGCGGCCGAGGCCGCCAAGACACCGCCGGCGGAGGAGGCCGAGGTGCACTACTTCGCGCGGAGCAGCAACACGCGGGCGCTGGTGAAGGTGGACGACCGGCTGGCCGAGGAGGTGGCCGCCGACCTCGACGGCGTCTTCAATCCCGCGAGCTAGGCCTCCCGCCACACGCCGGAGGCCCTCGCGCTGCGGGGCCCTCTGCGACGGTGGTGAAGGGGTGGATCGCCCTTACGACCCGCTGGCTTCGTAGGGGACGAAGCCGTCCTCGCCGGCGAGCGCCTTCGGCTGGCGCCGGGGGCTGCCAAACGCGATGCCCAGGCGCAGCTCGAAGAACGGGCCCCCCTGTGCCTCGAAGCCGCCGAGGGTGCCGGTGGAGAACTCGGCCACGACACGCACCCCGTCGAAGGCGCGGATGCGCACCCCCATGGCTCCGCGCAGATCGATCGCGGCGGCGGGGGACCAGGCATCGGGCTGTGCGTCCAGGTTCCCCCATACGCCGAGGAGGCCGAGCGCATAGGCCTGCACCGGACCGCTTCCCAGGTTGGCGCCGAGCCCCAGGCCGGCTCGGAGCACCCCCTGGGTGTTCGTGGCCAGATATGCGACGCTGGCGGCCACCTCGTAGCCGCTGTTTGGCAGCCCCACGAAGAGGCGCGCCTCGGGGCCGACTCGGATCCGCGAGCTCGGTGGCGCGAGGGGCTGCGGCGGGCTCAAGTTCAAGACCGGTCCCCCGAGCAGCTCGAACGCGACGACTCGCTCGGCGCTGGGGGTGAGGGCCTCGGAGCAGGCGGCGCGGGCGCAGGCGTCGAGACCCGCGCGCAGCAGGACCGCCTCCACCGACTGCGCCCGGGCCGCGGCGGGGAGGAGCAAGGCCGCCGCGAGGGCGACCGGCGTGACTTTCGGGAACAGGGCGTGAACGGGGGGCCACGGTGGCCCCGGGATCCGAGGGCTCGGCCGCAGCCGGCCCGCTGCGCGGGGCGTGGCGCGCCCCCCGGGCGCAGGCCTACGGGGTGCGGCGCCTTGGAACCGTGGCGCGGTGGGTCGCTGGATCATCGCACCCCGGCTTCTGCAGCCACCGTGCCGACCGGTCGGCCTGCCCTTCAGGCGCCGCCGGGGGCCCGTTCGAGGGGCGCCGGTTCCGGATCGATCGGGGGCGGGGGCGGCGGC